>JAZNII010000089.1:0-43600 GCA_045577415.1 Eubacteriales bacterium
CCAGTACACCGGTCTTGATTTGGGCAAGCTCCGCGAGCAGATGAGACCTCAGGCTGAAAAGCAGGTAAAGGCTCGTCTCGCTCTTGAAACTATCGCAAAGGCAGAAGCTATCGAGGTTACCGAGGATGAGCTTACCGCAGAATACGAGCTTATCTCCAACACCTACGGCATCGACAAGGAGCAGGTAGCAAAGATGGTTGGCGAGGCTATGGTAAAGGCTGACGTTAGCGTCAGAAAGGCTATGCAGGTAGTCAAGGACAACGTCAAGGCTGCAAAGAAGGCTTCCAGACCCCGCAAGAAGAAGGTTGCAGAACCCGTAGCTGAGGAAGCTGCTGCCGAGGCAACTGAAGAAGCTAAAACTGAAGAATAATTTTACTTAAAGGGTTGCGCCGTGGACAATATTATGTTACACGGCGCAAACTTGACTTTTTTGATACATAATATTTCGAAACGAGGTAAATATTTATGGACAACTCCATTATTCGCAACGCACTCGTTCCTATGGTCGTAGAGCAGACCGGCAGAGGCGAGCGTTCCTACGACATTTTTTCCCGTCTGCTTAACGACAGAATTATATTCCTCTCCGACGAGGTAAACGACGCAACCGCTTCTCTCGTCGTAGCTCAGATGCTTTTCCTTGAAGCGCAAGACCCCACCAAGGACATCTCCTTCTACATCAACTCCCCCGGTGGCAGCGTTACCGCGGGTATGGCGATCTACGACACCATGCAGTACATCAAGTGCGACGTCTCTACCATCTGCATCGGTATGGCGGCAAGCATGGGCGCATTCCTGCTTTCCGCGGGAACAAAGGGCAAAAGAATCGCTCTGCCCCACAGTGAGATCATGATCCATCAGCCCTTGGGCGGCGCGCAGGGTCAGGCAAGCGACATCAAGATCCGCGCCGAGCTTATCCTCCGCACTCGCGATATGCTCAATAAGATCCTGTCCGAGAACACGGGCAAGCCCATTGAGCAGATCGAAAAGGACACAGACAGAGACAACTTCATGACCGCAGAGCAGGCTCTTGAATATGGTCTTATCGACCGCATCATCACCAAGCACGAATAATCGAAAGGCTATCTAACATGTCATCTAACAATAATACTCCCAAGGAAACGACGGTAAGATACTGCTCATTCTGCGGAAGAAACGAAAATCAGGTCAATTTTCTGATCCCCTCTCCGTCGGGCGTTTATATCTGTGATTTTTGCGTCGAGGCTTGCTCGGACATGATCTACGAGACTACACAAACGGTAAGTGATTTAGACGAGCTGTCTCTCTCTACTCTTCCCAAGCCCCGTCAGATCAAGGAAGCTCTTGACGAGCACGTTATCGGTCAGGACGAGGCAAAGGTTGCGCTTTCGGTTGCGGTATACAACCACTATAAGCGCATACTTTCCAAGGAACAGACGAGACGCGGACGCTATTCAAAAAAGGCCGAGGCTGAAAACGACGGCGTTGAGATACAAAAGAGTAACGTGCTTCTGCTGGGTCCTACGGGCGTTGGCAAGACATATCTCGCGCAAACTTTAGCAAAGACTCTGCAGGTTCCCTTTGCCATCGCCGACGCTACCACTCTCACCGAGGCAGGTTACGTGGGCGAGGACGTTGAAAACATCCTGCTCCGTCTCATTCAAGCGGCGGATTTCGATGTCGAGCTTGCCGAGCGCGGTATAATCTACATCGACGAGGTGGATAAGATCTCACGCAAGAGCGAGAACCGCTCGATCACAAGAGATGTTTCGGGCGAGGGCGTTCAGCAGGCGCTCTTGAAGATTCTTGAAGGAACCGTAGCAAACGTTCCACCCCAGGGCGGACGCAAGCACCCCAATCAGGAATTTATAAAGATCAACACAGAAAACATTCTTTTCATCTGCGGCGGCGCATTTGACGGACTTGACAAGGTCATCGACCAGAGAAAGGGTAAGCGTCTCATAGGCTTCTCGGGCGAAAGCGAAAAAGCGGCGACGTCAAACAGCGGTATTTTCGGCGACGTTACTGCACACGACATAGTAAAATTCGGTCTTATTCCCGAGCTTGTAGGCCGTCTCCCCGTTATCGTATCTCTTTCCGAGCTTGATAACGACGCACTTATTAAAATCCTTTCCGAGCCGAAAAACGCTATCATCAAGCAGTACAAAAAGCTCTTCGAGATCGACGGCGTTAAGCTTTCTTTTGACGACGACGCGCTCAAGAGCATCGCAGAGCTTGCGATCGAAAGAAAGACCGGCGCGCGCGGACTTCGTTCTATCATTGAGGGAGTTATGACTAAAATAATGTACGATATTCCCTCGCGCGACGATATTGAGGAGGTCATTATCACACGCGAGTGTGTTACCGACAAGGCAGAGCCGCGGTTGATATTAAAGGCTCCCGCTCTTGCCGCTCCCACAGAACCCGACAACTGTTTGCACGAAGAAATGAAGGTATAATTAAAATATCCGCAGCTCACGGCGAGCTGCGGATATTTTTGTTTTATATGTTCTCAGTTTTTAGTCTCGACGGTCTCTGCTGCCTCGGCGATTGTTGCTGCTTCGGCAATTTCCAAAGCGTCAGCTTTCTTTTTATTTCCGCGAGAGATCATGCCGATAGCCGCAAGAAGCACCGCAAAGCAAAGGGCAAAGTTAAGGATCAATCCCGCTATGGGCAGAACGAATAGCCTGATAGCGACGAATATAGTTCCCAATACATCATAATATTCAAGGATCATCAGATAATTTTGGATATTACTGATCAAGCCAAGGACAACCCCGAACAAACTTAGCAAAGCGCCGACAACAAAAGCAGCGAACAGAAGGAACATAAGTATATATCTGTGTTTTTTGCAGAACGTAACCGCGGCTACAAAAAACAACACGGTAACGATCGTAGCCAAAACTAAGCATATTGCTAAATTCGCAAACGTGGCGATCAATTGAAATCCCGGTTCCACCATTCTACTAAAGAAAATATTGATAATAGGCGCAACAAACGTACCGAAAAGATTATAAGTAAGCAGACCTACGGGAATAAATACTGCCGCACTGTCCTTTTTTATAAACAGGATCAACGCTGCCAAAAGTGCGAGAAACGCAAAAAGCAAAGGACTCGCCAGATTTACTATAGCGATAATGATAGAACTCCACGCAGTATACCCAAGCAAATAATCAAAGCCTGCGCTCGCTAGCTCGTAGCCGCCATTAATAACCACTTTAGCGATAACGATCAGAATAAACACAAATCCCGCAAGTATCGAGAATATCTTAAGCTTATCCTTCTTTTTTACATTGACCGATTTTTTCATAATCTTTCTCCAAACCAATGAAGTATTTTCTAAATTATAACATTTTTTCACCTATATGTCAACAGTCATTTGCATATTCAGACAAGATATTCAGACAAGATTCTGGCATATTTTTTCCAAGGAGTCGGAGAGCTGCGCCGAGCAGACATCAACGGTTATATCTGCATATTTTTCGTAAAGCGGCGCGCGCTCGGCGTACATATCTTCAAGGGTAGTTCCCTTTTTCAAAATGACCCCTCTGTGGGAGAAGTCTCCGAGGCGGCGGCACATTTCATCATAGGGTATTTTCAGATAGACCACCTTTCCGAGGGCTTTTAGGTTCTCCATAGCCTCCTCGCAATAGACTACACTGCCACCCGTGGCTATCACGGCATTCTTCTCATCGATCTCTTGATTTACCTCGTTTTCGATATTCAAAAATCCCTCGTTGCCACGCTCCGCGATGATCTCGTGAAGAAGCTTTTCCATCTTCTCTTGAATCAGCAGATCGGAGTCGATAAAACGGTATCCTAATCGCTTTGCAAGCAGTACGCCAAGGGTACTTTTTCCGCTTGACGGCATTCCGATAAGTATAATTGACATAAAATTTTTCCTCCTTAATCTTTTTCAAGCTCCCTTGAAAAAGATAACTGTGCGTAACACTATACCACTGCGAAGCAATACCGCTCGCCGAAGGCGATTATTTTCTCGTTTCAACGAGGGTAAAGTTATTTCCGTCGGTCTTGAATATTATCGAGCCTTGAGTGTCGGTACGGTAGACGGTTATTCCCTTTGCTTGAAGTCTCTCTACCACTTCATCATGAGGATGACCGTACTTGTTGCCCTCACCGCAAGAAATGACGGCGATCTCGGGATCTAAAGCGTTCAAAAATTCTTCTGTAGTAGACGAATCCGAGCCGTGATGTCCTACCTTCAATATATCGCACTTAAGAGCGTCGGCACTCCATTTTTCGACGATATCAGCCTCGGATCTTTTCTCGGCATCACCCGTAAGCATGACCGAGGTCTCTCCGTATACCGCCTTTATGACGTAGCTCATCTCGTTAGGGTCGTTGTAGTCGTCGTTGGGGGCGATAACGGTATTGCGAAGCTGACCGAGGCTTAGGCTTGCGCCCACCTCAAGGTCTATCACATTTATATTCGTTTCCTCTATCACATCAAGAAGTTTTGCGTACATCTGAGAAGTACCGACATTTTGCCTGTCTATAACTACATTTTCTACCCTATAATTCTGTATTATGAAGGATGCGTTACCTATATGGTCTGCATCGGGGTGGGTCAGCACGAGATATTTCAAGGTGGTAACGTCAGCCGCCTTCAAATATGTGTCAAGCTGCTCCTCCGCGGACGGCTCGCTAGTATCCACCAGCATATTTCCGTCGGGAGTAGTCACCAATATTGCGTCGCCCTGACCGACATCGATAAAGTGGAACAGCACCTCTCCGTCCTCGGGAACGGGTAGCGGATCGATAGTTTTCTTCGGCTCGAACATCTCAAAGACGTTCGCGTCACCCATGTCCACGTCAAATCCAATATCCACGCCGTAATGATCGACGGCGCAAAGCGACAGATATATCGCCAGAGCAAGGATGAATATGACAAGCGCTACTATCGGATACTTTTTTACGAGCTTTTTCTTTTTCTTTCTTACTGCTCTCTTAGCTGCGCTTTTAACGTAATTTTGCGCGCTCTTTTTTTCTGCCATAAGATGTCTCCTTTATCGGTCTGAAAATTAAACGACTTGAACCTTCAAAAGATTGGTAGTTCCCGACTGACGCAGGGGAACGCCTGCGGTGATAACCACCTTGTCGCCCTTGGAAACGATGTCAAGCCTTCTCGCGCAGTCGATAGCGTGGAGGAAGAGCTTGTCCGTGTCGTCCTGGACGAGAGCAAGCACGGGATATACTCCCCAGGAGAGAGCGAGCTGATGATAGGTCTTATTATCGGGAGTAGCCGCAACTATTGCCTCGCTGGGGCGGAATTTGGACACTCGGCGCGCGGTCGTACCCGAGCTTGTGACGGCGATTATCGCCTTTGCCTTTACGTCTCTCGCCGTGGTGCATGCCGCGTCGCAGATAGCGTTTGTCATATCGAAAATGTCGCTGTCGTAGCGAACACCCTCGTAAGCACCCATCTCGATAGCATCGGTCTCGGCTCTCTTGACGATCTTGGACATGACCTCAACAACGTGAGCGGGATGATCGCCCATAGCGGTCTCGCCCGAAAGCATTACCGCGCTGGTGCCGTCAAAGACCGCATTTGCTACGTCGGTGATCTCGGCTCTCGTGGGAGTTTTGGAGTGGATCATGGTCTCAAGCATCTGTGTCGCGGTAATGACCATCTTACCTGCCTGATAGCACTTGCGGATAAACTTTTTCTGAATACCCGGAAGCTTTTCAAACTCGATCTCAACGCCCATATCGCCTCTTGCCACCATTATTCCGTCGCAATTTGCAAGTATCTCATCAAAATTCTCAACACCCTCGGCGTTTTCGATCTTTGCGATTATCTTGATCTTATGACCGCCGTAGTAATTGAGCAGCTTACGAAGCTCGATAACGTCGTTTTTGCTTCTAACAAACGAAGCGGCGACGAAATCAACGTCCATTTCAATTCCAAATCGGAGATCAAGCTCGTCCTGCTCGCTGATATAGGGCATACTAAGGTGGGCGTTTGGAATATTGATTCCCTTTCTGCTTGAAAGCTCGCCGCCAGTAACTACCTTGCATACAATGTCGGTATCGGTCAGCTCCTCGACGCGAAGATCAAGTCTGCCGTCGTCAAGCAGGATCTTGTCGCCAACGCTCAGCTCCTTGGGGAGCTTTTTGTAGGTTATGGACACGCTCTCGTCATTGCCTACGCCGTCGGCTGTGGTGAATGTGAATTTTTTGCCCTTTACAAGATCGATCTTGCCGCAATCAAAGGTGCCTATACGGATCTCGGGACCCTTGGTGTCAAGAAGAATAGCCGCAGGGAGCTTAAGTCTGTCGCGCACGCTTCTGACAAGCTTAATACCGTCTCTGTGATACTCATGAGTACCATGGGAAAAGTTAAATCTTGCCACGTTCATACCCGCGCGGAACATTTTTTCAAGGACATCCTCCTTTAAGCTGGCAGGCCCCATGGTGCATACGATTTTGGTTTTTCTTGAATTGTTCATTTTGTTTGCCTCGTTTATTTTTTGACTTCCGGTTTTTGCCGTCTATCACTTGTTTTTTGAAACTACGTAAAATTTGTGAGAGCATTTAGGACACTTGACCTTATTTCTGCCCTTTTTTCTGGGCAGACGCAGAGTCGCGGAGCATTTGGTGCAATCACGGAAGATGTAAAGAGCGTCGTCCTTGTTCTGACTCTTCGTTTTTCTTGAAGTATTGAAGGTAAAGAACCTTTTAAGCGCGCCAACGATATTTAAATATATTCCGTTTTCGCGACGGCGCTTATATATCTTCTTGGACATCGAGCGGAAGGTCATCCACGCGAAAAGACCGACTATGGCCACCAGCAGAGAGATCGTCACGACCGTCTTTGCCGTTGATGCGGGCATAGCCGCCTGAACGATAAAGTCTGCCACTACCAATACCAAGGAAAGTATGGTGCAGAACAGATAAAGCTCGTCAGTGCCGTATCTGCCGTACATAAAGCTGTATAATTTTTGCTGAAAGTTGCTTTTTTTCATAGTTTCTCCTATATTCTCCCGTCAATCATCACGTTGGGCGTTGGCGAGCATTAATTTAATTCTGTTTTCCTGATTGATCCTCGTAGCTCCCGAATCGTAGTCGATAGCCACGATGTTCACGCCGGGATTTCTCTCCTTTATGGGCTTCATCATTCCTTTACCCGCAATATGATTGGGCAGGCATCCGAAGGGCTGGGTGCAGACGATATTGGTCACTCCGCTCTCGATAAGCTCGATCATCTCGGCAGTAAGCAGCCACCCCTCACCCATTTTCATTCCGCTGCTGATATATCCCTCGTTAGCGCGGCAGGTTTTGTAGAATGGCGACGGAGGCGTAAACGTACCCTCCTCAGCGATAATATCTATCATATCCTGCTGCTTTTTGGCGATATAGTCACAGATCGTTTTATACACGGGCGCTGACGCTTTGCCGCGACCGTAAAGCTTTGCGTCGATGATTGGATTATATACGCAATACAGTATAAAATCCACCAAGCCTGCCATAACCGGTTCAGCGCCCTCGCTGACGAGAAAGTCCTCAAGTGAATTATTGCCAAGAGGCGAGAATTTAACGAATATCTCGCCGACTATTCCAACCTTTACAGGCTTTACATCATTGACCTCAATGCGAGCAAAATCGTCGACTATATCTCTGTAATTCTGCTTGACGACCGAATATGGCATCCTTTTGCCCGTCATCTGCTCGGCAAGGAGATCTGTCCATTTGTCGGCAAGAGCGACGGCGCTTCCCTTGACCTTTTCCTTGGCTCTCACCTGATTGGTAAGACACATAAGCAGGTCGCCGAAAAGGATACTGTAAAGGGCGGGATATATCATAGCGGGCGTCAGCTTAAATCCGGGATTTTTTTCAAGTCCCGAAATATTGAGCGAGATAACGGGAACGTAGCCGTAGCCCGCCTTTTTCAGCGCCTTTCTGATAAGCGAGATGTAATTTGACGCGCGGCAACCGCCGCCTGTCTGTGTCATGAGGAACGCTACCTTGTGGGGGTCGTACTGTCCGCTTTCAAGGGCGTGGATACACTGACCGATCATAAGCAGCGCAGGATAGCACACGTCGTTGTGGACATTACGCAGACCCGCATCGATTATCTCCCTGCTGTTTCCCTGCAAGCCGTTTTCAAGCTGCTTGGCGTTATATCCGAACTGCCCAAAGACCTTGGAGATCAGCTTAAAATGCCTTGGCAGCATATTGGGAAAGAGAATGGTATATTCCCGACGCATCTCCTCGGTGAATAATACTCTCTCGTCCTCAAATTGAATAATACTTTCTTTTTTCATAAGATCCTTTATTTTTCCGCGAACTCCAATGCTCCCATAAGGCTTCGCAATCGGATATTCACGGCTCCCAAATTGGTAATTTCGTCGATTTTTATTTGGGTGTAGAGCTTCCCGTTCCTCTCAAGGATATTTCTTACCTCATCGCCCGTAATAGCGTCGATACCGCAGCCAAATGAGACGAGCTGAACAAGCTCAACGTCTCCGTTTTCGGCGGCAAAGACCGCAGAGGCGTAAAGCCTTGCGTGGTATGTCCACTGATTAAGCACCGCAACCTTGGGGTGTATTCCCGTAAGATCAACCGAGTCCTCGGTGATGACCACAAAGCCGAGGTTTGCCGCGAGACGGTCTATTCCGTGACCTATCTCGGGGTCTATGTGGTAGGGTCTGCCCGCAAGTATCATTATTCTCTTGCCGTTTTCACGCGCCCATTTTACGGCGCGGTCACCCTCAAGGCGAATATCCTTCATCCACTCGTCGTAAGCCGCGTAAGCTTTATCGACCGCAAGCGAGATCTCCCTTTTCTTGATGCCGTCCCTGCCCTTGAATATGCCCCAAAGCTCCTTTACAAGCTCGCGAGGCTCGTTGATATTAAGGTAGGGGTAGAGGAAGTCCACTTTGCGGAGCGACTCCATATTCCCCGACAGCAGCTCTGAATAATAGGCTACTACGGGGCAGTTGTAGTGGTTGTCGCTTATCCGCTCGTCCACATTATATGTGAGACAGGGATAAAAAATGATGTCAACTCCCTTTTCTATCAAGGTCTCGATATGACCGTGCATGATCTTTGCGGGATAGCAGGCGGTGTCGGACGGAATAGAATACTGTCCCTTTGTGTAAAGCGGACGGTTTCCGAATCCCGAAAGCTCGACCTTATATCCGAGGCTTTCAAAAAGCGTATGCCAGAAAATACCCAGCTCATACATTCCAAGCGCCAAGGGCAGCCCTACTATGCCGCGGTAAATTTTCTCGTCAACGGTGCTTTCTGTCGCCATAAGAGATTCAAACTTTTCTCTCTTGTATCTGTGCAGATTTGGAACTACGTCAAGCTTTTCGGCAAGGTCGGAAAGGCCCGCGCCTCTCTCGCACTTGTTTCCCGAAATATATCTTTCTCCGCCCGAAAAGGTATTGACGGTCAGACGGCAGTTATTAGTACACCCACGGCAGGTCGCCGCCTTGGATGAATGAGTGAAGACGGCAAGCTGTTCTCTATTAAGTATATCGGAGCTTTCCTTGTTCATCGATTTGGCGTAGAGAGCCGCGCCGTAAGCGCCCATAAGTCCCGCGATCGACGGACGGGTGACATTTCTGCCGATTTCCTTTTCAAAGGCGCGCAGAACCGCGTCGTTGTAAAAGGTACCGCCCTGAACCACGATGTTCTGTCCAAGCTCGTCGGCGTTTGCCGCTCTGATGACCTTGTAGATAGCGTTTTTCACAACACTCATTGAAAGTCCTGCCGATATGTCTCCAACGCCTGCTCCGTCCTTCTGCGCCTGCTTGACCGACGAGTTCATAAAGACGGTACAGCGCGAGCCAAGCTCAACGGGAGCTTTAGCGAAAAGTCCAAGGCGTGAAAATTCATCAACACTGTATCCCATAGACTTGGCGAAGGTCTCGATAAACGATCCGCATCCCGAGGAGCAAGCCTCGTTGAGCATTATACTGTCGATCGCGCCGTTCTTGATCTTAAAGCACTTAATGTCCTGACCGCCGATGTCGAGAATAAAGTCGACGCGAGGATCGAAATGATGAGCGGCGGTAAAGTGCGCGATGGTCTCAACAAGACCGAAATCTATATGGAACGCGTGCTTGATAAGCTCCTCTCCGTAGCCCGTCACCGCCGAGCTTTTGATCATAAGCTTATCGCCAAAGAGCGAATATATCTCGTTTAGTTGATTTTTAACTATTTCCACGGGATTTCCGCGGTTGGAATCGTAGAACGAATAAAGTATCTCGCCGCTCTCGCCCACAAGGGTCAGCTTGGTGGTGGTAGAGCCGCAATCGATGCCGAGATATGTGTTGCCGCCGTCGTAATCCGCAGGGCATACGCATTTTACCGTAGCCTTAGCGTGACGCTGACAGAACTCAAAATACTCGTCCTCATTTTCAAAGAGAGGATCGCCGTGAGCGGTCTCCACCGTCTCGTGGGTGGTTGCTTCAATTCTGCTCTCAAGCTCCTCAATAGTAAAGCTCTCTTTTTGCTTCGACGCGTAGATCGCCGCGCCAAACGCTACCGAAAGTCTTGCGTATTCGGGGAAGATCGCCTCGTCCTCGCCAAGCTTCAATGCGTCAACGAAGGCTTTGCGAAGTCCCTCGCAAAAGTAGAGAGGACCTCCCAAAAACATGACCTTGCCCTCGATCCTCCTACCTTGGGCAAGTCCCGCGATGGTCTGATTTGCTACCGCCGCGAATATACTTGCGGCAATATTTTCCTTTGCCGCGCCTTGGTTGAGTATCGGCTGAATGTCGGTCTTGGCAAAAACACCGCAACGGGACGCGATAGGGTAAATTCTCGTCGCCTTTAGGGATAGCTTGTCCATCTCCTCCACCGTAAGGTCAAGGAGCGTCGCCATTTGATCGATAAACGCTCCCGTACCGCCCGCGCAGGTTCCGTTCATTCGCTCGTCAACGCCACCCTTGAAGAAGATGACCTTTGCGTCCTCTCCTCCAAGCTCGATGACCGCAGACGTGTCGGGTTCAAACCTCTTGACCGTCTCGCCCGTGGCAAAGACCTCCTGCACAAAGGGGATAGCGGCAGAGCGAGCCATTCCAAGTCCCGCAGAACCCGAAATAGCTACCTTTATCTCCTCTCCCCCGAAAAGATGCTTGATGCGTCTTATTATCTCAAGGGTCTTGGGGCGAACCGTCGAAAAATGTCTCTCGTAGCTATCGTAGATTATTCTATTGTCCTTCACCACCACGATCTTGGCGGTGGTAGAGCCTATATCGATACCGATGCACGGCTCATTTCCCAAGCACAATTGAACGTCCTTCATTTTTATTGCCTTTCTTCCGCGGACGCAAGATCCGCTATTACACAACATTTTCTCATATTAATAATAACACATATTGATTAATTAAATATGAAATTTTTTCATTTTTTTTATTGTTTACTCAAATTTGCCTGTTTTTTCCCTTCCGCTTCAGTTTTTCGTCATTGTTCAAGCACAAAAAAAGACTTGGAAATGCTCCAAGTCTTTTTGTTACATTTAATTTCTCGTGTCCTTCTCTGCATCGATGGCAAGCGCGACCATTAAGACGGTCAGGGCATCATAAGCCTCGTCAATGTCAAGCACGTAGGTGTCTGTCCAGTCCATTATCTTCTTATGAAGCGTTGCCACAACGTAGTCCTCGTCCTTAATCTTGTAATTCCACTCAAATACGTTGCCCTCTATCTCCCAGCCGTTACAGTCTATGTAAAACGCCGGCTTGAAAAAGGTAAATTCCTTTCTTATAGCGCCCACGCGTCTGTCTCCCAGATACATCTCAAAGGTGGGCATAAAGCTGAACACCTTTTGCTTCAATGTAGCAATATGAGTGCCTGACGCGTCACTGATATGTAGCTTTTTGCCCCAAGACATCTTGCCCTCGACAGTAAACACCGTGTTGCCGTATTCGTCGTAAATGTCGTAGCTGTCGAACCACGAGAAAATTCTTTGCTTGAATATAAGCCTCATTTCATTTCTCCGTTCTAAATTTTCTTGTAAAAATTTTTGAA
This sequence comes from Eubacteriales bacterium, assembly GCA_045577415.1. Classification (GTDB taxonomy): domain Bacteria; phylum Bacillota; class Clostridia; order Oscillospirales; family CAG-272; genus SVTX01. The sequence goes on from JAZNII010000089.1 coordinate 11,977, forward strand.
AAGTCGATCTGTGATATAATTACTCCCGCAAATATCACGGCGCATCCCACGTATCCTATGGGAGATATGTTCTGAGTTACGTGGAAAGCCACGGGAACTAAAAGATTCCAAAGCACGCCGCCCACCGCGGAAAACACCGATTCGGTTGACATGATTATGACTGCAAACACGGGATTGGTCATTTTCTGACCTATTACCTGCAAGGTGTACGCCACTCCAACCGACAAAATTCCGCAATAGAGGATAGACCACTTTGCGTCAAGGACCGCCGTCAGACTAAAGCTCTCCCACTCAAAAGCGAGCGCCAGCACCGAGGTCAGCACGGCGCAGACCAAGTATTGACCAAGCGAAAGCTTCAAGGGGTCGACCTTGGTGAGAAATCTGTCCACCGACAAAATATGTCCCGTCCAGAAAAGAGTGCTGAGAAGCAGCAGAATTACGTCAATTCCAAAGCTTATGCCTCCGCCGTCGGTCATGCAGAGCAGATAGAAGCCTATAAGCGAAACGATCACCGCTATCCAGACATTAAAAGAGGTCTTTTTGCGGAATATCAAAAAATACGCCACGGGCGTCCAGACGGTATAAAGGGCGGTTATAAATCCCGCAAGTCCCGGGTTTGCGTTGACCGTCAAGGCGTATTGCTGAAGATTTGCGGCAAAGAAAAGCATAGTTCCGCAGACGAGCGAGCTTATAATAAGTCTTTTACCGTCGCCCTTTGCATTTTTCCTGCCAAAAATAAGCATTATGGGAATAAGCGTCAGAGCGCCGAGAAAAAAGCGCAGCGCATTAAAGGTAAACGGACCCACACCGCTGTTTACTCCCATCACCTGCGCCACAAAGGCAAAGCCCCAAATGATCGCTGCCGAAAGAAGTATCAGATTTCCAAAAAGTGATTTTTTCATAATATACGTATTTTATAAAGCCAATGCCGACCTGCTTGGCAAATCGGCATTTGAATATTTATTCGGTTTCTGACCCAAAGGTCACTATGTTTTTAAAAAGCTCTTGCGATGCGGCGTGCTTTTCCTTATCAGAGCTTGGTCCGTAAAAATATGATCTCAACAAGCAGATAACGGTATCCTCGGGAAGCACTTGAAGCTCCTCGTAATATTTATAGATCTCCGTGTCGCCAAGTCTTACTCCGCAGCCGTCGGGCATAGTTCCCGCAGGAAGCTCCCCGTCAAAGATCTCGCTCATGCTCATTCGGATATCCTTGCCGTCAGTTTTGTCCTTGTTTGAAAGACTATTATAAAGATATTCGCTGACAAACAGTACCGAGCTTTCCCCCGTTGACAGGAACTGGTTATATTCCTCTATCTTTGAGGTATTATAGCTCTGGCTGACCTTTATAATATACTTCCCTTCCTCGTCGGTCTCGGAACGGTTGGCTTCGTCCATCTCCTCCTCGGAAAATACGGTATAGTTATATATATCCAAGGTTCTTACGCTTCCGTCGTCATTTTTGGGCATCTGAGAGGTAAGCAAGCGGTCGATCCCCTCTCTCTGCTCTGCGTCAAGGTCGACGGGAACACCGACTATGACGATCTCATCCACGTCTTCTCTCGTTACCATCTGATAGATACCCACCGCGAAAATTATAGCGAAGAAAGCGATGATTATAACCTTCCACTTATGGTAGTACCAAAAATTTGAGAGCTTTGACAAAAAGGGATTGTCGGTCTCGATCTCTATTCTTATGTCCTCGGCGTCAAGCTTTTCACGGTCAATATCCTTGTTTTCTTTCATGATCTTACTCCGTGAAATTCAAGCGATCACTGCTCGCTCTTTCTCGCAACTTCCTTGACCTCCATGTGGATGGTGCCGTAAGGAACCTCAACCACAACGGTGTCTCCTGCCTTTGCGCCCATAAGAGCCTTGCCTATGGGGGACTGGTCGCTTATCTTCTGCTCCATGGGGTTTGCCTCGTTAGAGCCTACGATGCTGTACTTGATCTCCTCGTCCTCCTCAACGTCGTAAACGGTTACGACGCTACCGAGAGAAACGATTCCCGTGTCAAGCTTGGTCTCGTCAACTATAACCGCGTTTGCGACAAGCTCCTCAAGCTCCTTGATGCGAGCCTCGGTCTTTGCCTGATCATTTCTTGCTTCATCGTACTCTGCGTTCTCGGAAAGGTCGCCGAAGCCCTTCGCTACTGCGATTGCTTCCTTGATCTCTTCTCGTCTGACGGTCTTAAGGTAATTAAGCTCATCGGTAAGGACCTTGTAGCCCTCGGGGGTATAAAGCATCTGTTTCTTGTTGGACATAATATTTTCTCCTTAAAAATTAATCTTATTTATTTAAAAGCACGTCGATTGCTTTCTGCATCTGGTTATCCTTTTCCTCGGGGAGAAGGAAGAAATTGTATTCGCGAGCCTCCTCTGAAAGCGCTACCTCGTGATCGGGAACTATTCCGATGTCGTGATAGACGTGATGGCTCTTGGAAAAATACATCGCCGTTGTAACGCGCAGAGCGCCGGGCATACCGTAATATCTTTCAAGATCGATGATATTCTGCATACAACCCTTACCAAAGGTAGTCTCGCCGACTATGGGAGCTATCTCATAATCGCGGAACGTAGCGGTGAAAAGCTCTGCCGCACTTGCGGTGTTCTCGTTGGTAAGGACTACGCACTTGCCCTTGAGGTCTTTATATTTGCCTATATCGCTTCGGTAGACGTTAAAGCCCTCGTACTTCGAGCCGTAATTGACCGCTCTGACAAAGTCCTCCTCCTTGTATCCGTCGGCGTACTCGGTGGATACGATGAGGTCGTCCTCGTCAAGGAAGTAGGACAGCACCGCCTCAATAGACAGAAGCGCGCCGCCGGGGTTATTTCTCATATCGAATACGAAATATTCACAGCCTTGATTTTTAAGACTGTCGACCGCCTCACAAAACTGAGGTGCGGTAGTCTGGTCAAAGCCGGTCACGTTAACGATACCAACCTTTGCATCGGTCTCGCTGACGCGGTATTTGACCGACTGGGTAGTCACCTTGCGTCTGACGATAGAAAATTCTATCTCACGGTAACCGCTCTCCTGTGTCTTATCGGGACGGAAAACGGTAAATTCAGCCTCAGTTCCCGCCTCGCCAAGCATTACGTTCAGCGCCTCGGTATATCCAAGCACGTCAACGAGAGTTCTGCTCTCTCCGCCGCCGACGTACATAATGCAGTCGCCTACGCGAACGTCGCTTTCAAGGGCGGGGGAATCCTCAAACACCGAAATGACCTGCATGACCTTATAACTATATCCGTTGATCTCGATTGTGGTATTAACGATAGAAACGCCGACACCTACGAATTCGCCCGCACTATCGGAGTTGAATGCCTCATACTCCTCGGCGGTCATATATTCGGCGTAAAGGTCGCCGGTTGCGGCTATATACGCTTTGAGTATCGCTTCGCCCATGGCATCTTCATCGATGCCGTCATAGGAATTTTCCTTGAATATCATATCAAGCTTGATAAGCTCCTTGATATAATCGGGAATATCCTCGTCCTCGACTACGATGGTGGTACTTCCGCCCAGAAGTCCCGATACGCCATCGCCCTGTGGATACAGACCGCACGCCACGAAGGTGACGAGCATAGTAAGCACCATAAAGAGTGCGATCAATGACACCGCAAGCGCCAAGGGGATCGAGCGTGTCTTTTTGGGTTTATCTCCCACGTAGGAATAATTGTTTACCTCCTCGTGAGGTATAAGCTCAAGAGAGCAGGTCGCCAAAGCGCCCATAAGTCTCTGCTCGACATCGTTTTTTGAGAGCTTTACTCTATCCGCGCAAAAGCTGAGCTTTGAGCGCTCAATGTCATAGAACGCGTCTGTCGCATCTGGAAGAACCGCACGGAGCACTCCGAGACAAAGCTCGCCGCTCTCTATACTGTTCAAGCCCTTTACTGTATAAACGTATTTCTTCATAAAATATCTGCCTTTCTGTTGGTAAACAGCCCTTCTCATATTATCTAAAAATCGGATTTTATGGGCAGAAAATACCTGCCAAGATATGAAAAAGCCTCCAATACAATCCAATAAGCGAAACGCCTAACGTAAAGACCGAAGGCGTCCCGCTTATATATATGTATCTGTCAGGATCAATATTTAGAAGGCTTGCTGCCAAGGTATTTCTTAACCATAAGAGCTACCTTGAAGGTGATAGCATGCTCAAACTCACGCAGATCAAGACCTGTGATCTTGCGGATCTTTTCAAGTCTGTATACGAGAGTGTTTCTATGTACGAAGAGCTTTCTGGAGGTCTCGGACACGTTCAGATTGTTCTCGAAGAAGCACTGAATGGTCATAAGAGTCTCACGGTCAAGGGACTCAAGGCTTCCCTTCTTGAAGATCTCCTGCAAAAACATCTCGCAAAGAGTGGTAGGAAGCTGATAGATAAGTCTTCCGATACCGAGGTTCTCGTAGCTTATGATGTTCTTCTCGGTCTCAAAGACCTTTCCAACGTCAAGAGCGACCTGCGCCTCCTTATAAGCGCGAGCCAGATCCTTAAGGTTATCGACCACTGTGGAAATACCGATGTTTACCTTGGTATAGAACTCACTTGTCAAGGTGTCGGAGATGTTTGTAGCCATCTTTTCGATTTCCTTAATATCAGTGTCGTGCTTAACGTCCTTGACAAGCACCACGTCCTGCTCGCCTACGCTGATAACGTAGTCTCGGCTCTTATCGGGGAACATGTTCTGGAGCATTTCAAAGGGCATTACGTCGGTCTTGCCGAAGAATTTGATAAGGAAAACGATCCTGCTCTCGTCCGAGCTGAAATGAAGCTCCTTGGATTTAATATAAATGTCACTGGGAAGGATATTATCGAGAATGATATTCTTGATGAAGAGACCCTTGTCGTACTTCTCGTCGTAAAGATTCTTGATGTTTGAGAGGGAAACCGCCAAGAGCTTTGACATCTTCTCAGCCATCTTATCATCGCCCTCCATGAATACTATGTACTCATTCTTTGCACCAACGGAAATAGGACGGTAGGTGTATCCGCCGGAAACTGCAATATCGGAGGAATAGGTAAGCTCGTCGCGTATGCCCTGCTTGATCTCGCCGATCTTTACAAGCTCGGAGCATGCGATGATCACACCGTTTTCATCAATTACACCGATCACGCGGTCTACCGCGGACTTCATCTGATGAATTACATTCTGAAACAATCTGTTTGCCATGTTTTACCTCTTTATTTATCTTTTTTATTTACTTACTCTTTTATTTTTACCCTTTGGAGGATTTTTTATTACCGATTAAAGCTCAAGCTCGTAACAAAGACAGCTTAATACGAAAAGCGGCGCGGTCTCGGTGCGAAGTATTCTTTTTCCAAGTCCCACGGGGGTAAATCCCGCCGCCATTGCTTTTTTGACCTCGGAAAGTGAAAATCCGCCTTCACTACCGACTATTACCGAAACGGTTGTCAGCCTGTCTCCGCCGAAAGAGACCTTTGCCCTCTCCTCGGTCAAAAGCTCACGCATTGACACGGTTCCGTCGCCCTCGTAGCAAAAGAGCTTTATATCTGCCTCCGCGGCGAGCTTCAGCATTTCTCCAAAGCCGACCGTTGGATTGACCGCAGGGACGCATCCTCTGCCCGATTGCTTTGCCGCCTCAAGAGAGATCTTATTTCGTCTGCGAAGTTTGTTTTCCTCGTCACCCTTTTCCTTGGCGATGCAACGCTCGCTATTGAAGGTAGTTATCTCGGAAACTCCGCATTCCACCGCCTTTTGAATGACGGTGTCAAGCTTATCTCCTTTAGGCAGCGCCTGAAAAAGATGAGCCACAAAGGGCGGCTCGGTGTCGCATTTCTGCTCCGAGATCACGCTTGCCAACACTCTGTCGGGCAGAAAGTCGGAAAGCACGCACTCATATTCGTATTTTTGCATATCGCAGACCGTTATCCTCTCGCCCGCCGCCATACGGAGCGATCGGGAGATATGATGGGCGTCGTCACCAAGTATTGTGACCGTCCCGTTTTCGATCTGATCTTTTCTTACAAAAAAACGCGGCATATTAACTCTCCGAGGAAAATTTGACAAATCGAGCAAAAGGTTTTATCTTTTTGCACAAAGATAAGGCAAACATTTGAATATTGCCAATACCAATTTTACGCAACTGTAACCAATTATACAACAACTTGACCAATCTGTCAACTGTTTTTTTGTAAAATTTGACATCAATTTTTGCACAATTTACAATTTGTTATTATTTTATTTGTTCAATAGCGGCATAACTAACAACATTGGGAAAATTATACAATATTATTATGCACAAAAACTTCAATTTACAAATCTCTTATCGAAAAAATCTCCGAAGGGCTTAATTCCCTTCGGAGATTTTTTAATTAATATCAAACGGTATGAACGCCGCTTGCAGCGTCGGCATTCTTATCAACACCGTATTTCTGATTTTTTCTGTACTCGAAGAACTTGAGCGCTACCTGCTCAAAGAGCGCGTAGGAAAGCACGTCCTCGTCCTGCTCAAGGTATCCTGCGGGGATAGCCGCTCTGAGGGTCTCAAGCTCGGGAGCGAGATCGTCTGCGGGACGGTAGTCGATGACCTTTGCGTCCTCACCGAGAATCTTCTTGACGAACTCGGGATCGATCGCTACGGGGGTCTTACCGTACTCGCCGCGAACCACGCCCTTGAATTCCTTGGTACACATCTTGTATCTCTCGCCGTTCAGAACGTTGAACACCGCCTGAGTACCGACGATCTGCGAGGAAGGAGTAACCAGAGGGGGGTAACCAACGTCTGCTCTTACTCTCGGAACCTCCTCAAGAACCTCGGTCAGCTTATCCTCCTTGCCAGCCTGCTTAAGCTGGGACATAAGGTTGGAGAGCATTCCGCCGGGAACCTGATAAAGCAGAGCGTTTACGTCTACCTTGAGTGCCTTGGGGTTGAGAAGTCCTTCCGCGAGATACTTTTCACGTAGAGGCGTGAAGTGCTTATTGATCTTATTGAGCTGATCAAGGCTGAGGCCTGTGTCGTACTCTGTTCCTTGAAGAGTTGCCACAATGGTCTCTGTGGGAGGCTGGGACGTACCCATAGCCATGGGAGAGATCGCGGTATCAACAACGTCAACGCCTGCTTCGATAGCCTTAAGGAGGGTCATGGAAGCAAGACCTGCGGTATAGTGGGTATGGAGCTGGATGGGAAGCTTGGTGCTTTCCTTAAGCGTCTTTACAAGCTCGTAAGCGTCGTAGGGCTTAAGCAGACCTGCCATGTCCTTGATACAGATAGAATCTGCACCCATCTCCTCAAGCTGCTTTGCATACTTGGAGTAATAGTCCATGGTGTAAACGGGGCCTGTGGTGTAGCTGAACGCTGCCTGAACGTGTCCGCCCTCTTTCTTGGTCGCATTGATCGCGGTCGTGAGGTTACGGGGATCGTTGAGCGCGTCGAAAATTCTGATGATATCAATACCGTTTGCTATCGACTTCTGAACGAAATATTCAACGACATCGTCGCTGTAGTGACGGTATCCGAGGATGTTCTGTCCTCTGAAAAGCATCTGGAGCTTGGTGTCCTTGACCTCTGCTCTGATCTTGCGGAGTCTCTCCCAAGGATCCTCGTTGAGGAATCGCATACAAGCGTCGAAGGTAGCGCCGCCCCAAGCCTCGAGGGAGTGGTAGCCCACCTTGTCCATCTCGGCAAGTATAGGAAGCATCTCCTCGGTAGTCATTCTCGTGGCAACGAGAGACTGGTGGGAGTCACGCAATACTGTTTCGGTAATTTTTACCTGTGCCATTTATATTGTTACCTTACCTTTCAATAAATTTATGAGGATCAACCGATCCAAGAGAGGAACACGCCCGCCGCGACTGCGGAGCCGATAACGCCCGCAACGTTGGGACCCATAGCGTGCATAAGCAGGAAGTTGGAGGGATCCTCCTTCTGTCCTACCACCTGAGAAACTCTCGCCGCCATAGGAACTGCGGAAACGCCCGCAGAACCGATGAGGGGGTTGATCTTGCCGCCCGAGAGCCAGTTCATTATCTTAGCGGTGATAAGTCCTCCGCAAGTAGAGATGCAGAACGCAACGAGACCGCAGACGATGATGATAACGGTCTGGATGCTTAAGAAGTTAGAAGCGGATGCCGTAGCACCAACCGAAATACCTAACAGAATGGTTACGATATTCATAAACTCGTTCTGCACGGTCTTGGAAAGTCTTTCGGTAACGCCGCAGACATTGAGTATGTTACCGAACATCAGGCATCCCACGAGAGAGAGCGCGTCGGGTACGAGAATACCTACGACAACGGTTACAAGCACGGGGAAAACCAGCTTTTCAAGTCTCGATACGTCGCGGAGCTTATCCATTTTGATAAGTCTTTCCTTTTTGGTGGTGAGCATTTTCATAAAGGGGGGCTGGATCATGGGGATCAGCGCCATATACGAGTACGCCGCGATAGCTACCGCGCCGAGGATAGCGGGACCCAGAGTCTTGGTGACCAAAATCGCCGTAGGACCGTCCGCGCCGCCGATGATACCGATAGACGCCGCCTGACCTATGGTGTAGAAGCCCGATATAAGAGCCGCGGAAAACGCCGCGAAAACGCCAAACTGAGCGCCCGCGCCGATAAGGAAATACTTGGGGTTTGCGATAAGAGGAGTAAAGTCGGTCATAGCGCCGATACCGATGAATATGATACAGGGATATATACCCAGCTTTACGCCTACGTAGAGCAGATCGAGAAATCCGCCGTCGTTTATGACCATTTTGATAGAATCAAGGACGGTCAAGTTTCCCGTATTCTCCAGATCTATCCACATATCAAGGTGGAAGAGATTCGCACCCGGCAGATTGGTAAGCAACATACCGATAGCGATAGGGAGAAGAAGCAGCGGCTCAAATTTCTTTCCGATAGCAAGGTAGATCAGCACGAAGGCGATGAGGTACATGACAAGATACTGCCAGCCCATCCATACGCCGTCCGCGTTGAAGCTATCAGCGCCGAAAATATAGTTGAAGCCCATACTGCCAATAAAATTCTTTATTGTGTCTAAGATTCCGGTCATCTATATAATTCCTTTCGTAAAATTAAAATATTATGAAAGAAATTATCAGTTAAGAGTTACAAGAACTTCTTCGGTCTGAACGCTTGCACCCTTCTGTATGTTAACGGAAGCAACAACACCGTCCTGAGGAGCGGAAATGTCGTTTTCCATCTTCATAGCCTCGAGGACGCAGAGAACGTCACCCTTCTTAACTGCCTGACCGGGAGCTACATTGACCTTCATAATGGTTCCGGGCATAGGAGCCTTTACTGCTACTGCGCCTGCCGCGCCTGTGGGAACATTCTTCATCGCGGGAGCTGCTGCGGGGGCAGGTGCTGCTGCGGGTGCCGCTACGGGAGCGGGTGCTGCTACGGGAGCCTGAACGGACGCGCCGCCGACTTCTTCAACTACTACGTCATAAGATACACCGTTTACGGTTACGTTAAATCTTCTCATTATTAATCTCCATTCTGCCGCCAACGGCGGCACAAATTTTTTTGATAAATTTTGCCGTCAAGGCAAAATTCGCGCGTGAAACAGTTAATTTACCTATTATCAAGAAGTAACTTTCACGCTACTTACCTTTCACTGATTATTTTCTGTTCCATGCGCCCGAGTTCGCTCTCTTGAAGGAGACGACTCTGAAGCCGCCGACAAATTCGTTCTTATAGTCACCGCTCTCGATCATAGCGGCGATAGCGGCGGTAATAACTGCCGCCAGTTCTCCGTCATCGGTCGTCGCTGCCGATACGGGAGCGGGAGTCTCGACGGGTACGCTGACCGCGGGTGCGGGAGCAGGCGTGGGCGCGGATGCCGCAGAAGTTTGTATCTGCGCTTCATTCTTTTTCTTGTTGGGAATGTCGTGGAAAATGATCTTGGAGACCGTCATGATCACCGCAAGAAGTCCGAGAACGGCAAATATCATTACCATTCCGGTAACAGATCCTTGCAGAGCAAGCTGAGCTCTTTCCGCAAGGGTCTCGGGGATCATGTTCATGTCAAGCTTGCCACCAGCCTCGGTCTCAACCTCGGGAGCCGCAACATCACCTGCGGGAGCGTCGGTAGCAAAGCTGACAGTAGCCAACGTCATACACAAAACAAGAGAAAGAATGACGAATATGCAAAGTTTTTTCCAAAATTTCATATTTATCACCCCACTGTAATCTTAAAGAGGTGTTCTCGCGTACTTGCGTTCGGGAATACCGTCTGCCTTGGACGCAAGCATATAAAGCGCCGAACAGATACGCGCTCTGAGAGTTGCTTCAGGGACTATATCGTCAATATCGCCCTTCTCTGCCGCAACGGTAGCGCTTGCGTACTTCTCGCACCACTCCGCTTCAACGTCGGCGCGGGACTTGTCCGCAGTGATCTGATCGTTCATAATAAAGGCTACCGCGCTCTCGGGACTCATAACGCTGATGACCGCGCTGTCAAGTGCCAGTTCGATGTCAGCGCCAAGCGACTTGCTTCCGAGCAGAGTGAATCCTGCGCCGTATGCCTTGCCAACGACTGCGGTGACCTTTGCCACGGTAGCGTTAGCGTAGACACTCGCAAGACGCGCTACGCACTTGGGACAAGCGCAATCGCAAAGTCCCTCGCTATCAACGAGAGTGAGGACAGAAATTCCAAAGCGATCGCAGAAGGAGATAAGGTCTGCCGCCTTCTTTGCTCCGAGGAATCCGATCTTACCCGCATCGCAAGCGGTGTTGGACGCTATAACGCCGCAGAGTGTGCCGCCGAAGAAAGCAAAGCCTGTTACGATTCCGCTCTCCTTTGCGTAGATCTCGGTGAAGACACCGTTATCGGCGAGAGCCTTGACAAGCTCGGCACCCGTAAGACCTGCAACCGAGGCCGCGCGTGCCGCGTCGTCGCCACTCATTACGCTTGCATCGTCCTTATTATTTTGGGGAAGTATCTCTACAAGATTTCTGACAGATGCAAATGCCTCTGCTTCGTCCTTTGCGTCAATAGCGCAAAGAAGCTCCTTGTCCTTCGCCGTAGCGGTGAGATAAAGCTCTGCCTTATCAGCTACCTTCACGGAAAGGTCGAACATATTTGCAACGGTCAGAGCCATACCGGTGCAGAGACCGTCGTAAACGGCGATCTGAGGTACGATGCCCGATGCCTTTGCAACGCAAGAGATAAATCTTCCGTAGGCGGTGAGAGCCGCGCTACCGTCGAGAACTACCGCTCCCGCGCTGTCGAACACGCCGACTACGGGCGCGCCGTTCTTGATTGCCATGTCGTAGAGCATTTCGATCTTACGGGCGCCTGCCTCGTCAAAAGCTCCCTTGGTTCTGTCGCTGTCCTGAACGAACGCGAAGCAGAGATTGCCTGACACAGAGCCGTATCCGCATATAACTCCGTCGTACGCCGCGTCGTCACCGCTTCTCTTGATGTAAGCGCCGATCTCAACGAACGTACCCGCGTCGAACAGCGAGGCGATCTTCAGGTTTCCAACTGTCTGATTTTTATCCATTTGAATGCCTCCGTTTGGGGTTTTTAAATTATTTTTTACTTGTGATCAGGAGAAAAACCATTTTCCCCCATTGTATTAAATTATACCTCATTTTCTATATTTTGTCAATTTATTTAGCGCTTTAATTTGTAAACTATTGATGAACGAGAAAAGAATTTGATCTAAAATCCAAAAAATTTTATTCGGCTACACGTTACGACCTTTTTTTCGTCCCGTTTCGTGTAAAATAATACTGATATTGCGATACATTTGATTTTTTAAGCAAAATGCTATCAATTTATTCGCAAAAAAAGAAGAAAAGAAAGGAAATCAACAATGAACTGCGAAAAATGCAAAAATAAAAAGGCGACTCTCTTTTACGCCGACGAAAACGGCAGACGCCACGCGCTCTGCGCTTCCTGCGGAGCTTTGCTCGGCAAAGCGGTAAGCACCGCCGTAATATCTCAAGAGGACAAGCCGTCCTTTTACCTGCCTGCCCCCACGCTCTCCTCGTTGGCATCAGTCGCCGACGCAGTTTCGGCTATACCGTCTCGCCGCGACGCGAGCGCGGTCTGCCGCGGCTGCGGAATGAGTTCCGAGGAGCTTTCAGCGACGGGTGAGGTCGGTTGCCCCGAATGTTACGACTGCTTTGGCTCTCTCATCTTCCCCGCTCTCCCCACGAAAAATTCGGTATTTTCCGCAAGAATGCCGTCCGCAAGACGTCAGCGTCTTGAAAAAGAGCGCATACTGACCGAGCTTCGGGTCGAGCTTCGCCGCGCCGTTGAAGCTGAAAACTTCGAGCTTGCCGCCACAGTCCGCGACAAGATAAGAAATCTTGAAAAACAATAAGAGTAAGGAGAAATACATATATGTCTTGGTTCACTAACGAGGGAAAACGCCCTGGGCACGTAATTTTTTCAAAAACAGGCTACGCGCGAAATATTTTCGGTCTGCCTTTTACAAAAAGACTTGGCGAGAAAAATACCGCGTCACTCCACAAAAAGATCGACTCAATACTTACCAAGAACGGATTTCGAAAGGAGATCCTGCCCGACGGAGACTCTCTCCACGCTCTCTCTTTAGCCGAAAAGGGCTTTATTGACAGAGATCTTCTGTCTGCTGCGGGAGAGAGAGCGATATACTTCAACGAGCCTTGCTCTCTCTCGGTTGCCGTCGGGGGAAAGGATATCATCTCGATCCGCTCGCTTCTGTCGGGATTGGCAGTATCCGACACGAGAAATATCGCGTCGGGAGCCGAGGAGCTTCTTGACAGAGAGCTTGAATTTGCATATAACGATCATTTAGGCTACATTTCCGCGCACCCCTCCCTTTGCGGCTCGGGAGCAGTCTTTTCCTCACTTCTCTACCTGCCCGCTCTGCGCTCCTGTGGGGAGATTGATACCGTCCGTCTCCTCTGCGCCGAATCGGGCGGCAGACTTGAGCCTGCATTTACCTACCCCGACAACTGCGGCGACCTTTATACTCTGTCTTATTCGCCGTCTCATCTTTGCGACGAATCCGCGGCGGCAGATGGATTCAGCACCCTTGCGGAATCGATCGTCGACCGCGAATCTGCGCTTGAGCGAATGATTTTCGCCGATAGCGGCAAAATAATAATTGACAAGGCGTGGCGCGCTTACGGACAGATGCTCTACGCAAGGAGACTTGCGGAGCATGAAATGCTCTCTCTGCTCTCCTCCGTCCGTTTCGCTCTCTGTTCTTCAGGCGGAGACGCAAAGCTTCCGCCCCTCCCCGTAAAGGATATGAATTTAATACTCGGAGAGGGTCTGAACGCATCCTGCGCCCTGACCCGTCAGACCTGCGCCTCGGAGGAGGAATGTCAGGAGGCGCGAGCGGAATTCGTCTCCAAGCTTCTCTATGCCTCATCGGGAAATAAAATCTGAATCAAAAGGAAATCTTATGGCTAACAAATTCACACCAAAAGCGCAATACGCGCTGAACTGCGCTCTGACCCTCGCCTCGGAAATGGGACACTCCTATATCGGCAGCGAGCATCTTCTCTTAGGTCTGCTTTCAACCCCCGACTCCGCCGCGTCAAGGATACTCACCTCGAGAGGCGCGCTACCCGAGGGAATAAAAAATACTATAATTGAGATCACGGGAATAGGAACTCCGGGGCCTATCTCGCCCTCAGATATGACGCCGAGAACAAAAAAAATAATCGAGACCTCTGCCTACGAATCGGCAAAGAGCAATCACGCATACATCGGAACCGAGCATCTGCTCTTGGCGCTACTGTCGGATAAGGATTGCGTAGCCGTCCGTATGCTTGAGGCGCTTGGACTTTCTGCGCAAGAGATACGGGGTGATGTTGAGTCCTACATCGAATCAAGTCCCGCCAGAGCATCCTCTCCCAAGCCTCGCGACACCGCCCACGAGGACAAGAGCAAAAAGCACTCGATAAAAAGCTTTGGCAGAGACCTTTGTGAGATGGCGAGGTCGGGTCGCATCGACCCCATAATCGGACGCGACAGAGAGACCGAGCGAGTTATACAGATACTTTCAAGACGGACGAAAAACAATCCCTGTCTTATCGGAGAGCCGGGCGTGGGTAAGACCGCGGTGGTGGAGGGTCTTGCCTGCCGCATCTCTGACGGGGATGTCCCCGAAATACTGCGCGACAAAACCGTTATATCCCTTGACCTGGCGAGCATGATCGCAGGCGCGAAATACCGCGGCGAATTTGAGGAGAGATTAAAAAATATCCTCTCCGAGGTCGAAAAAAATCCCGACATCATTATTTTCATCGACGAGATACACACTATCATCGGCGCGGGAGCGGCAGAGGGCGCGGTTGACGCGGCAAATATCATCAAGCCCGCCTTGGCGCGAGGCGAGCTTCAGGTCATAGGGGCTACCACCATCAACGAATACCGAAAATATATCGAAAAGGATGCCGCCCTTGAACGTAGGTTTCAATCGGTGAACGTGGGTGAGCCTACGGGCGCGGAGACAAAGCAGATACTTTGCGGTCTGCGGTCAAAATACGAGGCTCATCACAAGCTGACCATATCCGACGAGGCGATAGACGCGGCGGTAAACCTTTCTGTACGCTATATTCCCGACCGCTTTCTGCCCGACAAGGCAATAGATCTGCTTGACGAGGCGGCGGCGAGACTGCGACTGAAGATATTCACCTCGCCGCCCGAGCATAGAGAGATGGAAAATGAGCTTCGCCGCATCGAGGGCGAAAAAGCCGAGGCTATCACCGAACAGAATTTTGAAGCCGCGGCGGCTCTGCGCGACCGTGAGATAGAGCTTCGCAAAAAATACGCGGCGGCAAAGGACGAATGGGAAAAACGAAAGCTTGACGATCAGCTCACTCTCGGCGAAGGAGATGTAGCCGACATCGTTACTCAATGGACGGGAATCCCCGTTTCCCAGCTTATGGAAAGCGAAGCGCAGCGGCTTTCAATGCTCGAAAAAAGGCTGTCGGAGCAGGTCATAGGACAAGACGCGGCTATACGGTCGATTTCCGCCGCCATAAGACGTGGGCGAACCGGTCTGAAAGACCCGTCGAGACCCATCGGTTCATTTATTTTTGCCGGACAGACGGGAGTTGGCAAGACCGAGCTGTGCCGCGCCCTTTCTTCGCTTCTTTTCGGAAGCCGCGAGGCTATGATACGGCTTGATATGTCGGAATACATGGAAAAGCACAGCGTTTCCAAGCTGATAGGCTCTCCCCCCGGCTACGTTGGCTACGACGAGGGCGGCGTGCTTACCGAAAAAATACGCCGTCACCCTTATTCTATCGTTCTTTTTGACGAGATAGAAAAGGCGCATCCCGACATTTTTGGTCTGCTTCTTCAGATACTTGACGACGGCGCTCTGACAGATTCGCAGGGACGGCGAGTTGATTTCAGAAATTCTATCGTGATAATGACGACAAATCTGGGTGCAAAATTGCACGGTGAGACCGGAAGCGTGGGGTTTGCCGCAAGCAACACTGTGAGAGAGCAAGACAGAGCGCAAGAAAGAGTACACGAGGCGCTCAAGCGACATTTCCGTCCCGAATTTCTCAACCGCGTTGATGAGATCATATATTTCGCGCCACTCTCGAAAGAGGATCTCACAAAAATAGCCTCCCTTATGCTCTCCTCTGTCGCCGACCGCATAGAGGAATCGGGAGTATTTATAGAATTTGACGAAAGCGTTGCCGACACGGTGGTCTCTCACGAGTACGCTCCTGATTACGGTGCCAGACCCCTACGCCGTTCAATAACCAAGCTGGTAGAAAACCCATATTCCGAGGAGCTTATATCGGGGAGCTTCTCCAAGGGCGATTTTATCCGAGCATACGGTGAAAACGGTAAGGTTTTATTTGAAAAGAATGCAAAGTAAAAATTTGACCACCCTCAAATCAGGGTGGTCTTGTTATATATTTCAAAAAACATAATTATAATTGTATTAAAAGAGTTCGCAGTGCTTCAAACGCAAAATTCAAATTTGAAAGCAATCAGTTTTGCTTAAAAAACAAAAAATATTTCTGAAATAATTTATCACTTTCTTATTGCTTTTTGATTTTTTAGTGATATAATAAAATTAGCCATATATTAGAAACATAATAATATTAACCATATATTGAAACAGAGAGGAATTTTAATGTTATCATTTGAAAGCGATTATATAATGGGCGCGCACCCCGAAATATTGCGCCGCCTTACCGAAACGAATTTTGAAGCTCTCAGCGGCTATGGCGCAGATAAATATTGCGACTCGGCAAAGGAAAAGATAAAAGCCGCTTGTAACTGTCCCGATGCCGACGTATGGTTTCTGACAGGCGGTACTCAGGCGAACGCAGTTGTTATATCCTCTATGCTCGCAAGATATGAGGGCGTTATTGCCGCGGAAACCGGACACATCGGCTTCCACGAGGCAGGAGCTATTGAATATACCGGACACAAGGTATTCCTTCTCCCCCACCACGCAGGCAAGCTGGATGTTAAAGAGGTGAAAGACTACATTGAGGGCTTTTACGGCGATGCCAACCACGATCATATGGTTCCCCCCGGAATGGTATATATTTCTCACCCCACCGAATACGGCACGCTGTACTCCAAGGCAGAGCTGACTGCTCTATCAAATGTCTGCCGCGAGTACAACATCCCCCTTTTCCTTGACGGCGCGCGTCTCGGTTACGGGCTGATGAGCAACCGAACCGACGTTGTTCTCCCTGACATAGCCGAGCTATGCGACGTATTCTACATCGGCGGCACCAAGGTCGGCGCGCTTTGCGGCGAGGCTGTTGTTTTCACAAAAAACAATACTCCCAAGCAATTCCTCACTCTTATCAAGCAGCAGGGCGCTCTTATAGCAAAAGGCAGACTTCTCGGAGTTCAGTTCGATACTCTTTTTACCGATGACCTTTATATGAAAATAAGCAAAAATGCTATCGATATGGCGGAGAAGCTAAAAAAAGCTTTGAGTGAAAAGGGATATACTTTCTTCATGGACTCGCCTACAAATCAACAGTTTGTACTTATAGAGGACGAAAAGTTAGAAGCACTGCGCCAAAACGTGCGTGTCGGTTTCTGGGAAAAGCCTGATGCTGAGCATACCGTGGTTCGTTTCGCTACCAGTTGGGCAACCACCGACGAAGATATTGAAGAATTGAAGAAACATCTGTAGATCAAAAGCTTGATTACTAAACTACCCCTAACGAAAGGAGACCGCGTAAAATGGACAATAGAATAGACCTGCCCATCGCGGTCATAGATTCGGGAGTGGGCGGCATAAGCGTACTTCGCGAGCTTGTGAAAATTATGCCCGAGGAGCGTTTTCTCTACTTCGGAGACTCAAAAAATGCCCCTTACGGCACAAAGGATCGCGCCGAGGTGCTTGAGATCACCAAAAACAACCTTGAATTGCTGAAGAAGCGCGGCATCAAGGCTCTTGTAGTCGCCTGCAACACCGCAACCAGCGCGGCGGTTCGCATTTTACGAGAGGAAAACCCCGATCTGCCTATCGTGGGCATCGAGCCTGCCGTAAAGCCCGCCAGTCAGCTTTGCGACCGCCCCAAGGTGCTGGTCATGGCAACCCCACTTACACTAAAAGAGGAAAAATTCAAGTCGCTCGTAACAAGATTTGCCGATAAAGGTGAATTTATTCCCCTGCCCTGCGCGGGTCTTGCCGAGCTTATCGAAACAGGCGAGGTTGACGGCGACGAGGTGAAAAATTATCTTACTCAGCTATTTACCCCCTATTTTGACGAAAATATCGACGGCATCGTCCTAGGTTGCACCCACTATCCCCACGTAAAGGGCGTGATCGCCGATATATGGCAAAATAAAGTCGCCATTCTTGACGGCGGCGAGGGTACGGCAAGAGAAACACGCCGTCGTCTTGCCGAAAAAGGACTTTTGCGAAGCGGTGAGGGATGCGTGGAGATACTTAATACCTCGAATGACAAAAAAATGATAGAAATTTCAAAAAAATTGTTATATCGTTAAATAAAAAAATGACGAAAACCAAAATGGTTTTCGTCATTTTTTGTATGTAAAATTATTCAACTTCTACCGTTTCAAGGTAAGCTATCATGTCGGCTTTCTTCTCTTCAAATTTATCGGTCTGGCAGAATGAAGCTACCATCCAAAATTCTCCGTCAACCTCGTAACAAACGATTATTGTCATTATTTGAGGAACGCCAAAATAACCATCACATTCAAAGGCGGGAGCGCCGTTGATGTAGAATATCTCGTCGGAGCTTACTTCGAAAGCATCTGCCATATCAACGATATAGTCAAACGCATTGTAGTATTCGCTACTCGACTCGGTTGCTGCAATAATGCCAACGCCTTCAATTAACGAATAGTAAACCGCATAACTTCCTTCATACGCAGAACCTGTGCTTTGAAGAAGGTCTTTAGCAATACTGCTTCCATCAATAAATGTAGGTGAAAGCTCAATAGAAAAACCTTCTGTTTCGTAGGTCTTTGCTCCGCAAGAAACAAGAGAGAGCATCATGATCGCAACTATTGCAATCGCAAGAATTTTTTTCATAGTCAATTTTCCTTTCTGTCTATGATTTTTTATTTCACAGAGAACTTGTAGACCGTATTATGTACGTAGGTCTCGCCTACGTCAAGAGTACAGTCGGTAAAATTCTCGTGGTTTACACTGTCGGGCATCTTCTCTGTTTCAAGGCAGAACAAATTCTGAAGCCCCTGGGGGTAGCCTCCCTTGAAGGGGTGTGCCTCGTTCTTGAGGGAGTTGCCTGAATAGAACTGAACGCAGGGCTGGTCGGTAAAGACCTCCATGACTCTGCCGCTTCGAGGTTCGTAAACGCGAACTCTCGCCTCTGCCATAGGATCGCCCTTTTTGGTAAAGTTCATGCAGTGATCGTAACCGCCCGCCAAGCGCATAGGCTCGTAGGACAGGTCAAAATCACGACCGATAGTCTTGGGCTCGGAAAAATCAAAGGCAGTTCCCTTTACGGGTATAATATTGCCCGTGGGAATAAGACCGTCGTCGGTTTCAAGGAAGCTTTCTGCATCCATCCACATCTCGTGGTCGAATATCTTGCCCGAGGCAAAGCCGCCGAGATTGAAATATGTGTGATTGGTAAGGTTCAGCACCGTCTTTTTGTCAGTGGTCGCCTTATACGCAATAGAGAGCGCGTTGTCCTTGCTCAATTTGTAGACCACGTTGACGCTGAGCGTTCCGGGGAAACCCTCCTCACCGTCGGGAGAGACATAAGTGAGAGAAAGCTCGCAGCCGTCCTCGCAGACCCTCGCCTCGGCATCCCAAACCTTGTAAGAAAAGCCGACCTCACCGCCGTGAAGGTGATTAGGACCGTCGTTTATAAACAAATTATATTCCTTGCCGTCAAGAGTGAATTTGCCCTTGCCAATTCTATTACCCCAGCGACCGATAACAGCGCCCTGGTAGCTGTCGTCCTCTACGTAGTCGGAAAGATCATCGTAGCCGCCGACAATATCGGTCAATTTACCGCATCTGTCGGGAACGAGAAGCTTCTGGACAGCGCCGCCAAAGGTAATGATGCTGACGCTCATTCCGCTGTCAACGGTCATCGTGTAGATATCAACGTCTTTTCCACCCGTCGTGCCGAAATATTTCTTTTCTATGTTCATTTTAAATCAACTCCTATTACGATTCATCCACCACCTGCGGTGGTGGATGAGTCGTTTGAATGATAAAACTTTAAAATTAATCGTCGTATCCGTTAGGATTCTTACTCTGCCAATTATTAGCGTCGCGGCACATCTCGAAAATCCCGTACTCCGCGGCCCATCCAAGAACCTCGCGAGCCTTGGTGGGGTCTGCGTAGCAAGCCGCTATGTCACCGGGACGGCGGTCTACTATTCTGTAATTGACCTTAATGCCCGTAGCCTCCTCGTACGCCTTGACAACGTCGAGAACCGAATATCCCATACCCGTACCGATATTGAAATAGTCGATGCCGTGAGCCTTTTCGATATACTGAAGCGCCTTCAGGTGAGCCTTTGCAAGGTCGACTACGTGGATGTAGTCACGCACGCCCGTGCCGTCGTGTGTGTCGTAATCGTTACCGAAAACACTAAGCTGAGGCAATTTGCCGAGAGCCACCTTGGTGATATAGGGCATAAGATTGTTGGGGATTCCGTTGGGATCCTCGCCGATACGACCCGATTTGTGCGCTCCGATGGGATTGAAGTAACGAAGAATGGAAATATTCCACTCCTTGTCCGCAACGTAAAAGTCCTTGAGGATGCGCTCGATCATAACCTTGGTCTCGCCATAAGGATTGGTCGCGTTGCCAACCCTTGCGGTCTCCTTGATCGGAACCTCGTCGGGGTCACCGTATACTGTCGCCGAGGAGCTGAAAACGATAGTCTTCACACCGTGACGGCGCATAGAATCGCAAAGCAGAAGCGTACCCGTGACGTTGTTGTGATAGTACTCAAGAGGCTTCGCGACCGACTCGCCAACCGCTTTAAGTCCCGCAAAATGAATGCAGGAATCAATGTCGGGGTTCTCGTCGAAGATCTTATCCATAGACTCGACGTCAAGAAGATCAGCCTTGTAGAACTTGAAATCCTTACCCGTGATCTCACGGATGCGGTCAAGCACTACGGGCTTGCTGTTGGAGAAATTGTCCATAATGACTACTTCGTAGCCTGCGTTTAAAAATTCAACTGCGGTGTGAGAGCCTATAAAGCCCGCGCCGCCTGTAATGAGAACTGACATAATAATACCTTTCTTAAATAGTATAAATTGGCGTAACGAGTGCAGAGCCAAGAAAAACTTCGCGACCTTCAACCGCAACTCTGCACTCTGCATTCTGCATTTTAAATATATTTTTCCACGATCTTGTTCATTTCATCCATCTTGGACTCCATATCGGCGACAAGCTTAAACTGATTTCTCGCTCTGTCAAGATTGTGGTCAGGATAAGCAGTTCTGAAATAAACATCGCCGTCGAGATAGTCCGAGAGGAATCTTATTCCCGTCTCGTATGTAAGTATCAACGCGCCCATAGGCAACGCTCTTATCTCGCTCTCGGAGAGACTTCCCTCAAGTCCCTCGATAAATCCCTTTGCATAAGCCTCGAACATATCAAGTCTGCAATATACCTTATCGAGATCGGTCTCGTCCTCAGCCGCGCTTGACGCGCCAAAACGGATACTGTCACCAAAATCGGCAAGAACGCTTCCGGGCATTACGGTATCAAGGTCGATAACGCAGATTCCCTCGCCCGTCGCCCTATCAATCATTATATTGTTGAGCTTGGTGTCGTTGTGAGTAACGCGGAGCTTGAGGCTTCCATCGGCTATACTATTGTTAATATAAGAGGTGATGTCTTTCCTGTCAAGGGCGAACTTTATGTCGTCGGGAATGAGATGCGCTCTGCCAGACTTGTTCTCCTCGATCGCCTTTTCAAGATTGGCAAATCTCCACTCGGTATTGTGGAAATTCGGGATGCTCTCGTGAAGCTTGCTTGCGTCGAAATCAGAAAGCTGTCTCTGGAATTGACCGAAAGCGAATCCGACCTTGGTAAACATCTCGGCGGACTCGACCTGCATAAAGCAATCGCTGTCCTCAACGAAGTCGTACATTCTCCAATATATGCCGCGATGATCATAGTATCCCCAATTGCCGCTCTTAGTCCATATAACGTTGATTGCACGGCGTTCGGGATCGATGCCTTTGGCAATATATCCGCGTCTGATATGCTCGGTAACCCCCACGATATTTTCCATTACCTCGTCGGGCTTCTTGAAGATATCGGTGTTGACCATCTGCATAACGTATCTCTTGCCCGTATCGTAGGTCAGAAAATAGGTTCTGTTAATGTGTCCGTTGTGGCACTCCTCGATGTTAACTACCTCGCCTTCGGCGTTAAAGTGACCTGCTGCGTTTATGATGTCCTGCTCTATTAAGTTAAAATTCTTCATTTTTTCTCCTCGATCAAACTGATCATTTCCAAAGTTTGTGGGGGTATTCTCCATCGTCCATGAGACTGCGGAGGGCATTCTTGACTTTCTCTTTGTCCTCGGAGTAGGTCACTCCGTACCAAGCGGCACTCGTTGCGTAGACCTTTACACAGCATTTGCCCGAGCGCATCATGTCGTCAACAGCGCCTGGGAGATAATACTCGCTTTTCAGCTCTTTTCCCTTTTCAGAGGAAAGGAAATTCACGAAACCGCTCTTAAGCTCACCAAAAATCGCGGGAGTAAGACCCCAGCAGTTCATAGAAACCACGGTGTCACCCGAAAGGTCTGCCCACTCGCCGTTGTCATCGAGGTACAGGGCGTCGTTTCCGTTGGTCTTGATCTTCGTAAGCTCTGTGATGGACTCAAGCATACCGTCCTCGCTCGTCACGCATCTGCCGCGTGATACCGTGCCGTTCTCGGTCAGTGTGTTGCGTAGAACATAACCTATCATGCAGTAATCGGTAGAGTCCGTGTCAAGAGCTTTAAGATGCTCGGAAAGCTTGACGAAAGCGTCTCTGCCATAAAAATCGTCAGCGTTGATCACCGCGAAATTGTCGGTTACGAAATCCTCGGCGCAAAGCAGCGCGTGAGAGGTTCCCCAAGGCTTCTCTCTGCCCTCGGGAATAGCAAATCCTTCAGGAATCTTGTCCAATGCCTGAAAAGCGTACTCAACCTTGATGTAAGGCTCAACCCTCGCACCCACGGTCTCGCGGAAAGCGTCGTAGTTTTCTTCCTTAATAATGAAAACGACCTTATCAAATCCGGCTTTCACGGCATCATAAATCGAAAAATCGATAATAAATTCGCCATGATCGGTGATAGGGTCGATCTGCTTGAGACCGCCGTAGCGCGATCCCATTCCTGCTGCAAGTATTACAAGTGTCATAATTGTGACCTCCATTTGCGCTCCGCGCCAAATTTTTTCTGAAAATCTCCGTTTCGGCTGACAAGCGGCGCATAACCGTGCCGCACCTTATTCGGAGTTTTCATTATACATTATATTTTAATAATTGTAAATACTTTTTGAACTAATTTAACATAATATTTACACTTCTGTTCATTTTATCACAAAAATTTGCACTTTTCAAGCGTTTGTCCGAAATATACGAATAAGAGTCCGAAAAAAACAATTTAAATTTATAAAAATAATTCAAAATTTATTGACAAGCGGCAAAATCTATGCTATAATAATGTATCAAATGAGACATTTCGAAAGGAGCTTGACATGAAACAGATCAAAATATCCGACCTTGAAGCAGCTCTTGAGCTGATCCTTTCCACCAAGCTCTTTTTGGGCGTGGACGAAAAAAAGCTGCTCTCTGCTCTTGAAAACGGGAGCTTTTGCGCCACACAATACGATCCAGACGAGGCTATCTGCTCCCCCTCGGACGGCGAGCGAAAAATGGTGATATTTATTTCGGGAAAAGCCGAGATATATTCGGCGGATGAAGGCAGAAGCGTTCTGCTCCGTACAGTGGGTCGAGGATGCGTCGTTGGCGTTGCAAACCTTTTCTCAAAAGAGGATTTCGTCAGTCGTGTCATCGCGTCAAAAAAATGCGAAGCTCTTGAAATATCCCCCGAAAAATACGGAAAGATACTTGAGAGCGACCCCCAAGCCATGTACAACTTCGTAGCGTTTCTCTCTCAAAAGATACGCTATCTCAACAAAAAGATCGTCTGTCTGACCGCGGGAAGCGCCGAGCGGAGACTTGCCTACTTTCTCGACTCCTCTCTCTCGGAATCCTGCGACTGCGACGATGCTCCGTCCGAGATCACGGTACAGATGAACTTACTTTGCGAGATGCTCAATCTTGGTCGCGCTTCACTCTACCGAGCGGCAGATAAGCTGACGGAAGAAGGCTTTATCAAACGCGAAGGCAAAAAGATCGTCGTCCTCGACAGACGTGGCATGATGGAAAGGTACATATAAAACTCACAATTTCGGAAACAATATGATTTATATACAGTTTCAATTTTTACAACAAAGAAAGGCAAACACCATGAAAAAAACTATCAAAACAATTATCGCGATTCTCTGCGTAACACTTATCGGGGCGACATCTCTTACCTCCTGCGACATTTTTGCACAGGTTGACAATGAGCTTCAGATCAACGTCACCGTTCTCAACGGAACCACCGGCTTCGGCGCGGCAAAGCTGATTAACGATGCCAAGGACGGCAACGCCGCTCTCAATTACAAATTCACCGTTGAGAAAGAGGCTGAACCTGTTACGAAAGGTCTGATCAACGGAAGCATCGACATAGCCGCTCTTCCTACAAACGCTGCGGCTACGGTCTACAACAAGACAGAGGGAGGCGTTAAGATTGCCGCGGTTAACACCCTCGGTGTGCTTTATCTTGTAACTAACGGCGAAAAGGTCACTATCGACAGTATCGACGACCTTGAGGGCAAGACGGTCTACTGCCCCGCGCAGAACCCTGCGTTCATTTTTGACGCTATCTGCCGCGCGAATAACATCAACGTTACTATCGATACTTATTATGCTCAGCCCGCTGACCTTCGCACCGCCCTTGTCAACGGAGATGTGGATATTGCAGTCATTCCCGAGCCTATGGTAACCATCGCTAAAGCAAATAACGACAAGCTGGTCACCGCTCTCAACCTTACAGCCGAATGGGAAAAGGTATACGGTGAAAACACCCTCATGCAGGGCTGCATCGTGGTCAGAACCGAGTGGGCGGAGGCTCATCCCAAGGAGCTTGAAAAATTCCTTGAAGAATACAAGGCATCTGTAGAATTTACGACCGCAAATCCCGCAGAGGCGGCTGAGCTTATCGTATCCACGGGCGTTTTTGCGGGTAAAGCTCCCGTAGCGGCAAAGGCTATTCCCAACTGCAACATCGTCTATATCGACGGTGATGAAATGGCAACCGCGCTCAGCGTTTTCTTCGAAAAGCTCTATGCAGTCAACCCCAAGGCTGTCGGCGGCACGCTCCCCGATAGCGATATTTATCTCACAAAATGATCAAAAAAATCCTCAAATATTCGCTGATAACCCTTATCTGGATAGGAATTTGGCAGCTTATCGCCATGGCGGTGGGGCAGGAATTACTCTTTCCCACCCCTTGGGCGGTATTAGTCAGGCTCGGAGAACTTATGCTGACGGCGGATTTTTATAAGACCGTAGGCTACTCGCTCCTCCGCATACTTATCGGAATGATGATAGGCACGCTCATAGGCACGTTTGGAGGCATGCTTACAGCATTCTCATGTCTCGCAAGAGATTTTTTCGCGCCGCTTTTGGCGGTGGTAAAGTCCACCCCCGTTGCGTCATTCATCATACTTTTGGTGCTTTGGATAAGCAGAGACGTCACTCCTCTTATCATCGCGCTTATGATGGTGACCCCCGTGGTCTGGACAAATGTGGAAACGGGAATACTCAACACCGACAAGGCTTTGCTTGAAATGTCAAAGGTCTATAAAATGTGCAGAGCCGCAAAGATCAGACACATATATCTGCCAAGCATCGCACCCTATTTTATCGCATCTCTCAAGGCTTCCCTCGGAATGGCTTGGAAAGCGGGGATCGCCGCAGAGGTGCTTTTGGTACCTCTTATTTCCATAGGAAAGATGATCTCGGACTCAAAAATACTGCTTGAGACCGTCGATCTCTTCGCCTGGACGGTGGTTGTCGTGGTCTTGAGCGTAATTATCGAAAAATTGATGGTATTTTTGCTGAAGATCACACTGAAAAAGTACTCTTTTGAGTCAAAAGGGGGTGTGACGGTTGACTGAATTAAAAAACGTAACAAAAAAATACGGAGAAAACACGGTTTTAGAGAATTTTTCGTTGGTTCTTGAAAAAGGCTCGAAAACCGTCATCATGGGCGAGTCGGGATGCGGCAAGACCACGCTTTTGCGTATAGCCGCAGGCTTGACAGATCCCGATAGCGGCGAATTTGTCCACGACGGCAAGATCGCGGTAATGTTCCAAGAGCCGAGGCTTCTGCCTTGGAAAAACGTCTTGGAAAATGTCCGCGCGGTACTCTCTAAGGAGCAGTTTTCCCTTGCCGATAAATACATTTCGGCGGTAGGACTTGCCGACGCCAAGGATAAGCTTCCATTGGAGCTTTCGGGCGGTATGGCACAGAGAGTATCCTTTGCCCGCTTTCTCGCCTTCGCCGAGGCAACGGATGCCGACCTTCTCCTGCTTGACGAACCCTTTGCCGCGCTGGACAAGGATACCGCAAGCAACATGATCGATATTCTTCTCCCCTTTTCAAATGAACGCGCCCTGCTCCTTGTCACTCACGATCCCGAGCAGGCAGGAAGAATAGGAGACCGCATAATACGGCTATAAAATCACGATCCTGTCTTTTACCGAATGGTGACAGACGGGATTTCCTTATTTCTGACAAATGTAACTCCATACCGCTTGACAATGCAGGGCTTTGATGTTATAATTAATATTACTAAAACTACATAATTAATGTAATCATCAGGAGTTATTATGACACCGAGATCTAATAAATTTCCAAATATCCGTATCCGCGACGCGTTTACGTGGGAGCGTGTGATCTGCCGAATTATAGCGTCATGGTGCGTCTTTGCCGCCTTGAATCTACGCAGTATTGAGGGGGATTTTTTCGACCTGTCCTTTGCACAGGAAAAATCCTTTGGAGACGTTATTCTTACCGTAGTATTGGTTTTTGCCCTTTGCTCGCTTCTCAACGTTTTCCTTTCGAAATTTGAAACCGACACGTGGGTGCTGATGCTCTCCTCTACTTCCTGCGTGACCTTCTGGCTTTACAACTACGAAAATTCAAGTAACAGATTTCTTTTCGGTCTTGCGGTAACGGTAGTCTTTTGTCTGTTCGTGATCTACTTCATAAACAAAAACACTCTACTCTGGAATATATGGAAGCCGGGTAAAAAGACGGTAATTATCGTCTCGATCGTCTGCGGACTGATCTGCGGAGGAGTTATCGCCGCCATTACCTGCCTGCGATATTTGACCTTCTCCGCGCCAAACTTTGATTTCGGTCTGTTTGTGAATATGTTTCACAACATGAAGGAGACGGGGCTGCCTCTTATCACCTCGGAGCGCGACGTGCTTCTCAGCCACTTTGCGGTACACATATCCCCGATCTATTATTTGATACTTCCCTTTTACTTCCTCTTTCCGTCGCCACTCACCCTGCAAATAGCTCAGGCGGTAGTGTTGGCGTCGGGAGTTATCCCCGTAGCGCTTCTCTGCAAGCATTTCAAGCTATCGGGAAAAGCAACTCTGCTTGTGGTCTTTATCTACTCTCTCTACCCCGCGCTCTCGGCAGGTTGCTTCTACGACATCCACGAAAACTGTTTTATCACGCCGCTTTTGCTTTGGTTATTCTACTTTTTCGAAAGAGAAAAGCTTGTTCCCATGTATCTCTCGGCGATCGCCGTCCTGATGGTCAAGGAGGACGCGGCGGTCTACGTGGTGATCTTCGCGATCTTTATAATACTGTCAAGGAAAAAATTCCTGCACGGCTCTATATTAGCGGTGGGCGCGCTGATATATTTTGCTATCGCCCTTAACATCCTTGAAACCACTGCCGCTCATTACGCCGAGCTTTACGCGGATCAAACGCCTAACCCCTCGATAAATGGTCCTATGATAAACCGCTTTAACAATCTTATCGCCAACAAGGACGACGGACTCGTAGGAGCTGTCAAGACCGCTCTTCTTAACCCCGGATACCTGCTGACACAGTTGTTTACCACAAGCGACAGCGCATGGAACAAGCTGACCTATTTTATCCAGCTCTTTTTACCTCTTGGTTTTATTCCGTTCTGCACCAAAAAGATCTCACGCTACCTGCTGATAGCTCCGATTTTGATGAATCTGCTCACCAACTATCAGTATCAGTATAATATCAATTTCCAGTACCATTTCGGCATTATCGCTTTCTTTATATACGTCACGGTCATGAATCTTCCCGATATGAAGGCTCCTCAAAGAAGGACCCTCATAAGCATAGGCGCTACGGCTTGCCTCTGTCTGTATATGGTCAGCGTGCTACCAAATCTTAAGACCTACCGTGAAAAATGGGATAAAAACAAGGAGACCTACCGGAAAATGGAGGAGATCCTTGACACTATTCCCGACGACGCAAGCGTTGCCTGCTCGTCAATGCTTTTAGCTCATATTGCCGACAGAGACGAGATATACGAATTGAAATATCACGGAAACGAAGGCAACGTCGATCTAATAATTTACGATCTTCGCTATAAGGTTGACGAGGAACAGTATAAAGCCTTTATTGAGCAAGGATATACCGTCAAGGAAAAGCATGACGGTATGATACTTATTCTTCATAAGCCAAAATAAAAAAATAGCGCCTCGACTCTGCAACTTTAGCGGAGAATTCAATTTTAAAATGTAGGGCGGGGGCTTGCTCCCGCCGAAGAAATAAATATATTTCCACAATATCGTAGGGGCGGATTCCATATCCGCCCTTTTCCTTTTCGGGAGCATATGGAATGCTCCCCTACGGTAACACGTGTTGAGAACAAAAACGGCGGGAGCAAGCCCCCGCCCTACGACGAACCATTCCTCTGCGGATAGTGGGTTCGGGCTTCTGCCCGATCGTGCGTGGACTGCCACGCGCTATGCTTGCCGCAGACGAATGCGTCGCCGCAGACGAATGCGTCGGGAAATACAGAAATCCAACCTGAAGTTGATTTTTGTTCATGTAAAATATCCTTTTGATATATTGGAAACATCATCGTGATATGATATAATTATTACAGTGATCACGAAAATAGATTTTAAGGAGATAACCTTATGAATATTGGAACAAATATATATACCCTTCGCAAGGAAAAGAAAATTACACAAGCGCAACTTGCTGAAAAGCTTGGAGTATCGGAGCAAGCGATTTCCAAATGGGAGAATAATCAATGTGCTCCCGATGTAAGCCTTTTCCCTGTAATTGCGGATTATTTCGGTGTTTCCATCGACCGTCTTTTCGGATATCATATGAACAGCTATGCGGATGAAGTCAAGGCAATTATGAAAGCTGCTGACGACAGCATGGATACCTATAAAGAAATCGACATTATTAGTGAAGGTTTGAAGAAATACCCCAACAGCCCCGATTTGAAAATCTATCTTGCCTTTTCTCTTTCTATGGTCAATCGCATGTCAAAAGATGAGAATGAGAGGAAGGAATCCATCAAAAAAGCGATTCAACTTTGCACCGAGGTAATTGACACTTGCGGAGATAATAAGCAGGTGGACAGTGCTCTTAATATGCTGACTCGCATTTACAACGAAACCGGAAATTATGAAAAAGCAGAAGAAGCAATTTCTAAAATTAGTGCTGATCGTTACAGAGATCGAATCGTCGGCATGGTAAGTATGCTTGGTGGTAAGAAATGCTACGCCGAGCAGGAACAGTTTGCCGAAGATTCGCTTTGGAATCTGTATTGGACAATGAGCCACGTGTTTGAGTACATGACTCACTCTTATACAGTTAACAAGGACTTTGAAAAGGCAATAGCTTTCTTCGATGCCCACGAAAAACTGCTTTCAATTTTTGATAGTGGTTGTTCTGACTTTTACTCCACCGACAAAATAATCGCTTGTGAAAATAAAGCTCAAGTGTATATGAAGATGGGGGACAAAGAAAAATGCCTTGCAGAATTGAAACGTTTCTTTACTCTTGCCGAACAAGTCAGAACTGTTGCACAAAGCAGTGATTTTAATATAGCTGCTCGAAATCCGATGTATTTTTCAAATATCTCCGAGGAGATCGGAGAGGAATATATGTCAAACATCTATCCTGAAAAGGCGTTGGGCAAATATGATGCGTTCTTCGGAAATGAAGAAGCATATATTCAGTTCAAACAATCTATAACTTAATAATCCTCGCCCCGCTTCGTGCGGGGCTTTTCTTTGGTACAATATAAGCGTAGCCCTATACCGAGCAAAACGGTATAGCCAGCTATGCTTATTTTTGTTATAATAAGAGAGCAATGGACTGACGGGCTTTTCTTTGAGCTTCGCGTTCGTTAAGCAAAGCGTCATCCGTTCTCTTATTATAAAGATTCGATTAAGCAGGTTGTTCCGTTTTTGAAGGGGTGGGCGAGCCCACCCCTTCAAAAAATGCGTTCGCGTCACGAGCCAAAATGAGTCGTAATAAGCTGAAACGGTACATTGCAGAAACAACAAAAAGGAGGATTTTTATGATCTGCGTTGGTATTGACATCGCAAAAGGAAAAAGCACAGTGTGCTTTTTGAAACCGGGCGGAGAAGTTCTGAGGACACCTTACGACATAGAACACACCGCCGAAGAAATTACAAAGCTCATACGGAATATTCATTCGTATGACGAGGAGGTGCGCGTGGTTCTTGAAGCCACGGGACACTACCATTTACCCGTGGTAGCACAGTTACTTGAAGCAGACATTTTCGTTTGTGTGGTGAACGCATTACGCATGAAAAAGTTCTGTTCTCAAGATATTCGCAAAGCAAAGACGGACAAGATAGACTCTATGAAGATAGCTGCCTTCGGTCTTACTTATTGGCAGGATCTCAAAGCTGCCAAGCCTACAGACGAGGTGTACCGTGAGTTGCGGTTGCTTTCAAGACAGTATTTTCAACTTACTTCTATGCTCACCAAAGCCAAAATTACCATGGGCAACGTTCTCGACAACGTTATGCCGGGGATAACAAAACTCTTGTACGACCGCGCTCCAAACCACAAATTAACGGATTTTGTACTCAGATATTTACATTTTGACAAGATTTCCGCTATGGGAGAAAGAAGATTTACCACCGACTACTGCAAATGGGCAAAAAAACAGGGATACATTTTATACGAACGTCAGGCAAAGGAAATATTCGCCCTTGTTCAAAATGGTATCCCTGCGCTCCCTATGACTGCATCCACCACGATCGTCGTCAAGGAAGCTATTCGAGTTGTGCGAGAACTTGAGAACTCCCGCGCATCTATTTTAGCACAAATGCAGACGTTTGCCAAGTCCCTTCCCGAATATTCTTTAATTCGCAGTATGGCTTGTGTTGGAGATACGCTTACTCCGCTTGTTATTGCCGAGATTGGCGATGTTAGAAACTTTCACTCCAAGCATGCCCTGATTGCGTATGCAGGAATTGACGCGCCGCCCTACCAATCCGGTGGATTTTACGGGACTGAGCGACATATCTCAAAGCGCGGTAACGGTTATTTGCGCAGAGTTGGCTTTGAGATTATGCAATGCAAGCTTCGATTCAAGCCCGAGGGCGACGTGGTGTATGATTTTGTTCAGAAGAAACGCTCCGAGGGCAAATGCGGTAAAGAGGCTATGGTCGCAGGCATTAACAAATTTCTTCGCATTTACTACGGTAAGGTCACTGAGCTTTACCATGAATTAGAAGCTTAAATACATACAACCGAATACCTCTCGGGCGAAAAAATTCACACCTTTTCGCCCTTTTGGTGCTTCTCCCATTACCTTAAAATTTTGTTGAATTATTTTCGAAAAACCTATTGACTTTTCTTAGCAGGTTTGCTTACTGCGTATCAGTTTTTGATATGTAAGGATAGTAAAAGTGGTCAGCGAAATGCTCACCGCTTAAATTTCTGTTCGGTTTTAATTATTTCTTGAAAACCCCGATCAGGTCTGAAAACCTCTTTTTCTTAATGACAAACCGGAAGAGAACGAATCCGCCAAGGCCATCGTTTAAGTCGGATCGTAGCCATGTCG
>JAZNII010000090.1:0-9005 GCA_045577415.1 Eubacteriales bacterium
GCTTCAAGACACCAAGGGTTGCCGTCCTCGTCAACTATGTAGTCAAATCTCGAATATCCCGATAATCTGAGAGCCGAGAACGCGCGACGAGTCTGCTCACTCAGGGCGTTTTTGATCTCATCCGAGATCGGAGCGGGACAAAGCTCAAGCGTTTTGCCGGCTTGGTACTTATTTTGGTAATCGTAAAAGCCCTCGGTGGGAATTATCTCGATAGCGGGAAGGACCTCGCCGTCAAGCATACCGACCGTCAGCTCCCTGCCCTCTATCTTTTTCTCTACAAGGATGTTATCCTCGTACTTTTCAGCCTCCGCAAGAGCCTTTTCAAGTCCCGCGCGGTCATCAACGATCGAAATTCCAACGCTGGATCCGCAGGAGCAGGGCTTTACCACACAGGGGTATCCTATCTTTTCTTCGATAAGAGCAATATCGCCGTCCTTTGCCGAAAAATAGAGCCATTCGGGGGTTCTGACACCTGCGCCCACAAACATCTTCTTGGAAATGTCCTTGTCCATGGCAAGAAGGCTGCCGACGTAACCCGATCCCGTGTATTTTATGCCGTAATTATCAAGGGTCGCCTGAAGCTGACCGTTCTCGCCCATAGCTCCGTGAAGCGCTAAAAACACCACGTCGGCGGCGCGGCACAGCTCGATTATTCCGCGACCGATAAGCGCCTCCCCGTTACCGCTCTTTTCCTTGAGCGCGGCAAGATTGGGAACGGCGTGATCCACCTTGTACACAGGCTTCATCTCACGGTTAAAGGGCGTTTTTTCGTTCAGATCCTCGTCTCTGATGCCAAGATAAACGTCGGCAAGACAGACGTTATGCCCCTCGCCGATCAAGGCATTGGCAATAAGCGAGCCTGACGTCAGCGAGACGTCTCTCTCGGGGGAATATCCACCCGCTAATACTGCTATGTTCATATATATTCTCCGTTTTTGTAATTCAAATTTTGATTTATCGGTCTTTAAAATTATATGCGCTTTCCGTCACTTGCGCAACAGAGCCGCGCGGTCGCAGCCGCCAAGGTCCTTATAGATCTCGCAATCGAATCCGTTTTCTTCCGCGATCCTTCGCAGATCGTCGGCTTGGTCAAAGCCTATTTCAAAGAGGAAAAAGCCGCCGTCCTCAAGATTTTCCGCAAAGCTTTTGACTATCGCGCGATAGAATATTAAGCCGTCCACCCCTCCGTCAAGCGCCGCGCGTGGCTCGGTCTTAGCTTCCTTTTCAAGGGTTTCTATCACATCCGTTCTGATATAAGGGGGGTTAGAGATTATAGCGGCGTATTTTCTGTCCCCCAGAAGGTCGCCCTGCAAAACGTCACCTAAAATTGGTGTGAATCGCTCCGCGACCTTATTGTGGACGGCGTTTTTCTTCGCCATTTCAAGGGTATCGGGGTAAAGCTCGTAGGCGTCTGTTCTTGTATCGGGACGCAGATCAAGCACGGATATGGCAATACAACCGCTTCCCGTGCAAAGATCGGCAAATGCCGCTCCCTTAGGCAAAAGCTTTTGCGCTATCTCAATCACGGTTTCAGTATCGGGTCTCGGAACGAGACAGTTCTCGTCAACGAAGAACTCGCATCTCGCAAGCCACCACTTACCGATAATATACTGCAAGGGGTATCTCGCGCAACGCTTTTCTACCGCTAAAGCCAGCGCCTCGGAAGAATATTCCTTGTCCTCGGAAAAATCTCCACAGATCTCCTCTATCAGTATTTCGGTCTCCAAAGTGTAATTTTCTATACCGCTCGCCTTTAATCTCTCGCGAATTTGCTCTGCAGTCACGTTTTTTCCCCTTTACAAATATACTAATTATAGTATAACAGATTTTTGTGTTTTTGGAAAGAGTTTTTTGACAAAAACTAAAAAAACAATCGCGACGCTGAAAATTCAAATAAAATTCAAAAAACCTACAGTTAACATATTTAAAATTATATTGACATACAAGAGATCAAATGGTATAATATACGTAGTAAATCGTCAACATTACATATATCAAGGAGGATAAAACCATGTTTGAAGTTTTCAACACACCCGAACCCGTAGTTATTCACGAAAAGCCTAATTACGGCAAGGTCATCGCCATCACGGCAATTACCGTAGCGGTCGTAGAGGCTGCTGTTATTGCCGCAATATTTATCATCAAAAAGGTGAGAGATTCCAAGATCGAAAAACATCATCACGCTTACGACGACGGATTTGACACCCTTGTAAACGTAGACGAGGTTGATGTTGAGTTTGAAAAATAAATTTCTTATTCTTTTTCTAAAAAAGCTTATATCAACGACAGCTAACGTTGATATAAGCTTTTTTTTACGCCGCCCATTGTTCAAGCTCGGCGTCAATTATGCCCTTGATCATATCGGATATTTCCGGGGCCTTCATATTGCAGTATTTTTCATAAGGAACGGGTGGCAGATAAATAACCTTTGTAGTTGCCTTTTTCAAAGAGCTTTTGCCAAACACCTTGTAAGAATCCACTATAACCACGGGAACTATGGGACACTTTGCGTGTATCGCGCATAAAAAACAACCCTGCTTGAACTCCGCGGTTCGATTTCCTTGGCCCTTTTCGTATCCGCCCTCAGGGAAAATCAGATAAACTCTGCCCTCCGCGACCTCTTTTACGATCGTCTTTAAAACGGTTATCTGCTGACGCAAGCTATCCTTGTCAATTCTTTGAGCGCGCAAAAGCGATATGAACTGATCGGCAATAGGGAGCTTGGAGCGTTTTTTGTCCATAAGAACCGTGCAGGGGCGGTCGTGTCCTGCCAGAATACCCAAGGCGTCGTATTTTCCTTGATGGTTTGAAAACATTATATACCCTCCTTCGCCCGAGGGAATGTTTTCAACGCCGTAATATTCGGTCTTGACGCGAGCCGCTCTTTGAACCTTTGAAATAAGCTTTCTCGCAAGCACGTAGCACTGCTCATCGGAATATTTTTCGGGATGTCTGCCGTAATGCGCCATTTTAGGTACGTAATATATTATATTGAAAAAATTAATTAATATCACGAAACAAAAACGTAACATTCAGTACCTCTTATCAAAATTCTGTTTCTATCAAAGCTTTTCAGCCATGTAGCATATAAATCTCTCGGTGTCCTCCCAACCAAGACACGGGTCGGTTATAGACTTTCCATAGACTCCCTCTCCGATCTTCTGGCTTCCCTCCTCGATATAGCTCTCGATCATAAAGCCCTTAAACACGTTTGCTATATCCGAGTTCAGAGCGCAGGAGTGAAGCACCTCCTTGGCGATCCTCACCTGCTCCTTATATTTTTTGCCCGAATTGGCGTGGTTGCAGTCAACTATGAGCGCAGGATTCTGAAGTTTTCTCTTTGCATACTCGGCGCAAAGATGCTCGATATCCTCATAGTGATAGTTAGGCAGAGACTCGCCGTGCTTGTTTACGTATCCGCGCAGTATGGCGTGAGAAAGAAGATTTCCGCTCGACTTGACCTCCCATCCTCTGAAAAGGAAGGTATGAGGATGCTGCGCCGCGGTGATAGAGTTCATCATTACGGAAATATCGCCGCCTGTGGGGTTCTTCATTCCTACGGGAACGTCGATTCCGCTGGACACAAGTCTATGCTGCTGATTCTCTACAGAACGTGCGCCAATAGCAATATATGATAGAAGGTCGTAAAGATATTGATAATTTTCGGGATAAAGCATCTCGTCGGCGGTGAACATTCCCGTCTCCTCGATGACTTTCTTGTGCAGATTTCTGATGGCGATAATGCCCGCAAGCATATCCGAATCCTTGTTAGGATCGGGCTGATGAAGCATACCCTTATATCCGTCGCCCGTGGTTCTGGGCTTATTGGTGTATACTCTGGGGATGATGATTATTCTATCCGACACCTTCTCGCTGACACGCGCAAGACGGGTGACGTAATCCATCACCGAGTCCTCGTTGTCCGCAGAGCATGGACCGATTATAAGCAGCTTTTTATCCGATTCGCCGCTGAATACGCGCGCGACCTCCGCGTCAAATTCCTTTTTCTTTGCCGTCCATTCGGCGCTCAAGGGATATTTTTCTCTGATCTCTATGGGCAGAGGTAATTTCCTGACGAATTCCATATTATCTCCGTTAAAAAGTTGTAAGAATTATATTAAAATATTTTAGCACCAATATATTAACTAATTGTTAAAGTGAGGATGTTTTTTCAAATTAGTTTAAACATTTTCCACGTTCATAATTGAATCAACATATTGTACAAACCGTCCGCCTTAATTTTGTTGATAATGACGAAACATAATGTATTGAAAAACACTCCTAAATATGATAAAATAAAGCATCCCCTATTTAAAGCAAAGAAAAGGAAATAATGCTATGACATACTCAAAGATCCGGCATGCCGAAAAATTTGAAGACTCCTATCTTGAAGCATACATTCATGAACCTCACGCAGAGCTTCAGATAAAGAATAGACCAGCTATAATCGTTTGTCCCGGCGGAGGATATAGTCGGCTCTCCGAAAGAGAGGGCGAGCCTGTCGCTCTTCAATATTTTGCCGCAGGGCTCAACGCATTCATTCTCCGCTATTCCGTTCAGGAAAAAGCCGAAAACTACGCGCCTCTTATCGAGGCTTGCCTTGCGATCAAATATATTCGCGATCACGCAGACGAGCTGCATGTTGACACGGATCATGTATTTATTACGGGATTTTCCGCTGGCGGTCACCTTGCGGCTTGGACAGGCTCCATGTGGCATATCCCCGAAGTTCAGGCGCATCTTGACGGTGCCGATCCCGAGATCTGCAAGCCTACCGCAACCCTTCCCTGCTATCCCGTCATTTCAAGTCTGCCCGGTGTCAGACACGACGGTTCTATCCAAACTCTCAATGGTTGGAAGCCAAATGACGAGGAGGGTATGGCTCGTTTTTCGATCGATAAATTCGTGGACGAAAAGACCTCGCCCGCATTTATTTGGCACACCGCAAACGACAACTGCGTATCCGTAATGAACTCCCTGCTTTACGCTGAGGCACTTTCCAAGGAAGGTATCCCTTATGAGCTTCACATATATCCAAAGGGTCCTCACGGTCTTTCGCTGGCTAATAAGGAAACTGCTGTCAACTCTCCCGCGCTGGATGATCCTCATATAGCAGAATGGCTCCATATGGCTATCCATTGGGTAACCGAATGTCCCTTTGAAAAAATGTAATACGGCAAAAGCCTTCCGCGCAGGATCACGTCCCGTGGGAAGGCTTTTTATCGTTTTAAAACCAATAGCATTATTCCTGCGAAAGTGATCGCACTGCCACGCGGATAACAGATCCCGAATATCCCATTCTTGCCAGAGAGGCATACATTCGATCAAATTTACTTTTATCCGAGGGGATAGCGCCATACTTTTTTTGTATAAGCTTGGCGCAGGAAAGTGTGAAATCTACGCTATCAAGAAAGGTCAACGCGCTATCAAGAGCTTCATTCATAAAGCCCTCCTCGCGGAGTTTTATCAATATTCTCTGCCGCCCCCAGTGCTTTTCAACCAATATCTGCGCCCGCCTCAGAGCTATCTCGTCCTCCTTGACGAAGCCGCGAAGCTTCAGACAGTTAATAGCGTCATCGCACACGTCACGGGAAAATCCCTTTTGAACAAGCTTGTTTTTCAGCGACATATAAGACGAGGGAGCGAAAGCGAAGGACGAGCAAGCCGAGCTGTACGCCCGCGCGACGTCGGCATAATACTCAAGCTCGGGAAGTAATTCCTCGTCTATCGCGCCGATCTCAAGACCCATCTCCTCTGCGTGGTTATCCATAACGGTAAATTCTGTTTCTTCTCTGCCCGACGGATTTGAAACGAGAACCTTGACGGTAACCTTTTCTCCTCCCGCAGCAGATATTGACGTTATTCTGACACCAAGCTCATTTAAAGATCGATCTCTATCGCCGCAGCCCAGCTTTGCTAAAAACTCCTTTGGGTCTCTGCGAAAGCCTATTTTATTACTCATCGTCCTCTATGGTGCGGATATCGAAATCATCATCGTCGCCGTCAAGCTCAAAGTCCTCCTCGTTGAGTACCGAGCCACCCATGCTCATCTCTCTTACCTTTGCCTCAATCTCTGCGGCAAATTCGGGATTATCCTCAAGCAGTCTCTTGACGTTGTCCTTACCCTGCGCGAGTCGGTTGCCGTCGTAAGAGAACCAGGAGCCGCTCTTCTTGATAATATCCATCATAATAGCAAAGTCGAGGATCTCGCCCATACGTGAAATTCCCTTGCCGTAAAGGATGTCAAACTCCGCAACGCGGAAGGGGGGCGCGACCTTGTTTTTAACTATCTTACACTTGACTCTGTTACCGTAGATGTCTGTTCCGTTCTTGAGCTGCTCCGTTTTTCTGATGTCGATTCTTACCGACGCGTAGAATTTCAGCGCGCGACCGCCGGTAGTTGTTTCCGGGTTGCCGTAAATAACGCCAACCTTTTCACGAAGCTGATTGATGAACACAACGATACAGTTGCTCTTGGAAATGACAGCCGCAAGCTTTCTCATAGCCTGGGACATAAGACGAGCCTGAACGCCTACGCTGGACTGACCCATGTCTCCGTCTATCTCGGTCTTGGGAACGAGAGCCGCAACAGAGTCGACGACTACCACGTCGATAGCGCCCGAGCGAACCAGCGACTCGGTGATAGAAAGCGCATCCTCTCCGCAATCGGGCTGCGAAACAAGCAGATTCGCAATATCAACGCCAAGCGCCTTTGCGTAAACGGGGTCGAGAGCGTGTTCCGCGTCGATAAACGCTGCCTCTCCGCCAAGCTTCTGAACCTCGGCAATTATGTGAAGCGCAACTGTAGTTTTACCCGAGGACTCGGGGCCAAAGATCTCGATGATACGTCCTCTGGGAACGCCGCCGATTCCAAGCGCCATGTCAAGGGACAGAGATCCCGTAGAGACCGCCTGAACCTCCATGTGACTATTTTCTCCAAGCTTCATAATAGCACCTGCGCCAAACTCGCGCTCTATCTGCGCCATAGCGGTGCTTAACGCCTTCTTCTTGTCTTCCTTGTCCTGTATCTCGGTGACCTTAGCTAATGCCTTTTTCGTTGCTGCCATAATTTACTCCTTTCGTTCTCTATGGGGCTCTGCCCCATACCCCGCCTAAAAACTTTTTGGAAAAGTTTTTAGGAATTTCAAAAACTTCAATAAATTATTTTAATTGTAGCCGTTTTGTTATTTTAAACGGATTTGACCTCAAAAACGGGCGCGAAATCCCTTTTTGGGTGATTACGTGCTTATTATACACCCAAAAATTGCTTTTGTCAATAGGTTTTCAAAAATATTTTTCCGTTTTTGGCAATTTTGATTGTTTTTTTATTTTGCCTTGCGGCATCAATAAAATTTATTTTCCGTTTTAAGAACCGAAGACGCTTTGTAACGATCAAATTCTGTGAATATTCAAAAATGATCGTTTCTCTCGGAAGCGTTTATTTCGCAAAAACCACAAACGAAACTAATATATTCGGCATAATTTTATATAAAGTGCATTTTAAAAAATCAAAAATTCCTATTGAAATGCAGACAAAAATATGCTATAATTAATCTATTATTTTAGTTCGCTAAATCGCAAAAGCGTTTTAATGACTTTTTACGCGAGGTATTTATTATGGAAAAGATGAAGGTCGGCGTCGTTGGCGCCACGGGTATGGTCGGTCAGAGATTTTTGACTCTACTTGAAAACCACCCCTATTTTGAAGTCACCGCTCTCGTTGCGAGTGCAAGAAGCGCGGGCAAAACCTACGAGGAAGCTCTCGACGGACGTTGGAAGCTCTCCACTCCCCTGCCCGAAAAATATAAGAAGATGGTTATTATCGACAGTGACGACATTGAGACTGTCAAGTCTCTCTGCTCCTTCGTTTTCTGTGCGGTAAATATGAAAAAGGACGAGATCAAGGAGCTTGAATACGCGTATGCCAAGGCAGAGCTTCCCGTTGTTTCCAACAACTCGGCTCACCGCTGGACTCCCGACGTTCCTATGGTCATTCCCGAGATCAACCCCGAGCATCTTGAAGTCATCGCGGCACAGAGAAAGAGACTTGGCACAAAGCGAGGATTTATTGCCGTCAAGCCCAACTGCTCTATTCAGGCATACGTTCCCGAGTTGACCCCTCTCCGTAAGTACGGCATCAAGGAAGTCGTCGCTACTACATATCAGGCGATCTCCGGTGCGGGCAAGACCTTTAACGAGTGGCCCGAGATGATCGACAACATCATTCCCTACATCGGCGGCGAGGAAGAAAAGAGCGAGCAGGAGCCTCTCAGGGTTTGGGGTAAGGTTGAGAACGGCGAGATCGTAAAAGCGACCGACACTGTTATCACTACTCAGTGCATCCGAGTTCCCGTTACAGACGGTCACACTGCGGCAGTTTTCGTAAAATTTGAGAACAAGCCCACCAAAGAGCAGATTCTTGATGAGTGGAAGAACTTCAAGGGACTTCCCCAGGAGCTTGGTCTGCCCCACGCTCCCGAGCAGTTCATTACCTATTTTGAGGAAGATAACCGTCCTCAGGCTAAGCTCGACCGTGATATCTACGGCGGCATGGGCGTAACCGCGGGACGTCTGCGCGAGGATACCATCTACGACTACAAGTTCGTAGGTCTCTCGCACAACACCCTCCGCGGTGCTGCGGGCGGCGCAGTTCTCATCGCAGAGCTTCTCTACAAGCTGGGATATTTTGATTGATTTTTGATATACGCAGGGAGGGGCGGAGAACATTTTTGAAAAATTGTTCTCCGCCCCTCCCTGCACCCTCCCCACCTCTCAAAAAACTTTGAGGAGAAGGGGAAAAATTTTTTGGTAGCGTTATTTGCGATGCCATAATATGCAAAAAGCTCTGCAAGTTTTCTTGCAGAGCTCAGATTACTGACAAAGAGTCCAAGACATAGGTTTTGGGCTTTTTTGTCGTATTTACAGGATTTTAGAAATGTGGTATAATATAGGTGTAAAAAAGAACGAGGAGGAGCACCTATGTTTACGGAAAGAAGCGGAAAGCA
>JAZNII010000091.1:0-6968 GCA_045577415.1 Eubacteriales bacterium
TATCGACCTCTGCGACGAGCTTGACGTTACCTCTATCGTGAAGGGTATACGAAATGCCGCCGATCTTGAATACGAAATGATCCACGCAAAGTGGAACAAGGCGCATAACGAACGCGCCGAGACTATGTTTCTGCCCGCCGATGAGACTCTTTCGTCGGTAAGCTCTACAAGGGTAAGAGAGCTGATAAGCTTAAAGGATCACGAGGCGCTTCGCGGTATAATCTCTGATAAAGCCTTGGAGTATCTGAAAAGAATTCGGTAATTTTTCGAAAAGGATACTTGTTTACATTTAAAATCTTTTGTGCTATAATAATTAGGTTAAAACAGAACGAAAGTTTCGTTTTATAAAAGGAAGGTAGGTCAACTATGGACTGTTTCAAGTTAAAAAGTGAATATAAGCCCACGGGAGACCAGCCTGAAGCCATCGCGGGACTTGTTAAGGGAATAAAAGAAGGTAAGAGGATGCAAACCCTGCTTGGTGTTACCGGCTCGGGTAAGACCTTTACAATGGCGAATATTATCGAGCAGGTCAATAAGCCTACTCTTGTTTTGGCGCACAATAAGACCCTCGCGGCGCAGCTCTGCACCGAGTTCCGCGAGTTTTTCCCCGACAACGCCGTTGAATATTTCGTTTCTTACTATGACTATTACCAGCCCGAGGCGTATATCCCGGGCAAGGATATGTATATCGAAAAGGATGCCCTCGTCAACGACGAGATCGACCGTCTCCGACACAGCGCCACAAGCTCGCTTTTTGAACGCAGAGACGTTATTATCGTTGCCAGCGTGTCCTGCATCTACTCCCTTGGTGAGCCTGAGGAATATAAGGACTTGCTTATATCTCTCCGTCCCGGTATGCTTATGTCGCGCGAGGAGCTTATACGCAGACTTATTTCTATCAGTTATACCCGAAACGATCTTAACCTCGTCCGTGACTCGTTCAGAGTGCGCGGAGACACTGTTGAGATCATTCCCGCGAGTATGAACGAAAAGGCTATCCGCGTTGAGTTTTTTGACGAGGAGATAGACCGAATCTCCGAGATAAATATCGTTACGGGCGAGATGCTCCGAACGCTTTCCTATTACCCAATCTACCCTGCCACCCACTACGCCGTCTCCGACGAAAAGAGGGAAAAGGCGATAGGTGAGATATACTCCGAGATGGTGGCGAGAGCCAAATGGTTTGAGGAGCAGGGCAAGCTTATCGAGGCGCAAAGGATAACCGAACGCGTAAAATACGACATGGAGATGCTCCGCGAGGTAGGGTTCTGCTCGGGCGTCGAGAACTATTCAAGAGTCCTTTCGGGCAGACCCGCAGGATCAACTCCGTTCACGCTCCTTGACTATATGCCAAAAGACTTTTTGCTTTTCGTGGACGAGTCTCACGTCACGCTTCCGCAGGTGCGTGGAATGAGCGGCGGCGACACGGCGAGAAAGAAAAATCTTATAGATTTTGGTTTCCGTCTGCCGTCGGCTTACGACAACAGACCTCTTTTCTTTGACGAATTTGAGGAGAGAATAAATCAGGCGGTGTTCGTCAGCGCAACACCCGGCGACTACGAGGGGGAGAACAGCGAGCAGACCGTTGAGCAGATAATTCGTCCTACGGGTCTGCTTGACCCCGAGGTCGAGGTTCGTCCTATTGAGGGGCAGATCGACGACCTTATGGGAGAGATCCGCATCCGCGCCGAAAAGGGCGAGAGGGTGCTGGTCACCACTCTTACCAAGAAGATGGCAGAGGACTTGACCGACTATCTCGCCGACAACGGCATAAAAGTCCGTTATATCCACTTCAACGTGGACACCATGGAGCGAATGGAGATCATCCGTGACCTGCGACTTGGTGTTTTCGACGTGCTTGTAGGAATAAATCTGCTCCGAGAGGGCCTTGATATACCCGAGGTCTCTTTGGTTGCCATACTTGATGCAGACAAAGAGGGATTTTTGCGCGCCGAGAGGTCGCTTATACAGACTATCGGACGCGCGGCGAGAAACACAGAGGGCAAGGTCATAATGTACGCCGATCAGATCACGGGGTCTATGGAGAGGGCGATCTCCGAGACCAACCGCCGCCGCAAGATTCAGGACGACTATAACAAGGCTCACGGAATCGTGCCGAAGACGGTTATCAAGGGCGTTCGTGACGTTATCGACATCAGCGGAAAGAACGACGATAAGGGCGCTTCGGCTAAGTCCAAGAAGCCAAAGAAGCTGACTGCCTCCGAACGCGAAAAGATGATAGAAAAGCTCACGACAGAAATGAAAGCCGCCGCAAGAATGCTTGAGTTTGAAAAGGCGGCGTATCTGCGCGACGAGATAAAAAAATTGAGAGAAGGATAAATATGGTGGGGCTTACTCCCGTCGTATATAGCAAACAGTTTAAACAGATAAACGAAAGAAGGTAAGACTATTCTTGTGGAAGTTCTTTGGCTTACCTTTCTTTCAAGAAAGGTAAGATGGAAAAATACGTAAACATCAAGGGCGCGCGCGTCCACAATCTGAAAAATATTGACGTAAATATACCGAGGGACAAGCTGGTCGTTCTCTCGGGGCTTTCGGGTAGCGGAAAGTCGTCTTTGGCGTTTGACACGGTCTACGCCGAGGGTCACAGACGCTTCGTTGAGTCGCTTTCAAGCTACGCGAGAATGTTTTTAGGTCAGCTCGACAAGCCCGACGTGGATTCTATCGACGGTCTTTCGCCGTCGATCTCCATTGACCAGAAAACAACGTCGAAAAACCCGCGCTCGACTGTGGGAACCGTCACCGAGATATACGACTATCTCCGTCTGCTGTATGCGAGGATAGGCATACCGCACTGTCCCGTCTGCGGCAAGGAGATAAGACAGCAGACCGTTGACCAGATAATTGATAGAATTCTGAAGCTGCCCGAGGGTGAGAGATTTTTGGTTGTCGCGCCTGTCGTCAGAGCGCAAAAGGGCATGCACGAAAAGGTCTTTGAGAGCGCCAAGAAGAGCGGTTACGTCCGTGTTCGCGTTGACGGCAACCTCTACGACCTTTCCGAGGAGATAAAGCTTGACAAGAACAAAAAGCACTCGATTGAAATAGTTGTTGACCGTCTCGTTATGCGTGAGGGCATCCGCACCCGCCTTGCCGACTCGGTGGAGAATGCGCTGAATCTTGCGGACGGACATCTGATCATCGTTCCCGTGCCCCGCGACGGCGAAGAGAGCGAGGGAGAGGTTCTGACCTTTTCCCAGTCCTACGCCTGCGAGGAGCATGGCATCTCGGTGGGCGAATTTGAGCCGAGAATGTTCTCCTTCAACAACCCACAGGGCGCGTGTCCTCACTGTTCGGGTCTTGGCGATACGAGACGAATCGCGGTTGATAGACTTATTCCCGACAAAAAGCTTTCGCTCTCAGAGGGCGGCATCAACGTCAACGGCTTCAAGACCCTTGAGGAAGAGAGCTGGAACGGACCGCTTTTTGCCGCCGTTGGTGAAAAACACGGCTTTACACTTGAAACTCCCATTGAAAAATTCTCGAAAGAGGCTTATAATATCCTGCTTTACGGCACGGGTGACGAGACCTACGACGTAGTCCGCTATTTCGGCGGTGAGGCTCATAGGAAGGCGGCGAAGTTCGACGGTCTTATCACCATGATTGAGCAGAGGATGCAGTACGGCATGAGCGCCGATTATTACGAGCAATTCGTAGAGGAAGCGCCCTGCGAGCATTGTCACGGTCAGAGACTTAACCCGATGTCGCTGGCGGTTACTGTCGGTGGCTTGAACATTCATGAGCTTTGTTCGCTTTCAATTCAAAACGCCCTCGATTTCGTCAACTCCCTTGAACTGACCGAGACAGAGGAGGCGATAGCAAAAGAGATACTCAAAGAGATCCGCGCAAGGCTTGGATTCCTTGTCAGCGTTGGACTTGACTATCTTACGATGTCGAGAAAGGCGGGTACTCTTTCGGGCGGTGAGGCGCAGAGAATAAGACTTGCAACGCAGATAGGCTCGTCACTTGTCGGCGTGCTGTATATACTCGACGAACCGAGTATCGGTCTGCATCAAAGAGATAATTCCAAACTGATAGCCACCCTCAAAAAGCTCCGAGACCTTGGCAACACCGTTATAGTTGTTGAGCATGACGAGGAGACCATGGAGGAGTCGGACTATATCATTGATATTGGCCCCGGCGCGGGCATCCACGGCGGTCACGTTGTGGC
Source organism: Eubacteriales bacterium (assembly GCA_045577415.1). Taxonomy (GTDB): domain Bacteria; phylum Bacillota; class Clostridia; order Oscillospirales; family CAG-272; genus SVTX01. The sequence goes on from JAZNII010000091.1 coordinate 4,190, forward strand.
GGCAGGTACGCCCGATGAGGTCAAGGAGAACGCCGAGTCGATCACGGGTGCGTATCTTTCGGGAAGAAAGAGGATTGCAGTTCCCGGAGAGAGACGAGAGGGCAACGGAAAGCATATTACCGTCAAAGGGGCGGCGGAGCATAATCTGAAGTGTATTGACGTGACCATTCCCCTTGGAAAATTCGTTTGCGTCAGCGGCGTTTCGGGTTCGGGAAAATCGTCGCTTGTCAACGGCATACTTTATCCCAAGCTGGCGCGCGATCTTAACCGCGCAATCGCATACCCCGGCAAGTGCGACGGTATCGATGGCATCGAGAACCTCGACAAGGTCATCTGCATCGACCAAAGTCCTATCGGGCGCACACCGCGCTCCAACCCTGCGACTTATACGGGGCTTTTCACCGACATCCGCGACCTTTTCGCCTCCACCAAGGATGCGAAGGCGAGAGGATATTTGCCGGGTCGATTTTCCTTTAACACAAAGGGCGGTAGATGCGAGGCCTGCGAGGGCGACGGCGTGAAATGTATCGAGATGCACTTTCTGCCCGACGTTTACGTCAAGTGCGACGTCTGCAAGGGAAGAAGATACAACGCCGACACCCTTGAAGTAAAATATAAGGGCAAAAACATCTTTGACATCCTTGATATGACGGTTGAGGAGGGTCTTACCTTTTTCGACGGCCTGCCCAAGATAAAAAGAAAGCTCCAGACCCTTTACGACGTTGGACTGGGCTATATAAAGATCGGTCAGTCGTCAACTACCCTTTCGGGCGGTGAGGCGCAGAGAGTCAAGCTTGCCACCGAGCTTTCGAAGCGCAGTACGGGCAAGACGATCTATATTCTCGACGAGCCTACCACAGGGCTGCACACAGCCGACGTGGCGAAGCTCCTGGAGGTGCTTCAGAAGCTCTGTGACATAGGTAATACCGTCCTCGTAATCGAGCATAATCTTGATGTGATCAAATCCGCCGATCATATCATCGACCTCGGGCCCGAGGGTGGCGACGGCGGCGGTACTATCGTTGCGGAAGGTACACCCGAGCAGGTCGCCGAGGTCGAGGGATCTTATACGGGGCAATATCTCAAAAAGTGGTTGAAACGATAATAGTATTTAAAAGAAACCCGAAAAAGAAGGAACGATTATGATAGTAAATTACCACACCCACACCGCCCGTTGCGGTCACGCTACGGGAGAGGACAGAGAATATGTCGAAAAGGCGATAGAGCTTGGTTTTTCGGAGCTTGGCATTACAGAACACGCGCCGATGCCGTTTCCAGATGATCTGCCGAAGGCAAATCTTGACCGTCTCCTTGCTATGCGTATGAAAATGCACGAGACCGACGGGTATTTTGAGTCGTTACTGTCTCTGCGCGAGGAATATAAGAATGACATCAAGCTGCACATCGGCTTTGAGGTGGAATATATTGAATGTTGCTTCGGCGCCTTCATAGACTATATCAAAAATTACCCTGTGGACTATCTGATTCTCGGTCAGCATTTCAGTGATCCTTACGCAGACCCGATGGTTTATTTCGGCGCGCAGACGCACTCAAACGAGGCTTTGAAGAATTACGTCGATCTGGCTATCAAGGGAATGGAAACGGGGAAGATCACATATCTTGCCCACCCCGATCTTATCTTCTACCGTCGCAGTCTTGAGGTCTACGAAAGAGAGATGACGCGACTTATAAAGTGCGCCAATGACCATAAAATACCCCTTGAGATCAATTTTTACGGTTTGCAGGAGGTTAGAAATTATCCCGCGCTGCCGTTTTGGCAGTTGGCGAATGAGATCGGTTGCGACGTGGTGTTCGGAAGTGACGCGCACAAGCCCGAAAATCTCCTCGATCCCTTTGCGTATAAGTATGCGAAGGAAATGATCAAGAATTTCAAAAATCTCAATCTCCTTGAAAGGGTTGAGTTTAAGGCTATAAAATAAGAAGCTTTTCGCTTGTCGAAAAGTAACCACAATTCTGCATTTTGCACTCTGCATTCTGCACTTTATTTATTATGTCACATCCATTTAAACATTTCAACACTATAACCAAGCACCGCCACAAGGTAATCGTGCATTGTTTCAAGGCGGGAATAGGCTTTCAGGGTCTTTTCCACGACCTGTCAAAATACTCTCTCGCAGAATTCATTCCGGGCGCAAAGTACTATCTTGGCACCAAAAGCCCCAATGAAAAGGAGAGAGAGCTTTTCGGCTACTCTCTCGCGTGGATGCACCACAAGGGCAGGAATAAGCACCACTTTGAGTATTGGGTAGACCTCAATACCGCCACCAAGCGATACGAGCCTGTACCTATGCCGATGCGCTATCTTACCGAAATGTTTTGCGACCGAGTTGCGGCGTGCAAGATATATAAGGGTAGGGACTACACGGATTCCTCGGCGCTTCAATATTTCTTGCGAGGAAACGCCCGCTCCAAGATGCACGTCGAGACCGCAGATCTGCTTGAGGAATGGCTTCGCATGCTTGCCGAGAAGGGCGAGAAGGAGACGTTTGCTCATATAAGGGCGGTTAACAAACAAGGAACAAAAGGGGCTGAATAAATCAGTCCCTTTTGTGTTTAAATTTCAAAATTTGATTTATCGGGATGCGTAAAAGAGTGATATTGTCGCAAGCGACAGTGATATTTCCCTATCGGGAAGTGATATTGTTCGGCGTTGCCGAACAGTGATATTCTATTCGCCACCTAAACTTGCGTAGCAAATATCACTCGCCGCAGGCGAATACCACTGCGAAGCAATATCACTCGCCGCAGGCGAATAGAA
>JAZNII010000092.1:0-5074 GCA_045577415.1 Eubacteriales bacterium
GAACTTACCCGTGAGGCGTTTTGGAATGTCTATAAACCGGGCGCGGACGAGCATTATTTCGTTCATATGATGCGTAATCACCCCGACTTTATCCCCGAGCTTGCTTTTGTTCTTGAAATTGACGGCAAAATCGTCGGCAACATCATGTACACAAAAGCGTGGCTTGAGGATGAAAACGGTGAACGGAAGGAGATACTTTCCTTCGGACCGCTTTGCGTTGCTCCAGAATATCAAAGACAGAAGCTCGGCAAAATGCTGATCGAGCATTCATTTGAGGTTGCACGCAAGATGGGCTACGATGTGAACATCAATTTCGGAAATCCGGGCAACTATGTCAGCCGTGGATTTGTGAGCTGCAAAAAGAAGAACGTGAGCTTTGTGGTGGACGGAAACTTCCCTACCGCCCTGCTCGTTGCAGAGCTTGTTCCTGGCGCGCTTGACGGAAGGAAGTGGATGTACATTCCTTCTACCGCAGCCGACTGCTGTGAGGACACTGCTGCTGTCGAAGCCTTTGACGCGACATTCCCACCGAAAGAAAAGAAGTGGATGCCGAGCCAAGAAGAGTTCTATATCTATAGACATTCTTCGGTAGTTCGCTGAACGTAAAATTAGCCTCTGAGAAGTCGAGAGATTTCTCAGAGCCTTTTTCTTATCTTTTCTTATAGATCACAAGCTCGGGATTTTCTCCGTTTTCCTCATACGTGCAGACAAGAAGAAAATCCATATTACCGGCAATTCCGAAGCACCGGTTTCCGCCAAACTCACATTCAAGCTGACTACCGAGGTAGGTCTGCTTATCGTCAAGGAATTTCACCTTCTCCCCGTTCGGTAGCATATATTCCAGGTTTATAAATTCACCCGACAACACATTCAGATTCTCAACCTTGGGCAATCCCTCGATGTGCAAAAGAGTGTTGAACTCATGGATCAACTGTGTCTTAAATTCTTCGAGCTTTTCTTTTCCACCGATTTCGGCGTATCTCTTCCAAATATCAAGCGTGTATTCACCGTCAGCATAGCACCATTTACAGTATTCCTCATTGAAATTGCCATCGGTTTCACGGCTCGTGGTAGAGTCCTCAAGAGGCATACCGCAACATTGGCAAATGAGTTCTCTTGGAGAACCGAGAAGCGTATTGATCGACACGTCAAACAATTTTGAAAGCAGCTTGAGCGTATCAATATTCGGTATCGTTTCGCCATTCTCCCAACGGGAAACCGCCTGTCTTGTTACGAACACTTTTTCAGCAAGAGCTTCCTGCGAGAGTCCTTTTTGCGTTCTGAGTTCAAGTATGATATCCTTTGTTTCCATATAATCACCGCCCTTGTTCGTTGTGATCATATTATACCATAATTCCGAGGGCTTGACAAGCAACTCGCTGTTGCTTCGTTTAGAAACGGTCTTTCATAAACTTAATTCTTGACTCTATGGCTTTTTTCGTGGTCGGTGCTTTTTGCACAATATCAAAGCCGTGCATCGTCCCTTCGGTTTCGTTCAGTACCACCTCGATGCCAGCCGCGCGGAGCTTTTCAGCGTAGAGAATGCCGTCATCGTGCAGGCAATCGAACTCTGCCGTTTCGATATAGGCTGGAGGCAGACCCTCAAAGTTCTCGGCCTCCACGGGAGAATAATACACGTAGCTCGGATCGTCCTTGTCAACCTTGGTCATGGGGCCGATGCGATCCGAAAGCGAGGAATTCCACATCGGCGTGTCCGTGTATTTTTTGCAGGACTCGCTGTTTCCGCGCGCGTCAAGATAGGGATATGGCAACATCTGAAACAGGAATTTTACGGGGTGTTCTCTTTCCTTAGCCATCATGCACACGCCCACCGAAAGCGTCGAGCCTGCGCTGTCTCCCCCAATGCCGATGCGCGTGGTGTCGATGCCGAGCGAATCGGCGTTATCATATGCCCAGCACATAGCCGAATAGCAGTCCTCATAGAACACGGGATGCGGATGCTCGGGCGCAAGACGGTAGTTCACGAATACGACCTTGCAACCGACTTCCTTGGCATACCGCATGGCATTTTTGTAATGATAACCCGCCGCAGGAAGCACGAAGCCGCCGCCGTGAATGTAGATTAGACACGGAGCGTTTCCGTTTAGTGTCTTGGGGGACATCAGAAAGCACTCGATCTTCTCGCCGTCATAGCTTTCGACTTCGTGACGGCACATGTCGAGCTCCTTGTCCTTGTAGATGTATTTCGGCGTTTTCATATGCGGAACAGCCATCGCGAGGAATTTCTCGCTGATAGGCGGCGTGAAATGTGAGAATGGGAAGAATTCTTTTTTGATCGAGTATTTCGACATAAGCGTATCACTCCATTCGGTAAGTTGCGATATACACCGTGCCGTCATCGTGGGGAATCCCTGGATCATCCTGTGTAAAGCTTGGCTTCATCCCCAGCTCTCGCGCAGCAAGGTCGAAATGGCACAACGCGATGCCCATATCGATTCTCTGCATATCCAGTGCCTCATGATTCCCAAATCCGCTGCTGCGCTTCAGATAAAAGTGAACGGCATTGTCCTTAACAACAGCGCGCCACGGCTGCTTGTTGACCGCAGACGGAGCCCACCGCACCATTTCCAAGGGATAGGCAAGCTCACCCGCCTTTTCCTCGGTCAGAGGAGCATCAAACGAACCGTCAAAGAACAGCTCCTCAAAGGGCAGTCTGTCGTCGGCCTTGATCGCTTTGCGCATCACGCTCTCACGCAAAGACATCTTGTTTGCAGGGTAACCCAGAGGACTTGCGCAAGGCATCATTTCGTCCTCTGCAAGTGCCATTGCGGCTTCATAGGCAGGGCGATTCATGGTGCCGCCGAGCCATACCGTGCCGATGCCCAGCGACTGCGCATACAGCACCAGCATCTCAAAGGAATATCCGAATGCCTCGAATGCCGACGGTAAACGCTTAATTTTACCGCCTACGTAGAGATCCGTACCGATCACAACTGGACATTTCAGTCCATTCTCACCTGCGTCCATCAGCTTAAACGCCACGCCTATACCATACGGATTTTCGATATTCTCCATAAAAGCGCACAGCCTTGCCTTGTCCTCGGCAGTAATCGCTCTGCCGTCATAGGTTCGTACGCTGCGCCTGTTTTTTATAAGTTCTTTGATGTTTTCCATAATACATTCCTCTCATCATTCTTGTACTCTTAAACCCTTATACGGCAATTCGTAAAGCTTGAGCGCTTCTTACATTTCAGCTACCATATCATCAATGTCACGGTAAGTGTTGTGAAAAGCGGCAGGCTCTGCATCGTCCGCGGCGTAACCGATCGGAAGCATTGCCGTCACACGAATGTTTTCGGGCAGAGACAGCGCATCTTCTACGGCATCAGCGGCGAACGCGCCGACCCAGCAAGAGCCGATCCCCTGCTCCCATGCTTCCAGCATCATGTGGGTGCAGACGATGGCGGCGTCGGTCTCGCCCGAGCTGTATCCGGGCATACGGCGGTTCTTCCAATCGCGCTCCTTATCGTAACCGATCACAAGAATCACGGGCGCGTCGAAGGTAAAGCGGCAGACCTCGGCAAGTTTTGCACGGTTTTCTTCGCTTTTTACAACGTATATCTTCTGCGGCTGATTGTTGCAGGCGGTGGGAGCCACGCGCCCTGCTTCGAGGATCGCCGCAAGCTTTGCGTCCTCGATCATATCGTTTTTGAATTTACGCACGGAATAGCGTGCCTTTGCAAGCTCAAGAAAAGTCATAATTCTCTATCATCCTTTCGTTAACGTATTCGTCTTTCATTTTCTCTTATAATTCAAAACAAGGTTTCCGTTTTCATTTTCAGCCTTTACAAGCTCAAAATTCGCAATGTCCGCATCCATAAACAACGGCTTGCTGTCCTTGTCTGCCACCGTGGGAGCAACTACAAGGCTGAGTTCGTCCACCGCGCCCGCTCTTTCAAATGCACCGTTAATGATGCTACCGCCCTCCAAAAGCAGAGTGTTACAGCCGATGATATTCTTCAGCTTGAACAAAGCAAGCTCCACGTCAATGGAGTTCTCGCCCGCGAAGATATACGGAATCTCCATGGATTCCAGATAGCCGAGGTAGCGTTCATCTACATCTTCGGACAGCACCTCGATGATCCGCGCGCCGTCATAACCGGGATCTCCGTCGGGATCGATGATCTTATTCGACTTCCAGCCAAGCTTGCCGTGGGTATCGAAAGCAATCGCATAGAATCCACTGAGGTCGTCCACGATGAAGTCCATTTTCATATCCATATCGTGGCGCACAGGCTTATACTTACTCAAATCGGGATACCAACCGCCCGTGAAGCTCCCTTCCATGGTCACTCGGCCGCAGATAAAGCCGTCGGCTTTCAACTCGCGGTTGAGACGATAATAAATGTCGGTTGCTCCGGCGCACTCGGGCTGAAACAGGAAGTCACCTGTGACCTTGCCGTCAATGCTCGTTACCATGTGGCAAATGATATATGGTCTGTTCATATTGAAAACCTCTTTTCTTTGGTTACTGCGGTTAAAAATTTGAACCGCGACGTTAAGTTTCGATCTCGCCCTTCCAATCGAGAATCCCGCCGAACTCCACGATATTTGTATAGCCGAGCTTCGCCAATTTCTCCGATGCCTCTTTACTGCGGCGACCGCTACGGCAGTACACCATAATGAGCTGATCCTTGTCGGGCAGTTCGGGGATCTCGTCCGTACCTATGCTTTCGTTCGCCACGTTGATGGCGCCGGGAATATGCCCTGCCGCGAATTCATCTGCACGGCGCACGTCGAGAATGATATAACCGGTTTCCTGCTTCATCATGGCAACTGCCTCGTCTATGCTGATCTGGCGGTAGGTATTTGTTTGATTATTGCTTGTCCCGGCACATCCTGTAAACAGGAGTGCGGACAAAAATATCGGTATCAGTTTTTTCATGATCTATCTCCTTTGTGCTGTTGCACAGTATCATTTACATGAATATTATACCACAAAATACACTCTCTTTCAACATCATTCTGTAAACATCAAGGCGACGGAGCCCTCCGCCGCCCTTTTCTTTGATTCAGCGTGTCAATTATAAAACACTCACCAGCCCACTCTATG
>JAZNII010000093.1:0-2871 GCA_045577415.1 Eubacteriales bacterium
CGACTTTCGATCTCGCCGATGACCTTGCCGTTTTCCCTCAGCGTGATGGCAAAATAATACTCGCCGTCCTTTGCTCTTTCAAGCACGGCTTGTCTTGCTTGTTCGAGCGAGTTAACCTTCATGCAAGCAAAGCAATGAACCATCGGCTCGTGCAGATATTCGTATGCGTCCGCGGCATCGTTCTCAGTGAACGGACGGAGGATAAGTCTTTCAGTTTCAAGTATCATAGGAGTTCTCCCTCCAAATTCTTATTTATTCAACTCCGTGCATCTCCATCAGTTCGAGCAGGTCTCCAAAACTCTTGTCGTACTGCGCCTGAGAGATCGCGCCATTACCAAGGAAGGTATCGAGTAAATTTTTCTGCTGACGGAAGAGGCAGACCTTTTGCCAGCGTTCCTTGGTCATAAGGTTAGAGTGCCCCGTGCGGATCTCGCCGAGGAGCGACACCTCGATGCCCTCGGTTTTGCGCTGATAAACAAATCCCAGCTTTTCTTGCACACGGCGGCTTTTCTCGTTGCCATCGTAATAGCCGCACCAGATGCGGCTCATGCCAAGATCCTCGAACGCATAGCGGAGCATTTCGCGCGAGGCTTCGGGAATGAGCCCCTGCCCCCAATATGGTTTGCCGATCCAATAGCCAAGCTCGTATTCATCGTCCGCTTCGGCAAGGTCGTTGCGGTGAAAGCCAATGCTACCAATTGGTTTTCCGTTATCTTTGAGGCACACGGCAAAAGTGTCGGGTGCGGACAGGACCGTGCGAATGATCTCGCGGCTGTTCTCCACGCTCGTGTGAGGCGGCCATCCTGCAGGTGGGCCTACCTCGGGGTCGCTGGCGCATGTATATAAATCCTCCGCATCATCCTCGCGCCACGGGCGAAGAATGAGGCGTTTTGTTTCTAAAATCATAATATTTCTCCATTTAAGAACGCATCCGCCTGTTCTCTGCTCTTGAAAACAATCACCGTTTTGCCGGCATTATATTTGTCGATCAGTGCGTATATCGTGGGAAGATTTTTGCTTGGAAATTCCTCGATCTCTCTTTTCAGATTTGGGTTAAGTTCGGTATCAATCCACGGCATATCGTAACGTCCTTTGCCAAGACGGGAGATCGCGCCATCGAGGCAGATCTCCACGGGCAGATCGAACAGAAAGATCGTGTCGCACGCCGAAATCCGACTTTCTATGGTTCGGCTGTAATTCCCGTCTATAATCCAAGAATCCAGTGCAAGAATCTCGGCGAGGCGCGCGTCGTATTCGTATCTTGAAATATGGGTTCTGTCGGGCTTGTGCCAAATGGCATCGAGGTAAAATAGCGGCAACCCAATCTTGTCTTTCAGTTTCTCGGCAAAGGTCGTTTTTCCTGAACCAGGGCAGCCGATTACAATAATTTTCTTCATTTTCGATTTCCTTCGATTATCTGCTTTTTAGCCCATGCAAACAAAACTTCTGACATTGCGCCAAACTCAACAGTATTACCGTTTTTCAAATTCATAAATGTATTCACGATCGCCTGCTCATCGGGAGCGGCAAGTGACAGCAATTCTTTTTGGTGCTTGACGTATTTTCCGGTCTGCCTGAAAACGATCGCCTGCACAACGAAGGAGGCGGATTTATACAGCCCACGCAAAATGTCCTCGCTCTTTTCGTGCAGCATATTATGCACGCAGCCGTGATAGATATTGCACGCGCCGATTTTGATAGCTCTGCCTACAGCAGCGTCGTCAATAACGGTAAGCAATTCATCCAGGCTACCTTTGATCGGCGTTGTATCATAATAAAACTGAAAAAGATCGGAAGGCTCCCACTGCAAAAGCTCGTCCTTTCCCGAAAGAAAACCGCAGATCAGCTCTCTGTGCGGCAAAGTGTCAAGCATTGTATTATATGTTTGAATATCCGAGGCGGACAGCTCGTCAAGTATCACGACGATGTCAATATCGCTCGTTTTCGTTGCTTCACCGCGACCGTAGCTGCCCTGTAAGCCCACAAACCATACGCGGTTTGTAAATGCTTCGTTTAACGTCTGCAAGAAATCTTGCATCCAAGTAGAAATATCTATCACTTGAATCACCTCCATCAATTTGGAATTCGTTTATTTCAAGCCACACTTTATATATAATTCTTCAATGCACGGAGCCTTGAATGCGATATACTGCTCTATCTCGTCGGGAAATAACGCGGCGGATTTTTCTTTTACCATACTGTATTCTTTAACCGCCTCGGGATTTTTGCGCAGAAAATCTCTGAACACAATATGGCGGTGCAGTTCTTCGGAATCCCGGGGGCACACGTACAGATGGTGTGTCATCAAATGTGGCTTATCCGCGTATTTGAACGCTTCTCTGTCCTGGATGCCGAGGTCGCCCTCGTGGATATATCCAATTACTCCAAGCTTTCTGACAATCTCGTCAAACACCGAATAATCCTTGATAATTACATCGATATCAATGCAAGGCTTCGCAGACATTCCTTCGACAGAGGTGCTTCCGACATGTTCAATGCCGATGATTAAATCGCCGATTTCAGCTTCAATCTCAGTCTTGATTTCTTCAAAAGCATTTTTCCATGCTTCATCATAAGGTACGACCACAACCCGTTTTGTTCGCATCGGCACCCCCGCCAAATTCTTATTGATTCATCCCGTCCACCGTCTCGCAGGGCTTCGCCGTCATTTCAACCCACGCAGGACGGAAGCCGCTTTTGATGGCATTGCGGACAGATCTGATATTACACCAGGCGGCGCAGTAAAACGGCACTTTCCCTCGGTTCAAAATCTCGGTGGCAAGACGGTTTGTCAGTGCCGAGGCAATTCCCTGCCTGCGATATTCGGGAAGTACGTCAATGCCGATCTGCCACATGGTATCACAGACAGCG
>JAZNII010000094.1:0-68422 GCA_045577415.1 Eubacteriales bacterium
TATGCTTCTTATGAAGGATATAAGAAGAACTTTCCGTTTTCACGGAGCAGAGCATAAGACCATTTTCTGTTACGAAGCAGGACTTGATCTTACTGTTGAAAACGTAAGAAAGCAGAGAAGATTCCATCCCCGTTGCGGAACCAGCTTCCTTATCTTAATGGTACTGGTGAGTATTTTCGTTTCATTCTGCATAGATCCCGTGTTCATGCTGGTTTTCGGTTCGATTCCCGCCACGGCTATCCGTGCCGTCATCAGAATATCCTTAATACCGATCATAGTCGGTCTTGGATACGAACTTATAAAGCTTGCGGGTAAGTACGATAATTGGTTTACCAAGATCATTTCCGCGCCCGGCGTTTGGCTTCAGCACATAACGGTTCTTGAACCCGACGACAGTATGATAGAATGCGCCATCGCGGCTATGAATGAAGTCATTCCCAATGACGAAAGCGATAAATGGTAATATTTTATTTTATAAATTTATATAAGGAGAAACCTCTATGAAAATTTTAAAATTTGCGAACTACGATGAAATGTCCGCAGCAGCCGCTGATATTTTGGCAAAGCAGATAAGCATCAAAAAGGATTCCGTTCTCGGTCTTGCAACAGGCTCCACCCCCGTTGGAACCTACAAAAAGCTTGCTGAAATGAACAAAGCCGGAATTATCGATTTTTCCGAGATCAAAACCGTAAACCTCGACGAGTACTATCCCATTTCTCCTGACAACAAGCAAAGCTACCGTTACTTTATGAATGAGAATCTTTTCAATCACGTAAACATCGACAAGGCGAATACCTATGTTCCTAACGGCGCTGCCGAGGATGCTGATGCGGCTTGTGAGGAACACGAGCGCATAATCAAGGCTTTGGGCGGTATCGATGTACAGGTTCTCGGTATAGGTCAGAACGGTCATATCGCTTTTAATGAGCCTGAGGAAAATCTTTCTCTCTATACCCACAAGACAGGCTTGACCGAAAACACTATTCAGGCAAATTCAAGATTCTTCTCTGAGGACGAGGTTATTCCTACTGCGGCGATTACCATGGGTATGGGTACTATTTTTAGCGCAAAGAAGATCATTCTTCTCATCAACGGTAAGAATAAGAGAGAAGCGTTCAATATGCTTTTGAATGACAAGATAACTACCTCTTGTCCCGCAACGCTTCTTAAGCTTCATCCCAATGTTATCGTACTCTGCGATAGCGAAGTGTGCGGCGAATAATAATGGAGAATTACGGGGGAGCAGACGCATTCGTAGACGCGGCGTTTGCAGAAGAAATAAAAAAAGCAGCAGAAGCTACTATTGTTGAAATTCTTGATAACACAAAGCTTAAAAAGGATGATATATTTGTCGTAGGCTGTTCCTCGTCAGAGATACTTGGGTCTAAAATAGGCAAGGGATCAAGCTTTGAGGCGGCAAAAATCGTTTTCGATGTTATTTATCCCAAGCTTTGTGAGAAAGGCATATACCTTGCGGCACAGTGCTGTGAGCATCTTAATCGCGCGCTTGTAGTCGAAGCGGAATGCGCGGAAAAATACGGATACGAGAGTGTAGCCGTTATTCCTCAGCCTAAGGCAGGCGGTTCATTTGCAACCTTGACATACGAGAATATGCAGTCTCCCGTGGTGGTTGAGCATATCCGCGCCCACGCAGGTATTGATATAGGTCTTACTCTTATTGGTATGCATCTGCGCGACGTTGCGGTACCGCTTCGTCTTTCGGTTTCCGAAATTGGAGAGGCAAGGATAGTTTGCGCATATACCCGCCCAAAGTTTATTGGCGGATCAAGAGCAATATATTGAATAAAAAACCGAGGAATTTCCTCGGTTTTTTACTGTCATAATTGTGAGATTGCGTCTTTAAGTGAGCTTGCGGAATTCATGAAACGCGACTTTTCGGTTTTATCAAGCGGTATTTCAAGAATCTGCTCGATGCCGTTTCTTCCGACGATACACGGAATTCCCATGCAAACCTCATAAACTCCGTATTCACCCGATAGCTTGGTTGAAACGGGAAGAATTGTATGCTCGTCATTGACGATAGCGGAAACTATTCTGCGTACAGAGTCGGCGATTCCGTAATAAGTTGCACCTTTTGCCTCTATAATTCGGTATGCGCTGGTCATGACCTCCGCCGCAAGTCGGTCAAGAGCAGAACGGTCAAATTCCATCTTTCGCTCACGGCAATAGCTGTCGAGGTCAATGCCCGAAACGTTTGCGCTGCTCCAGACCGCAACCTCACTGTCACCGTGTTCACCGATAACGAAGGAATGAACGTTTCTGCTGTCAACTCCAAGATATTTGCCCACCTTTTCCTTAAGCCTTGCGGTGTCGAGAACGGTTCCCGAGCCGATAACGCGCGAAGAAGGGAATCCCGACTCGGCGAGAGTAATATAGGTAAGGATGTCAACGGGATTGGTTACCACCAAAATCAAGGCATCTTTATTATATTCAATGATATTATCAACTATTCCTCTGAATATTCTTGCGTTTTTCTGAAGAAGATCAAGTCTTGTCTGATCCGGAGTTTGGTTGACACCTGCGGTTATTATGATAATTCCACAATCGGCAAGGTCGGGATAATCTCCTGCAATTATCTCCATGGGGGAATTAAAGGGAAGCGCGTGCGAAATATCCTCTGCCTCTCCAAATGCCTTTTTCTTACTGAGATCGATCAGAACAAGCTTTGAAAGCAGCTTGCTGTGCATAAGAGCGTAAGCTGTTGCTGAACCAACGTTACCACAACCAATTATTGCGCACGATCTGATATTTGTAGTAGAGTTTTCCTTCATGTTTCAGTCCTCCGTTTTAATTTAGTATTAACTATCGGTATAGTGAAAAATTCAATAAACGGGTGTAGTCAATATAATTTACAAGAAATTCACATAATTAAACAATTAAGGTGATATAATTAATTTAATAGATAAACTCATTTAAGGAGCCGATAATGAATATGTCCGACAACAAAAAATCATCATTAAAGATTATTCTTATAGTTTCCGCTGTTGTGGTCGCCGTTGCCGCGGCAATCGTTGGTATATATATGTACGTGAACAGAAAGGTGAAGTCTGTTGTTATTGGTAAGATCGATTTTGATGGAGACGGTGAGATCGATGCGATAATGCTTGACACTACCGGAAACGGAGAAGTTGACACGATAGTTTTAAATTCCGATGATTATGAATAGTAAAAAAGAAAACTACCTCGAAGGGTAGTTTTCTTTTTTATTTATCCAATTTTCATTATAGCATATTGATCAACAAGGAAATAGCAATTGCCGCGCTTCCAAGCGCCATGATGCCTACGAGCGCGAGAGAAAGTACTTTTACCCAAAGCTTGTTCTTCATTTTTTTTACCTCATTTTGTAATCTTTCTATTTATTAATTTAAAAGTGTTCCGGAAGCGGGAAGCTTAAGCTTTCTGCATCCCTTGGTATTATCGGCGTTTCCGTCAAAATCGGAAATGGCGGAAACTACCGTCTGATTCTTTTTAAGTGTCATTAACTGAACACCGATAGAAGTTTTGGTAGACTTTGTAGGTATTAAAGAGGTCTTAAAGATGATGGCTCTGTTATCGTTGGTAACGAGCATTATCTCGTAAGGCTTCTTTTCGTTTTCGGAGAATACTGCAACTATGGGGGATGCCGTTGAGAATACGCCCTTTAATTTGCGCCTTACGCTGGAAGTCTCGTAAGCTTTTTCGGGTATCTTGACACCCTTGCCGTTTTCAAATATGAAAACGTAATTGTAGCCTTCTCTGAATTCACTTTGCAGAGAAACGAATACAGGCTTTTCACCGGGCTCCATCTTAAGCTCAGAGGGAACGAACTGACCCATGACAGAGGCTTTACAGTTCTCGAAATCATTTACCGCGGCGCGATAAAGTTGCGCTTTATCTGTAAAGAAAAGGACGGTATCCTTGTTTTCGGCGTCGAATATCTGGCGGAGAGAGTCGCCATCCTTGAAGTACTGCTCGTCGTTTCCTTGGAGTGATCGGTAGGTTATCTTCTTGAAATAGCCCTCTTTGGAAAGCACCAGTTTGCAGGGATAATTCTCAACCGTTTCTTCCTCAACGTACGCCTCGATATTTTCGGAATGGATTATCTGTGATTTTCTGGGCTGACCGTATTTTTTCTTTATTTCGGTAAGCTGACTTGCAATAAGTCCCTTCAGCTTGAATTCGTCAGCCAGTATTTCTTCGATCTCTGCTATCTCCTTTTTGAGATCCTCGATCTCGGAGATGCGGTTGATGATATATTCTCGGTTCAAATTACGCAGCTTGATATCCGCAATATAGTTTGCCTGTATCTCGTCGATTCCAAAGCCTGAGCAAAGGTTGGGGATGACGTCCTCGTCCTTTTCGGTCTTGCGGATTATACGTATCGCCTTATCGATGTCAAGAAGTATCTTTCCAAGACCCAAGAGCAGATGAAGCTTATCTTTCTTTTTGCCGAGATCAAATTCAAGCTCACGGCTAAGACATTCCATTCTGAATGCGATCCATTCGGTAAGTATATCAACAACTCCAAGCTGACGGGGTTCTGCGTCTATTATGATATTAAAGTTGCATTTAAAGCTGTTTTCAAGGGGAGTGGATCTGAAAAGCTTCTGCATAAGCTTGTCGGGGTCTACGCCCTTGCGAAGATCGAGAGTGAGCTTGAGACCTTCCTTGTCGGTCTCGTCTCTGAAGTCGATCACTTCCTTAAGTCTGCCTTCCTTTACCATAGCGGAAACCTTATTGAGTATCTGTTCAATGGTAGTGGAATATGGTATCTGGTATATATCTATGCAGTTTGCGGATGGATCGTAATTATACCTTGAGCGTATCTTGAAGGATCCGTCACCCGTGGCATAAATGGATTTCATCTGCTCGTAATCGTAGATTATCTGACCGCCGCCGGGGAAGTCGGGAGCCTTTATTATCTCCATTATCTTTTCAACCGAAATGTTGGGCTTTTTGAGTATGGCGATAGTTCCGTCGCATATCTCGGAAAGATTGAAGGAACAGATATCCGACGCCATACCGACCGCAATACCGCTATTGGGAGAAACAAGAATGTTTGGGAACGCGGTAGGAAGAAGCTGAGGCTCCTTCATAGTGCCGTCGTAGTTGTCTATCATGTTGACGGCATTTTTATCGATTCCGTCGAAAAGTGTCTCACAAAACGAATCAAGCTTTGCCTCGGTATATCGGGGAGCCGCGTATTTGGTCTCGGAGGAATATTGCTTACCGAAGTTACCCTTGGAGTCGACAAAAGGGTGAAGCAGGGTCTCGTTACCTCTCGTCAGACGAACCATCGTCTCGTATATCGACTGGTCGCCGTGAGGGTGGAGCTTCATTACCGCGCCGACGATGTTTGCGCTCTTGGTTCTCGCGCCCTTTAAAAGTCCCATATTATACATCGTATAGAGGATTTTTCTGTGTGCGGGCTTAAATCCGTCGATCTCGGGAATAGCACGGGAAACTATAACGCTCATGGTATAGGGCATATAGTTTTTCTCGATTGTTTCTGTTATAGGCTGAGGCAATATGGGGGCATAAACGATTTCCTTGACTTCGTTTTGTTTCTTTTTCTTTGCCATTTATATATTTACCTTTCGTATAATTTTCAAAGTCATACTTTAAGAACCGAATGAGCCGCGGCGCGTATCATACGGTTGTAAAGAGCAAGACCCAAACCCTCCTTGTCGGGGATGTGGGCGTAGATTATATCGGGTGAGTGGGAGTCACACTCGCGGAGTCTTGCGAAAAGCATTTTTGCGTGTGTTTTCAGATCACCTCTGCGACCGATGGGCAACAAAAGCCTGTTTTCAAGCAATTCTGCCTCCTCGTCGTAACAAAGGATAGCGCATTTTCGCTCTTTTTGTTCGTTTTTGAGAAATTCTATTACGTTTTTATCGTCTCCGTCAAGAAGTATCAATTGTGCCGTGGGGGCATAGTGCTTGTATTTCATTCCGGGGGACAGAGGGCGTTCGTTTTCGCCGAGGGTACCCTCAAGAGTAGGGGATATAGTCACGTTGTCGCAAACGCAACAAAGCGCGTCGTATGTAATGGCACCGGGACGGAGCAGGACCAGTCCTGTGTCTTTCGTGACAAGTACTATCGTGGATTCAAGACCTATCTCGCACGCGCCGCCGTCGATTATCATATTGACTTTTCCGTCAAAATCTTCGATAACGTATTCAACACTGGTTGTGGATGGCTTTCCCGAAATATTAGCCGAGGGCGCGGCTATCGGAACTCCTGCCGCCTCGATTACAGCGTGAGCTACGGGGTGAGAGGGACAACGGATCGCCACGGTATCAAGTCCTCCCGTGGTCTCTAAAGGAACCGTGTTCTTTTTTGGGAGAATGACGGTGAGAGGTCCGGGCATAAAGGCTTTGGCAAGCTTATAGTAGATTTCATTGGTATATGCGTATTTTTCTGCGTCGGAGGGCTTGGCGACATGTATTATCAAGGGGTTGTCCGATGGCCGCCCCTTTGCCGCGTATATTTTTTTTGATGACTGTGGATTGGTGCCGTCGCCTCCAAGACCGTAAACCGTCTCAGTAGGGATGACCACCAATCCGCCGTCACGTAAAAGAGCCGCCGCCTCTGCGATGTCGTCTTTTTGCACATTTACGTCGTCTATTCTGACTATTTTCGTTTCCATAGCGGCTCCTTTCTAAAATTTAACCGTTAATTTCGGCTTTGAGCTTTTCCGCGGTGTCTGCCGCGATCAGTGAGTCTATCATTTGTCCAATGTTTCCGTTGACAAAGCTGTCAAGAGAGTGGAGGGTTACTCCTATTCTGTGATCGGTAACTCTGTTTTGGGGGTAGTTGTAGGTGCGGATCTTTTCGCTTCTGTCTCCCGTACCTACCTGACTCTTTCGGTCGGAGGCGACCTTTTCGGACTGCTCCCGCTGCTTTATGTCGTAAAGCTTTGCGCGGAGCATTTTCAGCGCCTTATCTTTGTTTTTGAACTGTGAACGCTCTTCCTGACACTCGATCACGATGCCCGTGGGCTTGTGGGTAAGTCTCACGGCAGATTCGGTCTTGTTGATGTGCTGACCGCCCGCGCCGCTTGACTTACAGGACTCGTAGATAAGATCCGATTCCTTGATCTCGATCTCCACGTCCTCGACCTCGGGAAGTACAGCGACAGTTGCAGTAGAGGTCTGGATGCGTCCCTGTGACTCGGTCTCGGGTACTCTCTGAACTCTGTGAACTCCCGATTCAAATTTGAAACGCGAATATGCGCCGTCACCCTCAACTGTGAAGGAAATTTCCTTATATCCGCCAAGCTCGGTCTCGTTGGCGTTTGCTATCGAGACCTTAAATCCAACCGTCGCCGCATACATCGAGTACATACGGAAGAGAACCGCCGCAAAAAGCGCAGCCTCCTCGCCGCCCGCACCGGCGCGGATCTCGACGATGATATTTTTGTCGTCGTTGGGATCACGGGGAAGAAGTAATACAGTCAGCTCATCGGCGAGGCGCTCAAGGCGCAATTTTGCTTCCTTAAGCTCCTCCTGCGCCATCGCGCGCATTTCGTCGTCGTCCGCCTCGTCGATTATCATTAAGGCGTCTTCAATATCGGTCTCTGCTCGCTTATACTCGCGGTATTTTGCCACCACGGGAGTGAGCGCGTGATATTCCTTGATCGCCTTTGCGTAAGCCTGAGCGTCCAATATCAATGCCGTGTTGTTGGCAAGCTCGTATTCAAGCCTGTCATATTTTTCCACGGTAGATACAAGCTTTTCAAACATAAATTAAGCCATGTTGAAGGCGTAGAATGCCTTGTGGGCAGAGTAAACGTCTGCCTTGGAAACTACCTCGTAGGGTGCGTGCATACTGATTACGGGAACACCGAGGTCAACGGTTTCGATGTTGTGCTTCGCGATATACTTCGCAACTGTTCCGCCGCCGCCCTGGTCGGTCTTACCAAGCTCTGCGGTCTGCCAGATAACGCCGTATTCCTCGTAGATCTTTCTGATCCATGCGACGTACTCTGCGGGAGCGTCATTTGTGCCGCCCTTTCCGCCGCTACCTGTGTACTTGGACATAGTGATACCGCAGTTGATCTTAGCCGCGTTCTTGGACTCGTAAACTTCAGCGAAATTGGGGTCGAAGCAAGCGTTAACGTCGGCGGAAAGGCACTTGGAATTAGCCTTTACAGCGTAGATATTGCCGCCGAGAGCCTCGGTGATAGCGCCCATAAGGTCGGTAAAGAGACCACACTGCATACCTGTGTTACCCTCGCTTCCGATCTCCTCCTTGTCTGCGAGAACCACCATAAGGGTATGTTCGCTTGCATCGGACTCAAAGAGTGCGGTGAGGGAGGGATATGCGCAGACCTTGTCGTCGTGACCGTAAGCCGAAATGAGGGAACGGTCAAAGCCAACGTCACGAGACTTGCCTGCGGGAACTACGAAAATGTCGGCAGAAAGGAAATCTTCCTCGTGTATACCGTACTTTTCGTTGAGGATCGTGAGAACGTTAAGCTTTATCTTGTTGCTCTCCTCGGTATTAGAGAGGGGTCTTGAGCCAAGAAGGATGTTGAGGCTCTCTGCAGGGATAGCCTGACCGAGAGGCTTTGCGCTCTGGTCCTTTGCGAGGTGGGGAAGAAGATCATTAATGTAGAATACGGGATCGCCGTCTTCGTCACCAATGCAAATGTCAACGCATGTGCCGTCCTTTTTTGCCACGGTTCCGTGAAGCGCCAAGGGGAGAGCAACCCACTGATACTTACGAACACCGCCGTAGTAGTGAGTCTTTGCTAAGCAGAAGCCGCCGTCCTCATAAACGGGAACCTGCTTGAAGTCAAGTCTGGGGCTGTCGATGTGGGAAGCGACTATTCTCATACCATTGTTGATATTCTCGCTACCGATTTTGAAAAGATAGAGATTTCTGCCGCGGTTGTTGTAGTAATACTTGTCGCCTGCCTTGATCTGCATGCCAAAGGAATAGGGCTTGTAACCCTTAGCCTCTGCCATCTCGATAGAGACCTTGACAGCCTCTCTCTCTGTCTTGGACGCGTCCATATATGTCATATAGCCGTCACAGTAATCGTAAGCCGCCTTGATCTCGGCATCTGTTGCCTTGTCGTAAAAGTTAGCTTTTGTGTAGGTAAGTTCGTTGCTCATTTTAATATCCTTTCTTCATAGTGTGACTATGTATTGTTTTTATTTTCAAGGATCAATACAGATCCTCATATTTTCCTTTTGCGTGGTTGACCTTTTTTACGTAATTTCGTGTTTCTCGATAGGGAATGTCGCCAAGCTTTCCGTCCTCGTCCAGCCATTCGTCAACGTTGCCGAGACCTCCGTTGTAGGCAGCAATAGCCGCGTCCCAGCTATTGTATCTTGCGTAAAGATAGGAAAGGTAATATGTGCCGTAACGTATATTGGTGTCGGGATCGTACCTCATGCCGGGGTCAAGTCCTTCTTTCAAGCGTTGAGTGCTTATTTCGTTAAAGGTCGGTTCGGTTAATTGCATAAGTCCGACAGCGCCCTTGTCGGATACGGCAGAGGAGTTGAATCCGCTTTCGGTCTTTATGACTGCCCAGATAAGCTCCTCGGGAACGCCGAATCTTTCCGAATATCTTTCGACCGATTCTGCGTATTCATCGGGCTTTGGGTATATTGCGAATTCTATCTGCGATACGGCAAAGTCGAAAATAAATCCGAAAACGATTGAAATAGCCAAGACGATGAGTATTATTTTGCCCCATCCGGAACTTGAACCCGAGTACTTCTTTCGGGATCTTGTCATAGTGATATCCTCCTTTTTGAAAGGATAGTATCAACTTGTTGATTCAGGGAGGTCAGGTCTCCGTTGTTGTAGACGGTCTCGTCGGTGTGATCAATATAAAAAGAGTCCGGCTTTTGCGACTTGATACGTCTTTCTGCTGCGGATCTATCGATAGAATCTCGGAGCATTATTCTGTCTGTTCGAACACTTTCGTCGGCAAGGACTGAAACCGTTAAGTCGCAATCCTTTATAACGTTTGCCTCAATAAGCAAAGGCGCATCGATTACGCCAACGCCAACCCCTTGGCTCTTGTAGATAGAAATAATATCAATTATGCGAGAGATCACATACTTGTGAGTTATCTTGTTCAAAAGCTCAAGCTTATCTTTGTTTTCTTCGCCGAAAACGAGAGAAGCAAGCCTTTTTCTGTCAATAGCGCCTGTGTCAGTCAATATATCTTTGCCAAAATTCAATACTAATTCACCAACACAATCCGAGGGGGGAGTGATAACGTCGTGATACACCTCATCGGCATCAATTATTCTCGCGCCCTTTGACGAAAGATATTTTGAGACTTCGCCCTTGCCCGATCCGCTGGGACCGGTGATACCGATAATGAACATATCCGACTCCTTTCGTTAGATTTTAGATTTCTTCCGAAAAACAAACATCCACATTATATTATAACTCATTTTGAGAATTTTTTCAAGTCCAAAATCATAATTATTATTTAATTTTGAAAGAAAATTTCATCAAAGACAAAAATCCCTGCGTTTGCTTGACAACAAAATGACCTCATGGTATAATTAAACATATCTTTGACCGTGATTGGGAGGGCGAGGTAACGAGAGTTGATACTGTAATCGA
Organism: Eubacteriales bacterium; assembly: GCA_045577415.1. Lineage (GTDB taxonomy): Bacteria > Bacillota > Clostridia > Oscillospirales > CAG-272 > SVTX01. The sequence continues at coordinate 10,601 of JAZNII010000094.1, forward strand.
TAGCGAACCCATCACCTTTTCCGTTGCTGTCGATCGCCGTCCGCCTAAAAAGATACCCTATACTGTTGTAACCGTACTTAAAGATAACGGAAAAACCGTAAAATTGAAGATACAATCCCGAAAGATGGCACCGTTGCTTTTTGAAATCGGAGATAGAATAAAGCATCATAAGGGAGCTAAATATCCGATCGTTTTGACGTCCAAAAAGCACGTCTACATCTGCCCGATATGCGGCGGTTGGTTCAAAGAGAGAAAATGCCTCAATTGTAGGGTGAATTTTTAATTCTTCAAGCAAAATTGCAACGCTAAATTATAATTTGGTGTTGCAATTTTCTATTATATATTGTATAATATTAATATATTGATTAAAGGCGGTATTTAGTAATGTCAAAATACACCACAATTTTATTCGATGCGGACGATACGTTGTTTGATTTTAAAAAGTCCGAGCATGAGGCGGTGAAGGACTGTCTTTCTTTGGTTGGGCTTCCCACGACCGATGAAATTATAGAAAAATATTCGGAGATCAATCAAAGCTATTGGAAGATGCTGGAGCGCGGTGAAATCACCAAAAAGGATCTTTTTATCGCTCGCTGGAATACCTTTCTTGATTATTACGGATTGGTAGACACGGATGCTGAAATGATAGCTAAGCTCTATCTTATACAGCTGTCACAAAAAAGCTATCTTTTGGATGGTGCGGAGAGTCTGTGTAAAAAGCTTTACGGCAAATTCAAAATGTATATAGTAACAAACGGTTATGCGGTAGTGCAGCACGGCAGATTTGACAAGAGCATCCTGCGAAAGTATTTTGAAGATATGTTCATTTCCGAGGAGATGGGCGCAGAAAAGCCAACGGTTCAATATTTCGATGCGGTATTTTCAAGGATTCCCGACTTTGATAAAAGCAAGGCAATAATTATCGGTGATTCACTTTCTTCCGACATAAAGGGCGGTATCGCTGCGGGAATAGATACTTGTTGGTACAATCGGGGTCACAAAAGCGCTCCCGACGGAATGAATATAACCTATACGATAAACGATCTTTCCGAGATCGAAAACATTCTGTTTTAATCTGAAAGGACAGACCTATGACCCCTGATTTCGATTCAAGCATTGAAATTCGCGAAAATGAGCCTTTATCGAAGCATTCCTCTTTCAAGATCGGAGGACCTGCCAAGATCGCAGTTTTTCCAAAGACGCGCGACGAGCTTGTCGAGGTTCTGCGTTCGGTAAAGAGTTGTAAATATAAATATATGGTGGTAGGTAACGGATCAAATCTTCTTTTTGACGACGAGGGCTTTGACGGAATTATCATTTTTACAAAGCACTTGAACACTACAGAATACATCCATAAAAGCGACAAGACCGTGATACGAGTTGAATGCGGAAAATCGCTGACCGAGCTTGCAAGTGAGACAGGTAAAAAGCACTCCTTGACGGGTCTTGAATTCGCGTTTGGTATCCCCGGAACGGTTGGCGGCGCTATCTATATGAACGCGGGTGCTTATGGGGGGCAAATGTCGGATATAGCTGTGGAAACAGAGTATTTCGACACCTTTGACGGTGAAATTAAGAAGGTCTCGGGCGACGCGCACAAATTTGATTACAGACATTCGATCTTTGCCGAGCATCCCGAGTATATCATTCTTTCCACGACCCTTGAGATGAAAGAGGAAAATGCCGAAGAAATATTCGCGGCTATGACCAAAAACATGACCTCGCGCCGCGAAAAACAGCCTCTTGAATACCCAAGCGCGGGCAGCACCTTCAAGCGCCCCACAGGATATTTTGCAGGCAAGCTTATAGAAGATTGCGGACTTAAAGGCTACACCGTAGGCGGCGCGCAGATCTCCGAAAAGCACGCGGGATTTACGGTCAATATCGGAGGAGCGACCTCCGCAGACGTTCTTGCGGTCATTGAGCATACGAGAGCTGTTGTGCTTGAAAAATTCGGCGTTGAGCTTGAATGTGAGATCATTTACGTACCCAAATAAAAGGATTGAAAGGCTATAAAAATGTCATTTTCATCACAAGTCAAGGATGAATTAAACACTTTACAGATAAAGTCAAACTGTTGCAAAAAGGCTTATATTTTCGGCTCTCTTATGTCTGCTGATATATCCGACGGACAGATTTTCGTAAAGATCACAGATAAGTCAACCGCAGAGCAGCTTTGTCATCTGATTAAGGCAATATATAAAATTGAACCCGAAAGAAAAGAGATCAGACGAGGATGCTACAACGCCATTGAATTAAAATTCAAGTCGGCGAAAATTGAAGATTTTTTGTCCTTTGCAGACGAGTTTTCGGGGTCTGATGAGGACGTCGATGCTTTAAATGCTTATTTTGCTTGCGAAAACTGCAAGCAGGTCTTTGCCCGCGCGGCATTTTGCGCTTGCGGTAGCGTCAGTGATCCTAAAAAGTCATATACTTTGGAAATTTACGCCGCCAACGATACTCGCGCCATGCTTATTCACTCGGTGCTTGAGGAAATAGTTACCGAAGCGCCCGGAATTACGTCGCGTAAAGAAAAAATGAGCGTTTTTTATAAAAACAACTCGGCTATTGAGGACGTTTTGACTGTTTTGGGCGCAAGCAAGACACTTTTTGAGTTTTTGGACAGCTATATCGAAAAAGACCTTCGAAATTATGAAAACAGAGCTACGAATTGCGTAACGAGAAATATTGCAAAGTCGGTTGGAGCATCGGGGTTGCAGGTTTTGGCGATAGAAGCGCTTATTGCGACGGGAGCCTTCGAAGAATTGGGCGACGACCTTCAGGCAACAGCAGCCCTACGCTTAGCTAACCCCGCGCTTACATTGTCCGAGCTTGCGGAGATACATATTCCTCCGATTTCAAAATCGGGACTTAATCACAGAATATCAAAGATCATGGAGCTTGCTAAACAGAGAGAGCTTATATAAAATTTACGGAAAGGCAGGAGCTTATGGGAGAGTTCGTTCATCTTCATCTTCACAGTGAATACAGTCTGCTTGACGGCGCTTGCCGAATAGCCGACATACCCGACAGACTGCGCGAGTGCGGTCAGGATGCGGTCGCCATCACCGATCACGGCAATATGTACGGCGTTATCGAGTTCTACAAGACCTGCAAAAAGGCAGGAATAAAGCCGATAATCGGTTGCGAGGTCTATGTTGCAACCTCGTCAAGATTCGATAAGAGAAATAACACCGATTCCTATTATCATCTCGTCCTGCTTTGCAAAAATATGACGGGATATAAAAACCTTATACGTCTGGTCTCGTTTGGCTACACCGAGGGATTTTATTCCAAGCCACGTATCGATGAGGACCTGCTCCGCACTCATAGTGACGGGCTTATCGCTCTGTCAGCTTGTCTTTCGGGCAAGATACCGAGACTTTTGTCGGTAGGTGACTACGAGTCGGCGAAAAAAACGGCACTCGACTATGCCGAAATGTTCGGCAGGGACAATTTCTATATAGAGCTTCAGGATCACGGAACCGAGGAAACGAGGCAGATCATGCCGCTTCTCGTTGGTCTTGCCGAGGAGACGGGACTTCCTATGGTTGCCACCAACGACTGCCACTATCTTCGCCGTCAGGATTCTGAGATCCAGCAGGTGTTGATGTGTATTCAGACCAACACCACACTTGATAGCTCAAACAAGCCCACCTTTGGCGTGGACGACTACTATATCAAGACCACCGACGAGATGAAGCGCATTTACGGCGGATATTCGGGTGCTATCGAGAACACGGTCAAGATAGCCGAGATGTGTCAGCTCGAGCTTGACTTTGACAAGGTCTTTTTGCCCAAATTCCCTTGTCCCGACGGAAAGGGAGCAGAGGAATATCTTCGCGAACTTACCCTTGCGGGACTTGAGCGCGGACAGAAAAACGGACATCTCGTATTCGGCAACGAATCTCACAATGACGAAAAAGCATACAGAGAGAGAATTGACTATGAGCTTTCGGTCATTAACACCATGGGATATGCCGACTATTTCCTTATCGTGCAGGACTACGTGGGATTTGCCAAGAGCGCGGGTATTCCCGTTGGCCCGGGGCGTGGATCGGGCGCGGGCAGCCTTGTAGCATATCTGCTTGGAATTACAGACATTGATTCTATCAAATTCGACCTCCTTTTTGAGCGTTTTCTCAATCCTGAGAGAGTCAGTATGCCTGATATTGATATGGACTTTTGCTACAATCGCCGCGATGAGGTCATAGACTACGTCACGAGAAAATACGGCAGAGAACACGTGTCGCAGATAATCACCTTCGGTACTCTTGCCGCAAAGGCGGCGATCCGCGATTGCGGACGGGCTATGGGATTGTCTTATTCCGACGTTGACGTGGTGGCAAAAGCGATACCTCGCGAGCTTGGAATAACGCTGAAAAACGCACTCCGTTTTCCCGAACTTAAAGAGCTTTACGAAGGCTCGGAGCAGATTAAAAGATTAGTTGACACGGCCATCTCTCTTGAGGGTATGCCGAGAAACATCTCGGTTCACGCGGCGGGCGTGGTCATTACGGACAAGCCTATCTCCGAGTACGTACCTCTGTCCGTAAGCAACGGCACCGTTGTAACTCAGTTTGATATGGACACTATCGCCGACTTGGGACTTCTCAAATTTGACTTTCTTGCTCTCCGCTATCTGACGATCATCAACGACGCACAGATGCAGATCAAGGAATTTGAGCCTGATTTTGACATTGAAAAAATACCGTTTGACGATAAAAAGACCTTTGAGCTGATCTCGCGCGGCGACACTGCGGGCGTTTTTCAGCTTGAATCGTCGGGAATGAAGCAGGTGCTTCAAAATCTGCGTCCCGAGTGCATCGACGATATAATTTCGGTCATTTCGCTCTACCGCCCCGGTCCTATGGACTCGATACCAAGGTTTATAGAGTGCCGTCATGACCCCTCCAAGGTAGTTTACGATCTGCCCGAGCTTGAACCTATATTGCGCTCGACCTACGGCTGTACTGTCTACCAGGAGCAGGTAATGAGCATTTTCCGCACGGTGGCGGGATATACCTACGGTCACGCGGATATAGTAAGACGCGCTATGTCGAAGAAAAAAGCAAGCGTGCTTGAAGCCGAGCGTGAGCAGTTCATAGGCGGCGCGGCTGAGAACGGCATTGACCGCGCGAAAGCCGAAAAGCTCTTTGACGATATGGCAAGCTTTGCAAACTACGCCTTCAACAAGGCTCACGCTGCCGCCTACGCGGTCATAAGCTACCGTTCCGCATATCTCAAAGCCCACCACACGGGCGAATATATGGCGGCTCTCCTGACCAGCGTCCTTGGCAACCAGGTCAAGAGCGTTGAGTATATAAACGAATGCTCGAAATTCGGTATTTCCGTTTTGCCTCCCGATATTAACGGAAGCCGTGTGACTTTCGCGACGGATAGGGATAACGGCAACATTCGTTTCGGTCTTTTGGCGCTTAAAAACGTGGGCAAGCAGATGCTTGAAGCAATAATCAGCGAGAGAACGACGGGTGGCAGATTTGCCTCATTTGACAATTTCGTTGAGCGAATGAGTGACATTACCGATCTGAACAAACGTCAAGTCGAGGCGCTTATAAAATGCGGAGCGTTTGACGGTCTCGGTCTTTTCCGCTCACAGCTTCTTATGTCCTACGAGACTATCATAGACAACGTCCAACAAAAGAATCGTAACAACCCGGCAGGGCAGATGGATATGTTTTCGATGGGCAATATCGAGGCTCCGTCCTTCGACTACCCCGACATTCCCGAATACGGAATGAAGGAAAAGCTGCTTATGGAAAAAGAGGCTTCGGGAATGTATTTTTCTGGTCACATGCTTGATAATTACTCAAAGCATGTGGAGGATCTCGATATAATCGCCACGGCAGAGCTTGCCGAGACCGACGAGGGCGGAGAATTGCTCTATACCGACCGAGACAGAGTCAAATTGGTGGGTATCATCAACTCCGTTTCACTCAAAACCACGAAGAACGACGACAGAATGGCGTTTTTCAAGCTGGAGGACAAGTACGGCGAGGTCGAGTGCATCGTTTTCCCGAAAAAGTATAACGAGCTTTATCACGAGATATTCGTGGATGCCGCTATCTACGTTGAGGGAACGGTTTCTATCAAGGACGATGAAATTCCGAAGATTCTCGTTAACCACCTCACGGCACTTATCGAAAACGACAGATACGTAAGCAAGCCTGCGGAAGCTCCAACACAGCCAATGCAAAAAGAGCAATCCGTAGTGACCGAAACGCCCGCACAGGAATCCGAAAGCAACAACGGAGCACCCTCGATGATAAATATGTATCTTTCTTTCTACGGCGCGGCGCAAAGTAATCCCACGCCCGAACCTGCGAGAGTAAGTACGCCCAAATCCCCCGAGCCTCGGGTAACTATGGCGAGACAACAGCCCCAAAAGCTCTATCTGCGCGTTCCCGATATGTCGGGCGAGGTGTTTTTGAAGGTCAAGAATATGGTCGATATATTCAACGAAGGAACTGTCAAGGTCATTTTCTATGATTCCTCTACTGCAAAATATTCGGAATATAGCGAGAGAATGTTCTATTCGGAGTATGCTATAAGTGAGTTGAAGAAGATAATTGGTGACGACAATGTTGTAATCAAATAATACAAAAACACCGCCGAGAGTAACCGTTTGGTCGCTCTCGGCGGTAATTCTAATTAAGTTTCACTAAATAATGTCAATAGGCAACTTATGCGTTTGAAAAATATGTCTCCGTATTCTATCAGCCAATTTACCTTCATTCTCATACGGGATTTTAGTTTTTTCAATTTCAAAACCTTCAAGCAAAGGCGAGGTATGAACTAAATTTTCTTCAAGAGAATCAAATCTTTCCGCAAGTGAGATAGCCTCACATATTTTTTCTTTTGCTTTGTCTATCTCTCCGTACTTGTAATATAAGCAAGCGAGAGAAGCAAGAGAGAAAGCCATATTGATATAATTCTTGCCAAAATCCTCATCCGTGTAGATAATCTTGTTTACCGCGACCAATGACTCAAGCACTTCTATTCTTTCTTTTATAGGAACATCCGCGCGATACACCCAATTTACGGTTATCACATCATTTAGGAGAAATATAAGCTCCGAAATTGCCGCTTTACTTGCCTTTTCTCGTCTTTCATCCTTATAAAGACGACAAAGCAAATAATCACGACAGTTTTGCATTAACGGCATCTCGTTTATTATCATTTCCGCATCGCTAATCGAAACACCGCTTCCTTGAATATTGCTAAGCTTTATATAAAAGCCTATGACAATTTTCTTTGCCCAAACTCTAATACTATCAATCGTACAGTTATCCCGAATTCGCTCGTATACTGAAAATATTTCATTTCTTTCTTCGATTAACACCTGATTTTGATTTTGCGCATACAAAACCAAAGCGTTCAAGTAACGCACCAGCAATCTGTATTCGGAGGGATAACGGGCAACTGATTCCTTCATTACAGCAACAAGTGTTTCGCAGTCATGCGCTTGCCATAGTGCATAGTATTTTTCTTCATACTCGGCAATTTCTTTTTCTCTATTCACATCATAGCTCAAAAGATAGTCGATCGATACGCCGAAAAAGGAAGCTATTGACGGAAGCATATAAATATCGGGGACAGTATCTCCGCGCTCCCACTTGCTGACCGCTTGAAATGACACCCCTAAAAAATCAGCTAATTTTTCTTGTGTCAAGCCCCTCTCTGTTCTTAAACTGCGAACCTTTTCTCCAAATTCAAGCTTCATATTAATTTTCACTCGCCTCCATTATTTTGATCAGATCAAGCACCTTATTTGAATACCCCCACTCGTTATCGTACCAAGAAACAAGTTTAAAGAATCTCGGATTCAACTCAATACTTGCTGTCGCATCATATATCGAGGTTCTGTCATCGGAATAAAAATCGCTTGAAACTACTGCTTCATCGGTATAACCCAAAATTCCCGAAAGATTGGTCTCGGATGCTTGCTTGATACACTTATTTATTTCTTCCAAAGAAGTTTCACGTACTGTCCGAACCGTCAAATCCACCACAGAAACATCAATGGTAGGAACTCTGAAAGCCATACCCGTGATTTTTCCTTTAAGCTCGGGAAGTACAAGTACACAAGCCTTAGCCGCTCCGGTAGATGAAGGAATGATATTAACAGAAGCTGCTCTGCCGCCTCGCCAATCCTTCATGGATGCCGCATCAACCGTTGTTTGCGTATTAGTTGTTGCGTGAATTGTTGACATCAATGCTTCTTCAACACCAAAATTATCTGAAATCACCTTCAAAAGAGGAGCCAAGCAGTTGGTAGTACAAGATGCATTTGAAACGATCTTCATATCCGAGGTATATTTGTCGGTATTAACACCGCAAACAAATGTTGGTGTCTCTTTATCCTTTGCGGGCGCGGTTATAACCACCTTTTTCACACCTGCGCGCAAATGCGCCGAGGCTTTCTCCGTGGTGCAGAATACGCCGGTCGATTCGACAACGTAATCTACTCCAAGCTCTCCCCAACGAATCATTTCCGGGTTCTTTTCAGCAAAAGTCTTGATTTCTTTGTCTTCAATAATAATGCTGCTATCCGTATATGCAATGTTTGCTTTATAGATTCCGTGAACCGAGTCGTGTTTCAGCATATAAGCCATATATGCCGCGTCAATAAACGGATCGTTTACTGCTACGACTTGAAAGATGTCACTATGCATCAATGCCGCACGCATAACTAATCTGCCAATACGTCCAAAGCCGTTAATACCAATTTTGATACTCATAATAAATACTTCCTTTCGTTATTTCACCTACATTATACCATCATTGTTTTTACAGGTCAATAACTTAGCAAGAGAAGTTTATTCTAATAACAAGAGAATTTTCTAATGTGTATAAATGCCATTAGAAATACTTGACAATGGTACCATTACCACTTTGTTTGTGAAGTATAAAATCCTAAAGTGAACACCGCCGAGAGTAACCGTTTGGTCGCTCTCGGCGGTGTTTACTATAAAATCAAATATTAAGAGTCTTTTTATACGCCTCGATATTAGCAAGCGCCGTCTCCTGATCTGCGGCAGATACCATAAAGTAGAATTTTACCTTAGGTTCGGTGCCGGAGGGACGGACGATAACAACGTCACCGTTTTCAAGCTTGAAGGAGAGAACGTTGGACGCAGGCAATTCGGTAGAGGTCTTTTCTCCGCTTACAACGTCCGTAAAGGTCTGTTTCTTATAATCACCGAAGGTAACGACCCGAACTCCGCCAAGCTCGACGGGAGTGCTTGTTCTCATGCCATCAAGCAGAGCCGCCATTTTTGCGGGACCGTCAACACCCTCCATATATATCTCAACGTTTCTTTCAAGGCAGAAGCCGTACTTTTCGTAGAGACCCTCAAGGGCATCGTAAAGAGTCATACCCTTGGCGTGGTAATATGCGGTCATCTCGCAAATAAGCATGGTAGCGACAACTGCATCCTTATCGCGTGCATAAGTACCCTTAAGGTAGCCGTAGCTTTCCTCAAATCCGAAGATATAGGAGCCTTCGCCCGTAGCCTCGTGGTTCTTAATGACCTCGCCGATAAACTTAAATCCGGTAAGCACGTTGAACATCTCAACGCCGTGAGCGTCACATATCTTGGTAGCAAGCTCGGAGGAAACTATGGATTTGACCACATATGGCTGATCGGGCATAGTGCCTGTTTCCTCATAAGCAGTGATGATATAGTCGATAAGAAGCGCGCCCATCTGGTTGCCCGTGATGGTCTTGAAGCTACCGTCTCGGGTTTTGGCAACAACGCCGACACGGTCTGCATCGGGGTCGGTAGCGACTACAAGGTTGCTTCCAACGTTATTGGCAATCGCGATACCGAGTTCAAAAACCTCTGCGTATTCGGGATTGGGCTTTTCGACGGTGGGGAAGTTGCCGTCAATGACGAACTGTTCCTCAACCTTGTAAAGATGCTTGATACCCGTTCTTGCAAGAATTTCGGGGATAAGCTTGTGACCCGTACCGTGAAGGGGAGTGTATACTATCTTCAATTCATCCGCAACTGCCTTGACTGCCTCGGGGTTGACTGCTTGTGCCTGAACCTGCGCAAGATAAAGTTCATCCATTTCAGAACCGAGGATCTTGATCTTGCCCTCGGCAACCGCCGTGTAAAAATCAACTCTCTTGACGTCGTTGAAGATGTCTATCTTGCATATCTCCTCGTAAACGGTGTTAGCATGCTCAGGAGGGAGCTGCGCGCCGTCCTCCCAATATGCCTTGTAGCCGTTATATTGCTTGGGATTGTGTGATGCGGTGATATTGATACCCGCAACGCACTTCAGCTCGCGGAGAGCGAAGGAAAGCTCGGGGGTGGGGCGGAGAGCATCAAAAATATATACAGGAATATCAGCTGCTGCCAGAACCTCTGCGGACACCTTGGCGAAAAGCTCTGAATTATTGCGGCTATCGTAAGCGATAGCAACGCCGTCTACCGCCCTGCCTTCCTTGTGGATAAGGGTAGCCAAGCCCTGAGTTGCCTGCGCTACTGTGTAGATGTTCATAGCGTTCATTCCAATCTTCATAGTGCCGCGAAGTCCCGCGGTACCAAAGGTCAGACCTGATGTAAAACGAAGCTTGATCTCATCGTCATTATCGGCGATGTCGCGAAGCTCTTGCTTTTCAGCTTCTGTAAGGACGGGGGAATTCAACCAAAGATTGTAATTATCAAGATAATTCATAAAAAAACTCCTTTCAAAATGTTACTTTTAGGTAAATCAAGCCTGCTTGTACTGCTCAAGCGCGATTGCTAACTGGTCGGGACATGAGGTGGGTCTGGGACCGCAATTGATTCCGCGAAGGCGCTTGATAGCCTCCTCAACGGTCATACCCTTGACGAGCGCGCTTACGCCCTGTGTGTTTCCCGAGCATCCGCCTGTAAATTTTGCTTCAACTACGACACCGTTCTCAATATCAATGTCGATTTGACGGGAGCAGGTTCCGTGTGTTTTGTAAGTAATGTGTTCCATAATTCTTATGCTTCCTTTCAAATAATATTCATGTTGCTGTGATTTTATATCTGCGTATAGAGACCAATAGGGATAAAAGCGGGGCAGTCTATTGCGAGAAACGACAAAAACGTTTGCATATCCGATCCGTCAACTCTGAAAACAGGACAAAAATATATTTCTTTTCCGATTCCTGCGGCATGCATATTCAGCGTGTCTATTCTCCTGAGCTTAAGCGAGCAGAAATCTGCGGCGCAAAACACATCCTCAAGTTTTAAGTTGTCCTCTCCCGATATTGCGAACTCAAAATATCTGTTTCTTGTTTTGGTGCGAATCGCGGTGTTTTGAGAAATAAAGGCTTTTCTCAAAAGCGCGTAACGGGTGTATCCGTTATTTCCGTGCAGATCGTAAACCGAAATTATCTTAAAAGAGTACTTGAATATAAGATCGTAAAAGGACAAGAGCTTGCCGTCGGCAGAGGTCTCGACGGGTAATATGCAATACTCACATTCCCCCTTGTATACGCTGTCGCATACATCTGTGGCGTTTTCAAAATATGCGGCGCGCGGAGAGCTTAACAATGCAGAAAATTGCAGATACGCGGCATCGTTATATGAGTTTTTTATGTATGCTATCCTCTCTGCGGCGTTCTCTGATATTGAAAGCTCGGATTCCTGCCATAGATTTTTCAATGCATTCTTGTTTTCAGAGTTTAATTTGCTGACAACCTCTTTAAACACAGTTAAGCGCTCAATGGTGGATAGCTTTGAAAATACTATATCCGCAATATGCCTGTTTTCGCTGATGATGTTTCCCGAGTCGGCTTTTCCCTCGGATTTTATAGAAAGAATAATACTTTTTATTATGTCGGTATCTCCGCCGTCGATCAGGATTGCCTCGGACAACTCAGAAAGATGCGCCAACCTCTCCTCAATTATAGATTCAAGAACACCTTCAAGCTCTGAAAGATTTGAAAGCGTTATTTCGGTATTGCTGCCCTCAAGCTCGGGAATATCCGAATAGATCAGTCCCATCAGAGCATCTCCAAAATCTTGAAGCTGTCGGCAAGGAATGCTTTAAGCTCGTCGGCGGTCATGTGTCTTTGAGAAATGAGAGTAAGACGGTAAATGTCCTTTGCGATAAGCCTTGCCTTATCGGTGTCGCTATCATTTATTGCGGCAAGCTTGGAGATAAGAGGAGAGGACGAATTAAGTACGAGAGTGTATTCCGTGGGGAAAGCTCCGCCCATATCCATGCCCATGCTTGCATACATCTTCATCATGTCCTCCATGCGTCGGGATTCCTCGGAGAGAGTAAGCAAGGCAGGAACGCTTGCATCCTTAAGAATCTCAAACTTGACATCGAGCTTTTCGTCGCCTACCGCGTCCTTAAAGAGGGAAGCAATAGCTTCGTTTTCAACCGCCTCGCCGTCACCCTTAAGTATATCGGAGATGTCGGAGTCGATTCTCTTGTATTTGACGTCACTGTCGTTCATCTCGCACATGCCGATAAATTGGGTATCAAGCTGATGGTTGAGCAGTGCGATCTTGATGCCTTCTGCCTCAAGCATTGAAATATATTGTGCTTGGAGAGCTTTATCGGTAGCGTAATATATCTCGCCCTTGTGTTTCTCCTCACAATCCTTGAGGTATTCGTCAGCGGTCATAAAGCTACCGTCGGTAAGCTCCAACAGATAACATTTCTTAACTCTGTCGTAGAATTTTTTGTCACGAAGCGCGGCGTACTCAAAGAATATCTTAAGCTCGCTCCAGATCTTTTCGTATTTCTCTCTGTCATTGTTGCAAAGGGAGCAGATCTTGTCGGCAACCTTCTTTACGATGTGGGCGGATACCTTTTTAACGTAAGCGTTATCCTGGAGATAGCTTCTTGAAACATTCAAGGGAAGCTCGGGGCAATCAAGCACGCCTTTGAGCATAAGCAGAAAGTCGGGAATTACTTCCTTTATATCGTCTGCAACGAATACCTGATTGTAGAATAGCTTTACTTGACCCTCGTATGACTCATACTCGTTAAGTCTTGCAGGGAAATAAAGTATGCCCTTGAAATTGAGAGGATAGTCCGCATTAATGTGAATATGGAAAAGCGGTTCTTTATAATCGTGAAATACTTTCTTGTAAAATTCGCCGTATTCCTCATCGGTACAATCAGACGCGTTCTTGAGCCAAATCGGAGAGGTCTCGTTGATGGGGGTATCAACATTTTCTTCGGTATCTTCCGCGTTATCCTTGCTTTCATCTCCCTCAACTGTGAAGAAAATATCCACCGACATAAACGCGCAGTATTTATCAAGTATTTCACGTGTTTTGGCTTCTTCAAGATAAGCTGCCTCGTCGTCGGAAATATGCATAATAACGTCGGTACCGTGTTCTTTTCTGTCTCCGTCCTCAATTTCGTACTCTCCGGCACCGTTACAGACCCAACGGAGAGCCTTGGAATCGGTGTATGATTTAGTAACCACCTCTACTGTGTCGGAAACCATAAAAGAAGAATAAAAACCAAGACCGAAGTGACCGATTATGCCGTTATTTTGGTTGTTCTCGTCATACTTCTGAATAAAATCAAGCGCTCCCGAAAGTGCTATGGAGCAGATATATTTTTCAAGCTCCTCCTCGGTCATACCAATGCCGTTGTCTGAAACGGTAAGGGTCTTTGCTTCTTTATCCAGGGTAACTCTTACCGCGTATTTTTCCTCGCCGCAGTCGTATTCTCCGAGAGATGCGAGCCTGCGAAGCTTGGTTATTGCGTCGGTCGCGTTGGAAACGATCTCTCGAAGAAAAATATCCTTTTCGGAATAAAGCCATTTTTTGATTATAGGGAATATATGGGCGGTCTCAACCGAAATACCGCCTTTTTTTGTGTTGTTTTCGCTCATTTTTTACCTCAAGTTTTGAAATTTAATATAATTGCACAAATTTATTATATACCTTTTTTGTTTATAAGTCAATAGGAATGGAGTGCAGAGACGCAAAGTTTTTAATTTATTTAAAAATTATTATATATTCACAGATTAATAACATCTGCATTGTATAATGAATGTATATTTATGTCGAATCGGAGGGTGTGTAATGACCATAACAATTCCCGCGTATGCAAAGATAAATTTGTTTTTGGATATAGATTCTTTAAGGGATAATGGATATCACAATATTGTCAGTATTATGCAGAGTGTAAGCTTGCATGACGATATTACGGTGTCATATTCTTCTGATGATGTCAAAAGCATAAGCGTTTTCTGTGACAATTTCGACATTCCTTGCGATAAAAGCAATCTTGTTTACAAGGCGGCGGACATCTTTCCCGCAACCGGAAAAATCAACGTCAACATCTGTAAACGCATCCCCGTCTCCGCAGGTCTTGCGGGAGGAAGCGCCGATGCTGCGGCAACTCTTATTGCTTTGAATGAGGTGACAGGTAACAGACTTTCAGAGGACGAGCTTTGCACGCTTGGCGCCCGTCTCGGCGCAGACGTTCCTTTCTGCATAAAGAGAGGCGCTTGTCTTGTAGAGGGAATAGGCGAGAAATTGACACCCGTAGCATCAATGCCACGTTTTCCTATCGTAATAGCTAAAAAAGGAGAGGGAATGTCCACTCCTGCCGCATATAAGGCTCTTGACGTAAAATTTGATAATTTTACCGATTATGTCCCCAATACCGGACGCTGTGATATTCTTTTTGATCCCGATAGCCGTTTTAATCCCGAAAGCTTTTGCAGAGGATTGTTCAATATTTTTGAGACGGTAGTCGAGTCTGAAAGACCTGCGGTTACAGAGTTGAAGGAGATAATGCTTTCAGCGAATGCCGCGGGCGCTATGATGAGCGGAAGCGGAACCTCGGTCTTTGGAATATTTGACAACGAGACCGACGCCAAAGGCGCATTGACCGATCTGAAGGCTTGCGGAGCAGAGGCTCATCTGTGTTATCCGTTGTGATAAAAACAAAATCCGCATCTGCCAAAAACAGATGCGGATAATGTATTAAAAATAACTCAGGTATGAGACTCAAGGTAATCTACAACGTCACCAACGGTAATGAAGCCGTGCAGATCTTCGTCCTCGATCGTAAGATCGAATTTTTCCTCGCAAAGCATAACGAGGTCTGCCAATTCTATGGAATTGATACCAAGATCAGAAGCAAGCTCTGCGTCAAGAGTAATAACCTCTTCCTTTACCTGAAGTTCTTCCATAAGAATATTTTTGAGTGTTTCAAACATATCAAAATCTCCAATCCGTCGCAAAAGCGACATATATTGACTATATTATATATATTTTTTGCAGCTTTGTCAAGCAATTTTTGAAAAAAGTTGTATTTTGTCATTTTTATAAAAATTTATTTCTAAGAAGGGAGTGGGAACGATCAACGTTTTTTATAGAAGACCCTTATTTTTGTCTTGTGTTACGTTCTTGCTCTTTTCGGTAATAGGTTATTTTGTCCCCGGCAGTTATAAGCTTCTTTTGTTATCGATTGCGATTTTAGTTGCAGTAGTATTTTTTCTCTTGCGCTTTGTGCTAAAAAGAATTTCTCCCTTTGTTTTTTTATGTGCGGTGTTATCGGTCCTTATGTCGGTTACTGCTCTGAGTTCTTCGTATCTTTTTTTCAACGTTGAAGCAAAGGCGATAGAGAAATATCATAACGAATATCACAGTATTGAAGGTTTAGTAATATCAGAACGCTATTACGGAACAAACCTTTCGGGATTTGACGTTATAGTTACTGAGATCGACGGCAAGGCTACCTATCATAAGGCAACCCTGTCATGCCAATACACGTCGATTTTAAATTCGGGAGATAAGTTCGAAGCAAAGGTGTACGGTGCCGCTTTTGAGAGTACTTCGGGAAGCTACAACGAGAAACTTGCGATGCACTCTGACAGGATATTTATTGATTATTTGTCGGAGGATGAATTTGCGGTTGAGATAATTGATGAAAACGTATTTCACCCTAAGCTCTTTTTTAAAGATCTTAATAAAAGAATATCCTCGGTATTTAGACAGAAGCTTGACGGACAGACCGCCGACATGTGTTCTGCTATCTTTCTCGGCAATAGGGATGCATTATCAAATACAGTGAGACGCGACTTTACCAGAGCAGGGGCGGCGCATATCCTTGCGCTCAGTGGAATGCACATGAGCATTATTATGGGATTTTTTATGCTCGTGCTTAAAAAACTGAGAATCGATCGCAAGATTATCGCAGTTATTCTTTCAGTGTGTGCCGTATTTTATCTTTTTCTTACGGGATTTCAGATATCTGCGGCAAGGTCGGTGATCATGCTGCTCTGCGTTTATGCATCGTGGCTTTTGAAACAATCACCCGACCCTTTGACGTCTCTTATGATATCCGCGACGGCACTTATGCTGATGTTCCCGGGATCGGTCATTGATGCCGCGTATTGGATGTCATTTGCGGCAACTCTCGGTATTCTTGTTTATATGCAACCGTTTACCGAGCATATAAGAGACTTGCTCTCACCTTACAATATACCGAATTTCTTGAAAAGATGGGTAATAAGGTTAACGGCTTTTATCGCAACGTCGATCTTTGCTATGGTTCCTCTAATCATAGTACTATGTATCTTTATCAAGCAATATTCGTTTTATTCAATTATTTCGTCCGTGGTATTGTCACTGCCAACGGCGGGAATTATATTAATATCCTTGCTGTTTATCATTTTTTCAAATGTAGGAGCGATCTCTGCTTTTTTAGCTAACGCATTGACTACTCTGACCGAATTTATGATCGGATTTTGCGAAAATCTCTCGGATACCGAAAACGCCGTTGTTTCGTTGAACTATCCCTTTATTCTGATCATAGCAGCTATTATAGGTATAGCTTTGATGTATTCCTTGATTGTCGATCATAGAAATATGTTTATTTCCTTGATCCCATACGTTGTTGCAATAATTATCTTTGTTTCCGCAATTTCGTTATATATCGGTTCGGGACGTGGAGGTGTTAACGTAACGTACATAAACGCATCATCGCAAACGGATATGCTGGTCATGACCGATAGTATCGGAAACGCTGTGATATGCGATGTGGGAGGCGGAAGTAAGTCGTCATATTATCTGGCATTGGATACTCTGTATTCCGAGAGAGCGACCGAGATCAAGTCTATCGTGTTGACTAAGTATGCCACGATCCATTCCTCATCATTATATGAAATGTTTACGTCTGAAAAGGTGAGAGAACTGTGGGTTCCATATCCTGAGACCGATGATGATTATTATAAAATGATGTTCGTGTCGGAGCTTGCAGAAAGGTATGGGGTAGAAGTACGCGTTTATGAATATGGAGAACGCTTATATGTTTTTGAGCATACGACCATAGTTATAAACAATTATTATATTGACCGCTCTGTGAGACCTATTTCCTTGGTTTCGGTTACCACGAGAAATGATAGATTGACGTATTGCTCGCCTGCATTCAACGAATGTGACGCAACAGACGATATCTATGCCGAGTTTTGCAAATCTGAGTTTATAGTTTTCGGAGACGCGGGACCGAAGTCAAAAACCTATTACAGTATTCCCCCAAACGACGTTACCGAGGTTGTGGCGTTTAGTGACGATATTAGAGTTTCTTATTTTAAAGAAAACGGGACGAACAACGCAAAATACTATAAGGTTTCGGATGTTTGCAGATTTAGGTTAGAAGAATAAAAAAGGAAAACAGACAAATGAAAATCAGTAAATATAAAATAGAGACAGACAAGAAGGGAATTTGCCTTAAGCTGGCGGTTGTGTCCGATCTTCACGCAAGACCTTATAAACAAGTAGTTGAAGCGTTAGAAACGATAAAACCCGACGCGATCCTCATGCCGGGAGACATCGTAGAGATCGCGGCAGATTACATGAATAAAAGAAATCAAAACGGATTGAATTTTCTTGAGACCGCATCAAGGATTGCACCATGCTACTATTGCTACGGAAATCACGAGATCTTTTATTCCCACGCTAAATTTGGGCATTCCAAAACTCCTGATGAAAAATTAGGATTGGAGTATCTGGATCGCATCAACTCTTACGGTATAAATATAGTGAACGATAAATATACAGAGATAAAGCTTTCAGGCAAAAACGGTAGTCAAGATGTAGAAAAGATCTTGGTGGGAGGACTTGTTTGCGGCAGAGATATGGATCCATCGCTAAATATGCCGTTGCCAAATTTTGAATTTCTGTCTGAATTTAACGCGGAAGATGGATTTAAGATATTACTGTGCCACTATCCGCATTATTATGAAAAGCATCTCAAGGGTTCGAGCTTTGATCTGATACTGTCGGGACACGCTCACGGTGGACAGTGGAGATTTTTCGGCAGGGCGGTATATGCGCCGCATCAAGGCATATTGCCCCAATACACATCGGGAATATATGACGGCAGACACATTATCAGCCGCGGAGCTTCAAACAACGTAAAGCCGATCCCTCGCCTTTTCAATCCGTGTGAGGTCTTGGAAATACAGATCGAAAGTAAAAAATAGTAAAAAACGATACGGGAATCAGTGTTACTGATTCCCGTATTTTATACAACCAAGCTCATCTAAAATCTTGTCAAGCTCTTTGTCGCTGTTTACCTTTATTCCGATTGAGAGATCCTGTCTGTCGGAGGCGGGTAGTGAAGCAATAACGATGCTTTTCTCGTCAACAAGTAAGTTTTCCTCGTTATATATTCCTACCATGCCGTTATGATCCTTAACAGTATAGTGTGTTTCGATCTTATTGTCTTGCGGTTGGGCATCGGATTGATTAATTCCCATATTCGAGCCATCTGCATCGCAAATAGACGCGTTTTGAGCCTTCAACTGTCTTGTTAACGAGTTTATAACGGTACGAAGATCAAATATTCTGTTTTTGAGATCGTTTATGCCTGATCTCATTTTATTATACGATTCTTTAGCTTTATAATTTGAATAGGCGCTAAGGAGCGATGCTGAAAGCAACGCAGTCGCAGTAGCAAACCGAGCCATTTTTACAAGTTTCATCTATATATACCTCTGCTTATCATAAGAATTAAAAATTACACTCGTATTTTTTGCAGCTTTAACTGATATAATTCGTCTTTTGCGGAAAAATATATTTGCGGAAGTAACGGAGGGTAAATAAAGATGAAACGTTTTTTGAAGGTTTTACTTATTGTTATAACAGTGGCGTCGTTGGTATCAACTACCGTAATATCGATCGGAGCGGTTTATTTGTCTCGATATTCAGGCAGCAGAGTTAACGAGGAGCTGCTTAAAAATGACCCTTATTCGGGCAAAACCGAATTTTATTACTTCGATTTTGATGAAACTAACGGCAAATGCGCTGTGCCGAGAAAAATAGAAGGAGCTTATCTTGATAACGGCATTAAATATAAATACACATCCTTTGGAGAACTTCCCGATAATCTTATCAACGCCTTTATTGCTATTGAGGACAAACGCTTTTACGAACATAGAGGTATAGATATACTTCGTAGCGGAAAGGCGGTTGTAAGCTACGTTTGGGGCGATGGAGGCTTTGGAGGATCCACCATAACTCAGCAGCTTGTAAAAAATATTACGGGACGAAATGAGATAACGGTTGACCGTAAGCTTTCGGAAGCCTTTTCCGCCTTAAGACTTGAACAAGATTTAGACAAGAGCGAGATATTGGAGCAATATCTGAACGTTATTAATCTATCCGAGGGGTGTAGGGGGGTTGGCGCGGCGGCAGAGCTTTTTTATTCAAAGCAAGTAAAAGATCTGACCCTTTCCGAATCTGCCACGATAGCCGCTATTACCAATAATCCGTCACTTTATAATCCGATAAAGCATCCCGAAAACAATATCAAGAGACGAAATATCGTTCTTGAGTGTATGTACGAACAAAATTATATTACTAAAGACGAATATGAAGATGCGGTTAGCCAACCTATAACGCTTGATCTTTCTGTGGACGCGGATAGGAGGATAAATTCTTGGTATATTGATATGGTTACGGAGGACGTGATAAACGACCTTTGCGCAAAATTCGGACTAACTACAAGCTCTGCCTCTTTGATGCTTTACAGAGGCGGATTTAAGATATACACTGCCATGGATGCAGAGATACAGAAAACAGTTGAAGGGTATTACTCCGACGAATATAATTTTCCAATAGACGATC
This sequence comes from Eubacteriales bacterium, assembly GCA_045577415.1. Taxonomy (GTDB): domain Bacteria; phylum Bacillota; class Clostridia; order Oscillospirales; family CAG-272; genus SVTX01. Next base: position 30,724 of record JAZNII010000094.1, read on the forward strand.
AAGGAAATATGGCTCAATCTGCGATGATCGTTATTGACCCGTATACGGGAGACATTCTTGGCGTCGCTGGAGCGATAGGTGAAAAAAAAGGGAACCGTCTGCAAAGCTTTGCAACAAACACCAAACGTCCTCCCGGATCAACGATCAAACCGCTTTCCGTATATGCGCCCGCCATTGATAAAGGACTTATCAGTTGGTCATCGCAAATAGACGATTCCCCCGTTGTCGCGGAAACAGATAAGAGTCGCGCGTGGCCGCAAAACGTTGACAGAAAATACGTAGGACCTGTTGACGTAAAATACGCAATAGAGCATTCGTTGAATACTGTTGCGGTAAAAGTCCTTGACCTTGTGGGAGCAGAGAAATCGATGGATTTTTTGAAAAATAAGTTGTTGCTATCAAGTCTCGATGAAAAGCATGATATAGGTCCTGCATCTCTCGCTTTGGGACAACCCTCCAATGGAGTGACACTTCGCGAGTTAACCGCGGCGTATTCGATTTTTCAAGAGGGAATTATGAGCAAGCCTCGCTCATATTATAAAGTTACCGATGCCGCAGGCAGAATAATTCTTGATAATACGCCAAAACAGGAGGCGGTCATATCAAGAGAGAGCGCCGCAATAATGACGAAGCTTCTTCAAACGGTGGTGGATTCAGGAACCGCATCGGGAAAGATAACCCTTGATAATAGAATTGAGGTTGCAGGCAAATCGGGCACCTCAGGAAACAGCTGCGACAGATTTTTCATAGGCTACACCCCCGAGATTCTTGCAGGAGTATGGTTTGGATACGAATATCCCAAAACCCTTGAAGGGTTTGGAGGAAATCTGTCGGTCTATATTTGGGACGACGTTGTAAGTGAGATATATGGGAACAGCAAGCGATACGGAAAATCGAGCTTTACAGTTCCCGATACGGTACAGAAGTTGACCTATAAAAAGCCAAACACCGTCCAAAATAATGGCGATGGGGGATTGACGGAATACACCTTTGATGACGGTTGGTTTAATATTAAATTTCATAAAGACGAATGATTCTTCATAAACTGTGTTAACGACCGTTAACACAGTTTTTTGAGGTGCGATATGTCTGTAAAAGCAAAAAACAATAATCTTTCCTTGATAATGGGCTGCATTTTTGCCGTTATCGGTATTGCCGTTATATTTACATCGGGCAGTCCATTTGATCTGATGCATAAAATAAGCATGCATCAGATCATGCCTCCAATATGGTTGTGGTGCTTGTCTACAGTCATTTTTGATTTCTTGGTGGGCTTTGCTCTCGGACTGGTCTGTGCAGAGATCTTTTCCAAGCACATCTGCAGAGAAAGGGAAGTAAGCGCATATCAGGGGTGTATATTTTTTATTGCGTCATTTTTGCTGTTTTTGGCTCATTATCCAATGCTTTTCGTGGCGGAAAGATTGGTGTTGGCACTCTTAATTGCTATTGTCTCGTTAGTATGCGCGGGAATTTGTTTTGTGTTTTGGACAAAAATCTCGCCAATGGCTGCCATAATAACAGGAGTCTATGTGCTTTGGCTTGCTTACTTATCGTTTATAAATGGCTATATTATCTTGAATATATAAATAACAAATTTTGCAAAATATCTATTGACAAACTCTGAAAAGTATAGTATAATCTATTTTAGTTATTAATACCTTTTTGGAGGAAAGTTTGATGAAGGCTTTTAGAATTTTGGCAGTAGTTCTCGTTTGCGTTATGCTGAGTTGCTCGTTCATCGCCTGTGACGAGGCGGATCTTAGTGCAATCGTATTGCCCGAGAGAGACTTTTATGATATGAAGGTTTCGTTCCAGGTCGCAAATGATATGGGTGAAATCATTATTGATGCCGAAGATTATAACTATAAGGGACATGAGACTCCCACGATCCTCAATATTATTAGTGACTATCTCGCAATTGAGGTTAATATGAAGTGTGTTATACAGGATAACACCTTGGTTCAGATCGGAACTGCAGCATCTTGCAAGGCAAGCATTGATAAAGGTGACTATTGGGCGTTTGCCGAGGGCATAGGTCACAACGTTGGTGCTTTGATTGAGGACGATAAGCTTCAGAACAAGACCTTTGTAAACGACCAGAGAATGAGCGACTATATCGTCGAAGACGGCGGCGCTTTCACTATTGTTCTCATAAGAGGTTGATTAAGACAATTAAACCTACTTTCCGTTAAAGGAAGGTAGGTTTTGTTTATTAAATATTATTAATATCAAGGAAGTTTATTTATGCTTATTTCAATTACCGGTAAATTAGGAAGCGGAAAATCTACAGTCTGCAACATTTTAAAAGAAAAATACGGATATCAGATATTTAGTACGGGTACGATAAACCGTGAGTTTGCCAGAAGCCTTGGCATTACTACGCTTGAACTGAATGAAAGGCTTAAGGAGGATCCTTCTCTTGATAAGGAAATAGACGGAACCGTCACAAGGCTTTCTGTTGAAAAAAAGGATGAGAAGCTTATATTTGATTCGAGAATGGCTTGGCATTTTGCTAAGGACACGTTTAAGATATTTCTTACGATCGATCCTATGGAGGCAGCTTGCCGCGTTATGAAAAATCAACGAGGCGCTGAGGAGCATTACGAAAGCGTTGAAGATGCGTGTCAGGGACTTCTTAAAAGAGGAAATGTTGAAAGAGAGCGCTTTATCCAGATATACGGCGTGGATTATTTTGACCATAATAACTATGATCTCATTGTCGATACTACCTCTCGCACTCCCGATGAAATAGTTAGCATAATAATGGAGAATTATGAAAGCTACTGTACTTCTGCCGAGACTTTCGTTTCTCCGAAGGAAATGTGATGTTTTGAAAGATTATGAAATAAAAAAATCCGACGTGCAGTCGGATTTTTTTATGTAAAAATTATTTAAGATCTGCTTTGACCTTTTCAACCCAAGCAAGGATAGCGGTCTTTTCTTCTTCGGATACTTTGGAGTCAAAGAGACCGATCTTGATCTTCATTACGTCGTCAATAACATTGGTGCCTGCCTCACGGAGCAGCTCCTTGGTCTGTTCTACGCACTCGTCGTCACCTGCGGCGAGGATAGCGACGTTCTGCGCTCTTGCCTTGGTAAGCTCTCTTACATAAAGTCTGTAATCGTCGGGAAGCTTTCCCTTAACGTTTGTAGCCAGAATTACTATTCTTTCTCTGTCGCAGGGATATGCGGAAGGGATACGGTCAACTGCGTTTACGCTGAGGTCGTATTCAGTCTTGATCATATTTCCGATAGCTGTAAGCTTTTTCTTGCTCTCAGGGTAACAGAGAACTCTCATTTTGATTGCCATAATTGTTTTCCTCCATTAAATAACGGTTATTTTTTGCATTTTAATTCTATCATAAAACATTAGAAAAATCAAATGTTTTACTTAAAAAAACTAACTTTCGTTCATTTGAACATAAATCAAACGGTAATTTGTATAATAATGACAATAAAAATCACTTAAATTCGATTAAATACCTGTCATAAACCTTATTTCGCATGATTATGTAATTACTGCCCGGGTCAAGTCCAAATAAGTTACTGTTTTTCAGCGCGGTAACAAGATATTCGGGATTCAGATTCTCGGTGCTTCCCGCTGAAAGTATAGTGTTTACAGTCATAGAGCCGTCCTTCGATGAGAAGGATATTTTTTTAATAAACGCGGTAATGTCTACCTCTTTTTCGCCCGATTTTGATTTTTTTATCATCATTATAGGGGACGAGAACAGATCTGCCGCTTTTTTTTCTGTTTCGGCGCTTATTTCCGACGAGTTTAATGTGATAGTGTAATCAGCGTAAGCAATATCCGCAAATTTTGTGGTCGGATAATATGCTTCAAGCACGTACATTTCGTCGGTAAGCTGTTCGTTGAGTTGATTTTTGATCGCGTCAAGCTCGATCTTACGCTCTATTTTAAGATCTGCCATTTCGCACATACTCTCGGTTCCAACCGAAAGGGGAACGCCGAAAACAAGCTTTGCATGAGGATTGAATCCTTTTGTGTACCACATAGGTATGCCCGCTCTTACGAGAACTCGGTGAAATGTTCTTTGAAGGTCAAGGTGGGAGATGAATTGCAGATTTCCGACCTTGCAGAATTTTATCCTTACGGTTTCGGGCGTTTCAAGCATAGGTAGAGAGAGCTTTTTTGCACCTGGAATTATTTCCTTTTCGGACAACACGATCTCTCACCTCCAAGTCTGTTTGCTCCGCAACCTGAGCATTTTTCGCGGCAGTTGGGAGTGGTCGCTCCCTCGTGAGCCTTTTTGTTTTCTCTAATGAGGAATTCCTTGGTTACACCGCAATCGATAATATCCCAAGGCAACACCTCGTCATAGGAATACCGTCTGTTGGCGTAAAATGCGGGATCTACACCCGAATGCTCAAATACACTTATCCACTTATCATAATCAAAGAATTCGCTCCAGGCGTCAAATTTAAAGCCCTCGCGGCAAGCCAATTCAAGGGCGGGAGCAAGTCTTCTGTCTCCGCGCGCAAGAATAGCCTCTATACGACATATCTCTGCCTCATGATGCTGATATTTTATTTTTCTGTCGGTAACGCACTTGCCCACGAATTCCTGCTTTTCCTTGATGACATCAAGTGTGTCCTGCGGTTCCCATTGGAATGGGGTAAAGGGTTTAGGAATAAAAGGTGAAACGCTGAAGGTCACCTGAGGAGACTTTGCGCGGTTTCTGTTGGGATTGGCGTAAAACGCTTCGATAACTTTTTTCGCAAGTACCGGGATGCCTTCAAGATCCTCGTAGGTCTCGGTGGGAAGTCCCTGCATAAAGTAAAGCTTGACTTGTGTCTTACCGGTATCAAAAGCTACGTTGACCGCTCTCATAAGATCATCCTCAAGGACATTCTTGTTGATAACGTCACGAAGCCTTTGAGTTCCTGCCTCGGGAGCAAAGGTAAGAGACGATGAGCGAACCGATGCGACCTTTTCCATTAATTCCTTTGTAAAGCTATCGACACGCAGAGACGGCAGGGAAAAGCTGACCATATTCTCCTGTGTCCAATCAAGAAGCTTGTCTGTTAACTCGGGAAGTCCGGTGTAATCGCTGATAGACAGGGAAGCTAAGGAGATCTCCTCGTATCCCGTGTTTTCAAAGATACATTTTGCCTGTTCGTTCAGTACATCTGGCGACTTTTCTCTAACAGGGCGATAAATAATACCTGCCTGACAAAATCGGCATCCGCGGATACATCCTCTGAACACCTCAAGCATTATTCTATCGTGAACGACCTCGGTGTAAGGCATTATAGCGTAATCGGGGAAAGGAGCCTTGTCGAGGTCTTCAATGATGCGCTTTGTGATCTTGGAGGGAATGTCATCGTAAATTGGAGTATAAGCTTTAATGGTTCCGTCATCGTTGTACGTTACATCGTAGAGAGATGGAACATAGACGCCGGGGATGTTTTTTGCTGCCTCATGCAAAAAGTCTGCCTTGGTGTAAGTCCCCTCGTCCTTCATTTTTATGTAGAGCTTTACGATCTCCACAAGCATACTTTCTCCTTCGCCTATATTGAACAGGTCGAAAAAGTCGGCAACAGGCTCGGGGTTATATGCACACGGACCACCGCCGATAACGAGAGGAAATTCTTCGCCTCTGTCGCACGCACGGAAAGGAATACCTGAAAGCTCCAGCATATTTAGAACATTGGTATAGGACATCTCGTATTGGAGAGTAAATCCAAGGAAGTCAAAATCCCGCACCGGATCCTTGCTTTCATGCGCCCAAAGAGGAATGTTATGCTCGGCCATCTTCTCTTGCATGTCGACCCACGGGTCGTACACACGCTCGCACCAGATGTCCTCCTCACGGTTAAGACAGTCGTACAGTATACGAACGCCGAGATTGGACATTCCTATCTCATATGTGTCGGGAAAAGCAAAGGCAAATCGTGCTTTGACGGTTGATTTATCTTTTATGATCTGTCCGTATTCACCGCCCGAATACCGTCCGGGCTTTGATACTTGCTTTAAAATTGAATAAAAATTATCTTTCATTTAAGGGTTGCTCCGTTATTGCAACGGTCATTGCAATAGTTTATTTATTTTTGTTTCTGACGATTTGAATGATCTCAACTGCAACGGGGATCAAGCTTGCGATCATCAACGCGTTAATAACAGACGTAAGGTGCGATCTGATTGTCACCAGCAGATCAAGCTCGAATGAGCCTTGAGCAACGAATACGGTCAAGGCACAAGCAAGCAATAAGCCAAAGACAATAGTTGCAATATTGATAAGCTTATTGATTTTGATTTGACGTGTCATTTTAGAGCTTGATGAGATAGCGTCAGCAAGGCTTGTGGGATCTGCGGAGGACACCACACATCCGTCGCACATGTCAAGGCACTCAACAGACTCATAGCGATCAGGCTTGATGACGTTTATGCTTGATATTGAGCGTCCTTTGTTCTGCTCATAGTAGAGATCGTTGATCTGCGGCTCATAGGTCTGAACGCGAACCTTGATTCCGGATTTGTGTAGCGAGTCAGACATTTTTAAGAATTTAGGTTTGATTCGGCTGTTGATGATGAATCCTAATTTAGGGATGCCGTCAAACGCCATGAAAATCACCGATCTGTCAGAACCTTTGGTTGCCGTGGAGAGATTAGTGTCGGTCTTGACCTTGATATTATGTGATTGCATATATTGCTTGTCTCCAAGTAATATATTGATGGACGAATCAAAATAGATGTCAATACCGTTATCGGTTATCTGGTTAATTACGATGTCGTGCGAGCCGTCGCCGTCAGCTTTGATGTATTTAGCACCAATCATTGCGAGAGGACCGCCCAAGGCATTAAATATCTCGTAAGCTATTTTAAGGGATTCGATTGTGTCAGATCTGCCACTTGGGTGTATTTCAGTATACCCGGTTATTTCCAAAGAGTCACTGTCGCGGAAGATCAAGGTGGTCGCCTTTGACATTTCTTCGGGTGCCAAATTGCCAATATACGCAGTGTTTTTGTCAACCATGCAGCAGGATAGGACGTAATGTATCAGGGGCGAAGAGAACAAGCAGGATATCGGGATGCTGAAAAGCAGAGTCAGCATAGCCAATGAAAGTCCCAGCATCAAGCTTTTGGTTATAAAAAAGACCGATATTCCGACCATGATCGAAACTATAGGCGCTATACCTATAAGGTACATTGGTTTTATAACGAGATTTTCATTTTGCGATGTTTTTCTGAAATATCCGCTGATAAGCTTCGTTTGACGAATTGTGAATTCATGCTCGGAATCGTTGTTTATTGCTCCTTGCTTTTCTGCGGTATAAAGAGTTTTAGAGGATGCTATGATATTAAAGACTTTGCGTTCCTTTATACAGTTCAACAAGTCGGATACTAAGGATAACACCGCATATATCGAAACGCAAAAGCCGAAAAGCATGAGGTCGTCGGGATTTATTGCTTCCGAACAAATGGTGAATCCCAAAAGTGAAAAAACAGCATACAGAACGTATGTGGCAGCCACAAAAACAAATAGGGTATTGGGGCTTGTTTCCAATTTCATCAGCTTATTGAATCCGGAAATCAGCTTTTTATAAAGAATTGCTACTATTGCTACAATAAGAGAAAATTCCATCAACAGAAAAGCCGGGAAGCTGGTTGCTTTATCGGAAAAGAATTCAAACGAGAATGTCAGGTAAAGTATTAATAAAGAAATTGTTGATACAACTGACAGAAGAATTACAAGATTTCTGTTGTTGATCTTATATTTTTCTTGAATTTCGGGTATCTGTTTTCTATTTGTCAGCTCCTTGCCGCAAAAGCCAAATACTTTTCTGGTAGAGTCGGGAGTGAAGTATTCGTCTGCCTCCAACAATACCTGCTGAGTCTTTTTATCTCCTACCGTTGACCTTATTTCATTGTCGTAACCGAATTTTAACAAAAGAGAAATATCGTTAGAATCGAATGCATCCTCGTTGGCTTTCTGTTTGGTCTTTGACGCCTTGTCAGCTGCTTGGCTATTTTGCTGTATATTGTGTACGGCGATTAATTCTGCATTAGTACCTAGTGTAGGAAGTGTTTCTTGTAACGGGTCGGATGTATATTCTGAAGGAGACAGAATGATACGAGGGAGGGAAGAAGCTTCAATCTTATTCTCCGCATCGCTTGATGTTTCAGTGTTTTCCTCGTATATTGTATATTCTTCGTCTTCGACCGCAAAAGCTGCATCAGGTTCATCATTTGACGAATCGACAGCAATATTGATTTCGTCAATATCGTCAATATCGTCAATATCGTCAACGTCTTCATAATCGTCCAAAACGACATCTTCATCGGCGTTGATAGAGTGTATGGATTCATCATCCAAGCCGTTATACGATTCCGTTGCAACGATTTCTTTTTCAACTTCTTTAATGCTTTGGGGTTCTTCGACCTCCAAAGACGCATCATCTGTTTCGGGTGATGCATCGATAATGCTTTCTATGGCATTGCCGCTTTCCTCGGGCTTGCTTTGAGCAGTCTTCCCTGAAAACATTATGCTCAATACATTATCCACCGCTACTTTGTCGTCATTTTCCGGTTGAGAAGAATTTTGTTTGTCAAGCTCGTTTTCATCGGGATTTTCCGATTCTGTTATTTCAACAGATTCTGTATCGTTAACTGTCAAATCATCCTGTTCCGATGCTTCTGTAATTGCTTCGACATCTTTTTCGGAGCTGCAAGGCGTATCGATAGCGTCTTCGGATTGTAAGATGTTTTCTGAATCAATTTCAATAGAGTTATCATCTTTATTGGATGCGAACAGCTTGCCCAAGATTTCGTTAAGCTCTGTATCTTCTTCGCTCTCAGGGGATTCAAGCAAATCATCTTCCAGCATATTATCTAATGAATCTGATCCGTAAGATTTTTTTAGCTGTTCCAATATTACGTCAAGCTCGTTTTTTCCTTTTTTGCTTTGCTTGGACACAAAAGATTCCTCCTTCTGCTGAAATTTGAATCTGTTTTACTTTGTTCTGTTTTGCTTTGCCGCTTCGCAAAGAATTACGGATGCTGCTGTGGAAACATTAAATGAATTGACCTTGCCGTACATAGGAATAGAGGTGAGAGCATCGCAATTCTCAATGACTATCTGCGAAACTCCATTTCCTTCGCTTCCAAACACGAGGGCGCAGGGACCTTTGAAATCTGTTTCGTAATAAGGTTTTCCACCCGCCTCGGCGGCAAACACCCAAACGCCTTTTTCCTTGAGAGAAAGTATAGTGTTGGATATGTTGGACACCTTTGCAATAGCCATGTGTTCGATAGCTCCCGCGGATGCCTTTGAAACTAAAGGCGTAAGACCCGTTGAACGTCTCTTGGGAATAATAATTCCATGGGCGCCAGCGCCCTCGGCACATCTGATCAATGCTCCAAGATTGTAGGGGTCGGTTATACCGTCGGCTATAACAATGAGAGGAGCTTCGCCACGATCTTCGGCAATTTTCAGTATGTCTTCGACGCTGCAATATTCCTTTTCAGATGCCATAGCAATAACTCCCTGATGGGGAGCAAAGCCGGCCATGGAGTCAAGCTTGGCTTTATCGGTTTCCACAACGGGGATGCCTTTTTCTACTGCCATTGCTACCAAAACGACTATCGAGCCTTCTCGCTCTCCCTTTTGAACCAGGAGCTTGTCTATTTCGCGGTTGGATTTCAAAAGCTCTCTTACTGCATTTCGACCGATAACAAGACCTGCACCATCCTCGGAGTTGGATATAGCCTCGTCTCTTGAGGAATATTTTGTGTATTTCTCGCGGTAATCGTAAGAACGCTTCGAAAACTCTTTGCTTTTGTTATTGCTGTGATAGCCGTTGTTTTTTTTACTGAATCGGTTGTTTTTTTCCATAATAGTTTGTCCTATGTCTTGTATAAATAATAATTAATTATATTATAACATATTTTTGCCTTTTTGTATATAGATTTTTATAATTAATTCTATTTTTACAACAAAAAACATATCCGAATGCGGTTTGCTTGCGGATATGTTCATCTTGCATCGGGATCAAAGCTATCGCGATCCTCGTAAGTATCATCAGCAGAGTGTTTAGAACGTCGTTTATTGCTTGCTATTATTATAAAAATAAACAAAACTGCAACTACCAATGCTGAAAACGGGGATTTGTCAAGGGCATTGAAAAGCGCGCCTGCTCCAGCGGATGCGATAATGCCTATTATTCCTAACAATTTTCTCTTTTTCAGAAAGCCAAAGCACAAGGGAACTATTCCGCATAAGACACCGACAAAAAAACCGATAATGATCTTTGTTTCCATAGTTTCTACGCCCCCCCTTATAAATGTACTTTCTTATTTAATTTTAACACGCTATTAAATAAAAGTCAACATTTTTTGAATAAATAATACGAAGATTTTTGCTAAAAATAATATGAGAAAGGAGTTGAAACAATGAGAAACAAAATAACACTTTCATCGATATTATTAGTTGTATTATCAATGCTTTTCGCAATTCCAACAAATGCAGCTAACAGCGCTGAATATAATTGGTATTGCGTACACAGAAAGGATCATTTGCAACCGTCCGCAGATCCTCAATTTGAGTTTATTGAAAACCTTGACGGTTACTATATTGACAAGCAAAACGGAGACGATTGTGAGGACAAGGTAATTTATCTCACCTTTGATGCGGGATATGAGAACGGCAATATAGAGAAAACTCTGGATATATTAAAAAGTCAAAACGTATCGGGCGCATTTTTTATTTTAGGCAATCTTATTAAGTCTAATCCCGAAATCGTTACCCGTATGTTTGAAGAAGGACATCTGGTTTGTAATCATACCTATTCTCACAAGTCTATGATCAACAAGACGGCAGAAGAATTTAAAAACGAGTTAGTTTTGCTTGAAAATGCTTGCCGCGATAAAATTGGATATAATATTGCAAAGTATTACCGCCCCCCTGAAGGAAAATTTGATGAAGCGTCTTTAAGCTATGCCAGGTCTATGGGATACAAAACGGTATTTTGGAGCTTTGCTTATGCTGATTGGGATAACAACAAGCAAATGACTCCCGAAAAAGCTAAAGCGAAAATACTTGATAATATTCATAACGGCGAGGTAATGCTGCTCCATCCCACGTCATCAACAAACGCTCAAATACTTGAGGAGGTCATAATAACTCTCAAGTCACAAGGATATCGCTTCGGCACGTTAGACGAGCTTTGCGAACGGTAATAAATATGTTTAAAACAGTAAGACTCGTGTCTTTTGTATTGATTATTGTCGTAGTAATAAATATTTTATGCACCGTAAACGTATTGGGTTCTTCACAAAATTGCGTTTCTGACAACGATGTAGATATATACCGTAAAAAAGACAATGAATTTATGAAGATAGCCCTTACCTTTGACGACGGTCCTCACCCACGATACACTCCTCAGATACTGGACATTCTGGACAAATACGGGATCAAAGCGACTTTTTTTGCAATAGGTATCAACGCAGACCGCTATCCCGACGCAATGGAAATGGTCATAAGCAGAGGACACGAGATAGGGAATCATACCTATACGCATCCCCACGTCGACCGATTGGATTCGATAACTCTTTATAGCGAGGTGGAAAAATGCGAATCTGCTCTGTATAGCCATACCGATTGTAAAACAAAGCTGTTCAGACCGCCCGAAGGCATGATAGACGGCTATGTAAAGAGCGTTATAAAGCAGCTTGACTATAAGGTTATCCTTTGGGATATAGACACTATGGATTGGGCGCATACTCCGCCCGAGAAGATTGCGCGGAACGTTATCGACCGTGTATCCTCGGGAGATATAATTCTCATGCACGACTATATTTCTTATAACAGTCCAACACCAGAGGCGCTAGAGCTTTTCATACCCGTTTTGCTTGAAAAGGGATATAAATTCGTAGTGATAAGCGAGCTTATCTCGTAATGATAAAAAAGCCCCGAAATCAATAGGATTTCGGAGCTTTATTTTATTCCTGTTCGATTTCCTCGCCAATATCGTCTATGGCTTCAGGCTCGCTGTCATTACAACTTGTATCACCGTTGTCCACAGGGTCTATCATGTATTTTTTGATAATGGGATATGCTGCGTATGTATAAATAAACGCGCATACGCCAAGGTAATAGAGCAAGGGAAGAACAATGGCTACACCAAGTCCCACTTGAACCAGAAGGATCATAGGAAGTATAGCGATCGCGGAGACAATAACCAATCCAATGAGAGCCAGAATGTTTCTCTTTATTCCTAATACCGTGAATATCAAGGCGTTCTTAAACGCTTTGATGATCTTGATGTTAAAAGTGACAATCATCAGATAAGTGTAGAATCTGAACACCGTGTAAAGGATTATCAACGCGATGGTCATTATGTAGACAAAGTCGGATAGTCCGTTAGAGGGTGCGGTGAAAAAGTACACCAAATTATATGCAAGAACGCCTATGATCACGCAGTCAATAAGACCCAAAACCAATCCCTGCTTGAGGTTCTTTTTAATTGCATAAAAATAGTCTGAAAATACAAATACGCTATCACCTCTTACAAGTCCGCGGGTTACATATATAGAGCCTACCTTTTGCCATCCGTAGGTAAGCGCGTAAACAAGCAGGATGCCGCCTATTATCCAATAAATATGGGTGTTATTGTAGGTCGGCAAAGGGAACTGAAACGATAAAAGTCCCAAATTAAGCGACCCTGCCAACGTTGATGCCGCCTCTTGGACTCCAAATAACGCCGCAAACTCGGGATAATAAAGGGAGGGTGTTTTGGGCATTGCGAATATATACAGATAAGCGCAGACCAAAAGGGGAATTATTTGGAATATCATTAATATATTCAAAGAAATGATCTTTGAAAACTTTCTTCCGAACTGCTTGAAAAAGAACGATAGATTGGGGGTGGTATCCTCACCGGGTTCTACGCCTTTTCCGTCACGGTTGAGATCAAACAATTTGAATTTCTTCTTGGCTTTCAATTTTACTAAATCCTTTATATAATTAAATTTGATTCAAGGTTATTTTTTACCTAATTCTTCGGCTCGTTGGGTGCATTTGTCCATAGCGCTGACTATGCTTTCGCAAAACCGAAAGCTTTCAAGCTCCGCAATCGCCCGCTCGGTAGTGCCGCCTTTGGATGCTACGGTGGCGATCTGCTGATCGGGTGTTTTGGATTCATGCTTCATAAGCTCGGCGGCACCGATTATGGTATTGCAGATCGCGTCAACAAGCTCTTTTTCACTCAGACTTGATTTGCCGTCACATAATCCTTGCTTTTGCGCGCCCTCGCACATAGCCTTTATCATCATGAAAACGTATGCGGGAGAAGATCCCGTAACGCAAATGATCTTGTTCATCTCGCTCTCGTCGATTTTGATAACGCTGCCCGATGAAGTAAAGATGTTGCAAACGTATTCGAAATCCTCGTCAGACACCTTGTCGTTTCTGCATGCGGCAATAACTCCTTTGCCTATAAGCATAGGTGTGTTGGGCATAACTCGAATAACAGGCGCGCCATCGGCGGCTTCGGATACGGTATCGGTAGAGATACCTGCCGCCATGGTAACGAATACCTTTTGGGAAACGTCTTTACACTCCTTCAGAAGAGGAAGGATCTCGGGAAAGTTTTGCGGTTTGACGCAGAGCATGACGTAGTGTGCGCACTCTACCGCTTCACGTAGAGAAAGGGCGATATGCGCGCCTGAGGATCTGTATTTTTCTATCTTTTCAACGTGTCTGTTGAACAATATGATATTTGACATATCCGGAGAGTTGGCAGTGATTCCCATAAGGGTGGCGGTAGCCATATTTCCAACTCCTATAAAAGCAATTTTGCCTGACATAATTATGATGCCCCTTGCTTTAAAATCATTAAAATTAATTATATCATTAAAGAGTATAAAAATTAAGTACTCTTACTCAACAAATAGCAACTTTTTTGTAAAATTTATCGTAATTTATTTTTCTTCTTGGATATTTCAAACGCCATGACAGATACCGCGGAAGTAGAGGGAAGAGAACCCATAAATTCGCGTCCGTAGGGAATTCTGACGGTTACGTTGGAAATATCAAGTATTTTCCTAGATATTCCTCGCTTTTCACCGCCTATAACCAACAGGGTTGGTTTTGAAAAATCGTGATCATACAGAGATACCGAGTCGCGTATACCAGCGCAAACTATTTCAAATTTGTTTTCCTTAAACAGTTTTACAGCGTCCAAGGGATCGGATATTGCAATATTAGCTAACTCCGAGGTGCCTGCGGAGGAACGCGCGACAGTGCTAGAAAATTCCATCCAATTTCTTTCAGGAAGAACTATTCCGTCTATACCTGCGGCGTACAAAGAACGAACCGAATAACCAAAGTTATAAGGATCCTCAATTCCTTCAATAAGAGCATAAAAATCGCCGCTTGTTAAAAAATTAACATTTAGATTAGGGAAGGAACGTTTAAAGCAAATCATTACAAATCCGCCGTGTGTGTTGCCGGAAACTACGGAGTCAATGAACAGCTTATCAGAGCTTATAAGCTTAAAGCCAAGCTCGACAGATGCGTGTTCCAAAAATTTAAGCTCATGAGATTTTTTCGCTGTGCGAGCTTCGTCAAAATATACCGTGTCGATCACACGGTCGCTGGAATTATTCCTGATAGATCTAATTACGGCGGAAATTGAGGTCATACCCTCAAAAATATCATATTTTTCAATGTCGATGATCATAAAAACTCCGAAACAAGGTATTTTAGTAAGCGTAATGTCATATATATTACCAATGCAACAAATATAACTGTGAGGTAACTGTTAATGATGTATCTGGCATCCGGCAAGGAACGTTGCGTAATATTGGGACTATATATAGTAGAAAATAATGCAACGGTACGAGCTACCGCAACAAGATTTGGGATAAGCAAAAGTACCGTACATAAGGATGTCACACAGGTTTTGAAGAATACTAATAAGTCGTTATATCTGGACGTTAAAAGCGTTCTTGCCAAAAACAAAGAAGAACGCCACCTGCGCGGCGGTGAGGCAACAAAGAAGAAATATATGGAGGAGAAAAAGATAATATAGAAATCAAGTTTTTGCGAGGATTCTATAATTGTACCAAAGTATGGGTAGATTTAGCCGTTTTTTAGCGTAAAGGAATTATACTTAAACAATTAATTTATACAAAAATAGTGAAAAAGAGAAGCAGTTTTATCAAAATGTGTAATTATACAAAATCAAAATTTTGTATAATTCGGGGTATCAATTTTGGCTAAAAAACCCTTAAAGTTACTTTGTTTTGGGACAAAAATCATAAACACCTCAAAAATAAAGATTTTTATGAGTATTCTTAACATATAAATTTTAACACAATAAGAGTCCTGTGTCAAGTGTTTAATCTGACTTGTTTTGATACTTGCTTACATGTAATTTTATTGCGTCAAAAGGCTACCTCGATAAATGAGATAGCCTTTTATACGTTAATTTATTTAGAACTGTTTATACTCCGGAATATGCCGAGAAACCACCGTCAACGGGGATGACTGTGCCGGTAACAAAAGATGACGCAACGGGATCAGCCAAGAACTTGAGAACTCCGAGAAGCTCATGAGCCTCGCCGAAGCGTCCCATAGGAGTAGCTGCAAGGATCTTTCCTGTTCTCGCAGTGGGAGTGCCGTCAGCGTTCCAGAGAAGCGCCTTGTTCTGGTTAGTAGAGAAGAATCCGGGGGCAATTCCGTTGACTCTTATTCCCTCTTTCGCAAAATGAACGGCGAGCCACTGGGTAAAGTTGGATACTGCAGCCTTAGCGGAGCTATATGCAGGGATCTTTGTCAAGGGTGTGTATGCGTTCATAGAGGAAATGTTGATTATAGAGCAACCCTCCTCACCTATCATATCTGTAGCAAAGACCTGAGTAGGAAGAAGAACTCCCTTCATGTTGAGGTCAAAAACAAAATCAAATCCTGCCTCGTTGAGGTTAAAGAAGGTCAAAATATCGTCGCGGCTTTCGTCACCTGCTTCAAAATACTCGTGAGCGGTCGTAGCCTTGGGACTGTTTCCGCCGGCTCCGTTGATAAGCACGGTACACTTGCCAAGCTCAGCAAGAACTCTTTGATGAACGTCTACGATACAATCTTTGTCAAGTACGTTGGTCTTATAAGCCTTTGCAACACCTCCGCAAGCGCATATTTCATCTGCAACGGCTGCCGCAGCGGCCTCGTTAATGTCAAGAAGCGCTACTGCGTAACCGTTCTTTGACATTTCCTTGGCGAATTCTGCGCAAAGTATTCCACCTGCACCTGTAACAACACATACCTTTTTCATAATAATCTCCTAATTCTTTATTTTTGTTTTGAGGTTAACAACATAAGGTTGCCGTGCTATAATAATTATAGCATGTTTTTTAATAATTTCAATAGACATTATTGAAAAAATAATGCGATTTTTAGCTTTTTCTTATTTTTTTGAGGGTGTTAGTTAATGATAGAGGATGTTTTTTATTATAATCATAATAGAGATCTCCACTTTGGTTTAGCAAATAAACAAAAACGGTTACGAGTTCCCTTTGGGGTTCGCAACCGTGATTTTTATTATTTGAGATTATTCAAAGTAATCGTCAGCAGCCGCATTTGCCGCCCTTATCTCCGTGAATATGCGGAGCTTGGGTAGATGCGCATGAGAACTCCGAGATCGGGAAAGCCATAGAGCGGAATACGCTGCAGGGATCGTCATTGGATGGTGATACGCATTCCTTATCGGGTATTACATATTCGGTAGCTGAAATTATAAACTGACCGGGACGCACGATTCTCACTATCGAGAAGATTCCTAAGGATACCGCAAGGTATCTTCTGTCATCGTCTTCATCATAATAAAGGTTTCCGTTCATGGTGTTTACAACTGTTTCGGGAATGTCGTGAGCGCAGCAGCAACAGCAGCAACAATCGTTGATGCTCTCAAGGACGTTAACCCCGAGTACGATAGGCTCTGCCACCTCTACTACTGCCGTGGGTACGTTGTTTTCCTTGCAGCAAGGCTCAACCCGTGAGCAGAAATCCGAAAAATCTCCGCCGCCGCGGAAGGTGCTTACGTTACAGTCACCGCCGTAAAGAATTACCTTTTTGTCGAGAACGGCGACGCCCTCAAATTCCTGGGAACGACCGTTTCCGATGCAACCCTCAAATACCAGCTTAACGTAGAAACGAATATTAACGGTGTAAAAGCCTCTGTTGAACTGAACGGGATCGAGGCTTATATGGGTCTGAGCGATGCAAGCGCTCTTAACTCTGACAGTACCGGTATGATCAATGATCTCCTTGCCGAAATCGGTCAGAAAAACCCTTGCGTTTTCAAAACAATCGCGGTCTCTGCAAGAGTCAAGTATTCTGTTAGTCTCTATACAAACAGTTTCCTTGCCAATGCCGGGGCCGCATGAAAATCTGTTATCTTGCATAATATTTCCCCCTATATGTTTTGTCAGAAAGCCGTGGAACTGCTTTCTCAATATCATTCTATGTCGAATTTGGGGATATGTTACGCTATTTTGGAGAACAAAAAATCTCGAAGAAATTTCTCCGAGATTTTTTAATTAATAGAAAGTTGCGACTTCCTTTTCGGGCTTGTCGGTGTATGCGCTGCTTTCGGCGTAAATAACGGGGCCGGGTCTGCCGTAGAGCTTGTTCTTCTCTATCTTGATCTTGCCCTGAACGTTTATCCAATCGTAATTTTTATAAGCGACGTTTGACTTGAATTTGCATACGAGACCGCTATATGCAATATCCTCAACACAACAGGTCATAACGTGTCTGCCGATAACGATAGCGTCCTTGCCAAGCTTCATATCTCTTGCTACTACGCCCTTGAATTTGACGGTCTTACCGTCGTATTTCTCCATTTCCTCGCTGAGGTCTCTGTACCAGATCGCGTAGTCGTCGTCCTCGATAATGATAACATCTGCCTCAATGTCAAAAGGCAGAGGATCCTCGATCTCATCGTATTCAACGTGACCGTCGGGATAATCGTAGGTTATAGTCGCTCTGCGGGAAATGCCGCGGACTATCTTGTGAACCTCATCCTTGTCGATATTGTCGGGCGTGCGGTTGAGGACTATCATTTCGCAGGACATAAGCTTATCTACCATAAGGCTTCTCATGTTCTGATTGTAAGCGAAAAACGTGTTTGCGTCGGCAAACATCATATTCTGGAAGATAAACCAATCAGCAGGCAGATTATTATAAAGCGTTGCCAACTGCCACATACCGTTGTATTCGATAATAACGCGGTCGATCTTGTGACCCTCGCGGCAGGATTCAAGCTTTTCTGCGGTAACGTCAACTTCGCTGTCAAGAGTTGCGAGGTAGACGTTCTTGCCGGGGAATTCGGTGACGTCAAGCTCCTCGATTCCCTCCTCGCAGAGGATGATAAGAGTCTTTTCGCCGGTGTTGAAGCGCTCGTCTGCCATAGACTCCTGAATTATATGTGTTTTACCGCCCTCAAGAAAGCCGGTAAAAAGATATACTGGAATAGTAGGTTGTGCCATTTTGATTGCCTTTCCTTATTGAAAATTAAGCCAGTTCTACGCCGATAGCCTCGGATACGGCATTCTTATGGAGTTTAGAGCCGATAACGCAGAGACGTCCAATGACACCTGCGCCGCCGTATCGTATGTCAGGCTCGCCGGGGATGTAGTCGAAGTGGATCCATCTGCCGTCGTCGGACTCGACGATTCCCTTTGCGCGTAGGATCATTCCGTATTTTTCGGTGTCGGTGAAGCTCTCAAGAGCGGCTTTGAGCTGATCAGCGTTGAACTTCTTGGTAGTCTCGGCGCCGTAGCTTACGAACACCTCGTCGGCGTGGTGATGGTGGTGGTCGTGGTCGTGGTGATGACCGCAAGAGCAGTTTCCATGCTCGTCATATTCATGATGATGCTCGTGGTCGTGATCATGGTCGTGATCGTGGTGACAACACTCGTCATCGTGGTGATGATGTTCATGTTCATGCTCGTGATCACAGCAACAATCCTCATCGTGGTGATGATGGTGTTCATGCTCATGCTCGTGATGGCAGCAACAATCCTCATCATGATGATGCTCGTGATGCTCGTGATGATGCTCGTGTGCCGCCTCGGCAAGCTCGGTCATTTCTGCCTCAAGGGTAGACTTGCGCTCCATAGCTTCGAGAAGCTGTGCGCCGGTAAGCTGATCCCAAGGTGTGGAAACGATGACCGCGGTAGAGTTATGCTCCTTGAGAAGCGCTACGCAATCTGCGATCTTCTGCTCGGAAATATTGCCCGTATGGCTAAGCACGATACATCCTGCATTCTCCACCTGATCGTTGAAGAACTCACCAAAGTTCTTCATGTGCATCTTACACTTGTTTGCGTCAACGATAGTGGTAAATCCGTTAAGCTCTGCCCCCTCGGTGTCTGCGTTCTTGACTGCTTTGATAACATCGGAGAGCTTGCCAACTCCGGAAGGCTCGATAAGTATGCGATCGGGAGTGTACTCGGAAATAACTTTTTTAAGAGCCTCTGCAAAGTCTCCTACAAGCGAGCAACAGATGCATCCCGAGTTCATTTCGTTGATCTTGATGCCTGCCTCGGCAAGAAATCCGCTATCAATGCCGATCTCGCCAAATTCGTTCTCGATAAGAACGATCTTTTCGCCGTGATAGGCTTCTTCTATAAGCTTTTTGATAAGAGTGGTCTTTCCCGCGCCGAGAAAACCCGAAAATATGTCAATTTTAGTCATCTTATCGCCTTTCTGATTATAAATTAATAAACCCAAATGAATTATACCCCCAAAACGGGTAAAAGTCAATGATTTTGCAAAAAAATTACTTGGTTCCCGTAGAGCCGAAGCCGCCCGCGCCTCGAACCGTCTCGGAAAGCTCGTCCTTCAGATCAAATTCCGCAGTGTAATACGGGATAAACGACATCTGCGCTATCCTCTCACCGTTTTCTACTGTTTGAGGAATACTGCCTTGATTGTGGAGCGCAACCATAAGCTCGCCGCGGTAGTCACTGTCGATAACGCCCACCTTGTTTGCGGGTGCTAAACCGCGCTTTGCCGCCATGCCGCTACGGGCAAAAACAAGCCCTACAAGTCCCTCGGGGATGGCGAAGGCAATTCCCGTGTGGATAAGCTTGGTCTCACCGGGAGCGATAACCGTAGGCTCGTCAAGGAGCGCGTAAATATCAGCACCTGCGGAAAACTCGGTGCCGTAAGTCGGAATTATTGCCCTTTCATCAAGCTTTTTGATCTCAACTTTAGTTTTCATAATTTTTTCTCCAAAGTAATTCAATATGATAATATTATTGTATCAAAAAATAATTAAGAAATGGTTAACATTAGTGATTAAATCCAATAATTACGCATATAATTTTAACGCAAATGACATTATAAAATTTGCGCCAAATTAACGAAAAAACGCCCCCGAAACGGCAATTTCCGCAAATGGGGTTGACAAAAAAGGTTTTTTGGTGTAAAATAGGTTTATATTTACTACGACAAGCATGCAATTTGCGGAAAGGAGTCACACCGATGAAGGTTTCTCGCGGTCTTGAATATGCGGTTATGAAGAACGGCGTGGCCATTCTGCGCGGTATCGGCAACTGCCTTGATGAGCATATAGTAATTCCCTCTGATGTTCAAGGTTATCCCGTAGTAGGAATTGCAGAAAAGGCTTTTTCGAGATCGGCTTTGATCAAGAGCGTTACTATTCCCGCATCGGTCAAGTTTATTGGAGATCAGGCGTTTGCTTGGTGCCGCGAGTTGACCGAGATCAAGCTGACAAGCACTGCCGAGATCGGTGAAAGAGCCTTTATGGGATGTGACAAGCTTTCATCTGTTGACCTTGGCAACTCCCTTGAATTGATCGGCGCAAAGGCCTTTGCTTACTGCCCGAGTCTTAATTCAGTGAAGATTCCCGAAACCGTGAGCCGTCTTGGCTCTGCGAGCTTTGAGGGATGCAGAAATCTTTCCGGCGTTTCTCTTTCGAACGGTATTAAGATCATTGAAAATAACACCTTTTACGCTTGCGAAAAGCTCTTTGACATCACACTTCCTAAACAACTTGAATATATCGACGAATTCGCATTTGCGTACTGCTCGTCTCTTGTTTATGCGGACATTCCCTCAAAGACAGTTATCAACAACGACGCTTTCTTTGAGTGCGGTAATCGTAAGGCTTCCTAATATGTAATCAACCCCGACCGAATTTCGGTCGGGGCAATCTTTTTATAATTGGTGATTAGAAAAAGCTTAATTGGTCGGTCTCGTCAAGTCCCTCAAGAACCTTGTTGTTTCTGAGGACTTCAATGACCGATTTTGTCAGCTTCGCTCTTATTTGAAGATCCTCAACCGAGAAGAAGGGTTCTTCCTCTCTCGCCGCAACAATATTTGCCGCCGCATTCTCGCCAAGTCCGCCCAATGCCGAGAAAGGCATACGGATAGCGCCGTTTTCGGGTATAAATGCAGAGGATTCGGACTTGATGATATTGACGGGCAGGAACTTGATTCCTCTCGCCATAGCCTCGTTAATAAGCTGAAGCGTGGGAATGCTTGCCTGCTCCTTGGGAGTGACCTCTTTCTTTTCTCTCGTTCTCTGCTCAATATCTTTGATCGTTGCTTGAACCTTGCTTCTTCCGCCCATAACTATCTCGGCGTCAAATCCACCGGGGGCGACCGTGAACATCGCGCAATAGAATGCGATCGGAATATGTACCTTGTACCAGCCGAGACGGATCGCCGACATAACGTACGCCGCCGCGTGTGCCTTGGGGAACATATACTTTATCTTCTTACAAGAGCCGATATACCAATCGGGAACGCCCGCGGCGATCATTTCTTCTTCCCATTCGGGAGTGAGACCTTTACCCTTTCTGACTGACTCCATTATCTTAAAGGCGTGAGATTTTTCAACGCCGTAAGCGATAAGGTCGTTCATTATGTTGTCACGACATCCGATAACGTTTGAAATGTTACATATTCCCTCATTTATAAGGTCTTGGGCGTTGCCCGTCCAAACGTCGGTTCCGTGGGAAAGTCCCGAGATCTGCAAAAGGTCGGAGAAGGATTTCGGCTTTGCTTCCTCAACCATTTTGATAACGAATCTAGTACCAAACTCAGGCAGACCAAAGGTACCGATATTACAGTTTATATCGTCGGGAGAAACGCCGAGAGATTTCGTGGATAAGAATAGCTCATAAACAGACTTATCGTTCATGGGAACGTCCATGACGCTGGTGTTACCCGAATACTTTTCAAGATACTTGTACTTGGTCGGCATATCGTGTCCAAGCTCGTCAAGCTTCAGAAGCGTATCATGAAGATATTCGAAGGTAAAATGCGTGGTCACAATGTCGGAATTGGGGTCGTCCGCAGGGTGCTGAACGGGACAGAAATCGTATATCTCGTACTCCTTGGGAACAACGACTATTCCGCCCGGGTGCTGTCCCGTTGAACGCTTGACTCCAACGCAGTTCGATACTATTCTGTTGACCTCGGCGCGGGGCAGGCTGATTCCCTTTTCCTCAAGGAATTTCATAACGTAACCGTAGGCGGTCTTGTCGGCAAGCGTACCGATAGTTCCCGCGCGGAACACGTTTTCGGCACCGAAAAGCTCCTCGGTGTATTTATGCACCTTGCCCTGAACCTCACCTGAGAAGTTAAGGTCAATATCGGGGGATTTATCTCCGTAGAATCCAAGGAAGGTCTCAAAAGGAATGTGGTGACCGTCGGCGTTCAGCTTGTGACCGCACTTGGGGCAGTTCTTGTCGGGAAGGTCGAAGCCGGAGCCTGCCTTGTCGGGATTGGAGAAATCGTTATACTGACAGCTGGGACACCAATAGTGAGGCGGCAGAGGGTTAACTTCGGAGATACCCGCCATAGAAGCTACGAATGAAGATCCGACAGAGCCTCGTGAACCTACAAGATATCCGTTCTGCTCACTGTACCAAACGAGCTTCTGCGCAATCATATAAAGCACCGCGAAGCCGTTTTTGATGATAGAGGTCAGCTCCTTGTCGAGCCTCTGCTCAACTATCTCGGGGAGCGGATCGCCGTACATGGATTTTGCTCTCTCGTAGCAGATCCTTGTCAGATCCTCCTCTGCGCCCTCCATGTCGGGAGTAAAGGTGCCCTTGGGAAAAGGACGGATATCGCTTTCGATCATATCATTGATCATATTGGTGTTAGTAACGACTACCTCGTAAGCCTTTTTCTCGCCGAGATAAGAGAATTCCTCAAGCATCTCCTCGGTAGTACGGTAATAAAGATGTGACTCTGAGTCGTAATCCTTAAACTTCTGACCTGCAAGCAATATTTTGCGGTAAAGCTCGTCCTCATTGTTGAGAAAATGCGCGTCACAGGTGGCAACGACGGGTTTGTTGTATCTCTCGCCAAGCTCGACTATTCTTCGATTGAGATTGCGAAGGTCCTCGTCGTCCTTTGCCCTTTCCTCTCTTATAAGGAATTGGTTGTTGGAAATAGGCTGAATTTCAAGGTAATCGTAGAAGTTGACTATCTCCTCGATCTCTGCCTCAGGGCGGTTTTCAAGGATAGCCGTAAAGAGTTCGCCCGCTTCGCAGGCAGAGCCGATTATAAGACCCTCTCTGTGCTTTTCAAGCTCGGTCTTAGGAATTCTCGGGTGTCTCTTGTAATACTTCAAGAAACCGAAGGAAATAAGCTTGTAGAGGTTCTTCAAACCTATCTTGTTCTTAACAAGAATTATCTGATGATAGGGCTTGAGATTGAGCGGATTGGAGTTTGCGCTCATATCGCGCTTGAGCTGTTCAAAGCTCTTAATATCCTGCTCTCTCATCGACGCTATCATCTTGACGTAAATTGCCGCAAGCATAGCCGCATCGTCGCAGGCTCTGTGGTGGTTGAAATCGCCAAGCTGATAATATTCCGCAAGAGTGTCAAGCTTATGCTTTTTCAAATCAGGGTTTATGTATCTTGAAAGCGCAACCGTGTCAAGATACGGATTTCTGAATTCCAGACCGCATTCTTCGGCGGCGTAACGGATAAATCCCATATCAAAGCTTGCGTTGTGAGCAACGAGAAGCTTTTTCTTATCGGTGTCTCTATCGCCGATAAAGTTGAAAAACGCTTCAAGCGCGTCTCTTATTTTAGGCGCGTCTGCGACCATTTCGTCGTTAATTCCGGTCAACTGAACTATATCCTCGGGGATAGGTATCTCGGGATTTACAAAGGTGTTAAATACCTCAACGACCTCGCCGTCCTTGACCTTTACCGCGCCAATCTCGGTGATCTTACAGTTCTTCACCGAAAGACCCGTAGTCTCGATATCGAAAACGATAGTTTCTTCGTCAAAATCCTCGTTATAATTGCCGTAAAGCGCGCCTGCGGTGTCGTTTACAAAGTATGCTTCAACGCCGTAAATGACCTTCTGTCCTATCTTTTCGGACGCAAGCATAGCATCCTGATAGCCCTGCACCGTTCCGTGGTCGGTAATAGCCACGGCAGGGTGTCCCCACGCGTTAGCCTGCTTGACCGCAACGTCGGGTGGAATAAGGGCATCCATATGGGACATCTGGGTGTGCAGATGAAGCTCAACGCGCTTAACGGGGGCGTTGTCAACTCTTGAGAGCTTCTTTATCTTAGCGATATTGTTAAAGAAGAACTGAAAATCGGTTCCCTCTGTTCTGTCTTTTCGCATTTCCTTTTTTGCATATCCTTTAAGAGCCAGAACCGCTCCGTTTTTAACGCTTGCGGCAATCTCCTCGGCATCTTCAAGAGTAGCGAAGCATTTTACCTCCACAGAGGAGTTTCCGTCGCTTATTGAGAAGGAAATATTCATTTTGTCGCCCGAACGGCTTGGCTCTTGAGCGTAGTCAAAGACCGTACCGAGGATGACTATATTTCGTTGCGGCTTGTTAATGTCGGCGATTGACGTGGGAGTGATCGGAAAAGGCTCGCCGTAAACATATTCGGGTGACGAGATGTCAAAAGCTCCGTTTCCAATCCTGCAAATGCCGTCTTCAACCGTTGCGACTGCGTTTTCATCAAACAACGTGGTCTTTCTGGGGAGCATATTTGCCTCCTCATCGGATGGAGGTGTCGACGTCAACTTCTGAGCCATTCTCGCTTCGTACGCCTTTGCCTCAGCCGCCATACGCTTGTCAAAATCCTCTATATACTTTTCAAGAGAATTGTTGCTTGCGAGAAAAATCTCGTCGCTTGTATGGACTATATTTACCTTTACGTTAACGCCGAATTCCGACAGGATAATTCCCTGCATTACTCCCGGAGTTCTTGCGTCGTAAAGTAATCTGACTCCGTTTTCGGTAAAAGGAATTTCTATATTTAACGTGTTGTTTTCAAGATTATAGCGATACTTATTAAAGAATCCCATAGCAACGATCCCGACCTTTTCGGTCTCCTTTAAAAGCTCGGAAACGTATCCGCTGTCAAACAGCGCCGAGGGATAATGAGGCATTATCTTGACCCAGTTAAGCTCGTACGCCTTTGCAATCTCGGACTCAAATCTATAAAGCGTTTCTTTATCAATGAGCATGGGAAAATCGGCCGACACCTGCAAAATTCTGTTTGCTTTGTCGGCCTGTATCTTTATATTCTGAGCGCGGTTAAGAATTTCTTCGCCGCGCTCATCCGCTTTATACTTTTCAAAAATCTGTAAAAATGTCTTTGCCATATTTAAGAAAATTTTTCTTCCTTGATTTTTTTGATTTCTTTTATAAGTGTGGTGATGATCTCATCCTCTTTGATCTTGCCGAGGGTTTGTCCATGGGAAAAAAGCAGAGCCTCGCCTCGTCCACCCGCAATTCCAAGATCGGCCTCATGAGCTTCACCGGGACCATTGACTATACAACCCATCAAAGCCACAGTTATTGGCAGATTATCAAGCTTTTCAGCGACGATCGCATCCTCAAAACGCGCGGAGAGAGATATAAGGTCTATTTTCGTTCTTCCGCAGGTGGGACAACTGACGATGTTCATTCCGCACTGTCCTTCGATATTGAGCGCGTTAAGAAGATTTTTTGCCGCTCCAACCTCACTTACGGGGTCTGCTGTAAGAGATACCCGCAAAGTGTCGCCAATGCCGTCGCACAAAAGCGAGCCTATGCCGATCGCGCTTTTTATAGTTCCCTTTCTTTCGTCACCTGCTTCGGTAACACCGATATGTATCGGATAGTCGCAACGCTCCGCGACTAATCTGTTAGCCGCAATCATCGTTGATACATCAGAGGATTTTATAGAGAGCGCTGTATCGTAAAAATCGTATTTTTCAAGAATAGACGCGTGATAAAGGGCGCTTTCGCAAAGAGCCTCAGGCGTGGGAGATCCGTATTTTGCGAGAATATGCTTTTCCACAGAACCGCTGTTTACACCTATTCTGATAGGAATATTTTTTGCCTTGCAGGCATCGACAACAGCCTTGACTCTCTCTTCATCACCTATATTTCCGGGATTTATACGAATCTTATCAACTCCGTATTCGGCAGATTTCAGAGCGGCGCGATAGTCAAAGTGGATATCCGCAACGATAGGCGTGCGGATACCCGATTCTTTAATTATTCGGATCGTTTCTGCAGCTTCCTCGTCGGGAACGGTGATGCGTACTACGTCACAGCCCGCGCTGGAGAGTCTTTTGATCTGTTCGAGCGTAGCTACAGAGTCCTTGGTATCGGTGTTGGTCATAGACTGAATGGCAATTTTATTCTCGCCGCCAATCTTTACGTTACCGACAGTTATTTCTCTTGTTTTACGTCTGATTTTATTGTAGATCATGAATTTGTCCTTTTAGAATAGATTGATGATGTCCTTAAACGTAACGAATAGCATCAGAGCCAGAAGAACAAGGAGTCCGACTGTATTTATCATTCCCTCGACCTCTTTTTTGACGGGCTTTCTGCGAACCATTTCAATTAAAAGAAATATTATTCTTCCGCCGTCCAAAGCAGGGAGAGGCAAAAGATTGAATACGCCAAGGTTCATCGTTATCAGTGTAAATAGGTTCAAAAGCGAGTATGGGCCGATCTTTGCGGCATCTCCCACGGCACCTGCCATTCCAACGGGACCCGAAACAGCTTCTGCGCCGTAACGTCCGGTTAACAGGTCCTTGATGCCGTCAACTATTATTTTAACGGATGAGACAGATCTGAAGATCGAGTGCTTAACAACAGATACAAATGATATATCTTCCTTTAAAACGTAAAAATCCCGATTGCCTATCGTGGTTCCAGCGGTTTCTTCGGTTGGAAATTCAACATTCTCCAGCAATACCCGTTCTCCGTTCCTGACAACAACAATATCAATAGGCTCGTATCCGTTATTCAGGATCTCGTAAACTACCTCTTGACCCGTATGGACGTAAACACCGTCAATTTTGACTATTTTGTCTCCAACCATAAGACCGCTTTGATCTGAGGTGGATTCCTCGAAAAATTCTCCTACTACGTTTGACGCAAGATAGCCGTCCTGAATGCAGTCAATGCCGACTAAGGTGAACATGCAAAGTATTCCGAGCAGAATATTCATTACGGGTCCCGCAACTGTTATAAGAAATCTTTGCCAGACCTTTTTGTTGCAGAAGGCATTAGCGTCTGTTGATGCTTCGTCCTCTCCTGCCATTCTGACGTAACCTCCGACGGGAAATGCCCTTATGCTGAATACTGTTTTTTGATTTTCGGGATCGATAGCTTTATTGTGGGAAACAACCTCTTGAGCCGCATCAACTGACTCGTCTTGTGAAGAATGAAATGTGTTTCCTATAGAATTGCCGCCGTCGTCGGTCTTTTTCTTCTTTCTTGCGGTAGTGAAAATCGCGGGTCCCATACCGATTGAAAATTCCAGTACGGTAACCTTGAAAAGCTTTGCGAACAAAAAATGTCCCAGCTCGTGAATAACTACCATAACGCTGAGCAAAAGCAACGTCAGCAACAAGTACCAAACAGTATCCATTAATTTCTCCGTAAAAATATTTTATGCGCGAGCGGCAATATGTTTTTGAGCTGACTCTCTTGCCTGTCTCGCCATATAAAGTATTGTATCAAGATCGTGAACGTCTTTGCAGGTATGCATTTCATCTACAACAATGCAGACTATCTCGCAAATATCGTAAAAACCGATCTTTTTCTGTAAAAATGCCGCAACTGCTTCCTCGTTTGCAGCATTAAGTATAGCCGGAACAGCTCCGCCCAGCTTTATAGCTTCAAATGCTTTGTTTAAAAGAATAAAGGTATCGGGATCGGGTCTTTGGAACGTCAGCTTTCCAACCGAGAAAAGATCAAGCGCTTCGGTCGTTGCCTCTCCTCTTTCGGGGTGAGTAAGCGCGTATTGAACACAATGGCGCATATCGGGAACAGACATCTGCGCGATAACGCTGTTGTCAATAAATTCAACCGCGGAATGTATTATGCTTTCTCTGTGAACCACAACCTTGATCTGTTCGGGACTTACGCCGAACAAGTGGACTGCCTCGATGACCTCAAAGCCTTTGTTCATAAGGGTTGCGCTATCAACGGTTATTTTTGCTCCCATTGACCAAGTGGGATGCGCCAGCGCAGAATCAAGAGTGGCGGTTTTTAACTGTTCTTTAGTATAACCAAAGAAAGGACCTCCCGAAGCGGTCAGTATTAAGTTTTTTACTTCGCTTTGTTTGCCCGAGCGCAAACATTGGAATATTGCGCAATGCTCGCTATCCACGGGAAGGATCTCGTGTCCGCTATCCCTTGCCGCCTGCATAACGATCTCACCGCCTACGACGAGAGACTCCTTATTTGCAAGCGCAAGCTTTTTCTTTGCGTGAAGCGTTGCCAAAGTAGGCTTCAGACCCGCTTCACCCAGAATAGAGTTCTCAACCACCTGCTCGCAACCGTCGTCACCTTTGGTCTCTGCAATCATTTCACAGATTCCCTCGGTGCCGCAATACACCTTTATTTCGGTATCCTTGAGTCTGTCTTTCAAGTCGCGAGCCGCATCGGTGTCGCTCATGGCGCAAGCCTTGACCTTAAACTGCCTGGCCTGCTCCTCTACGCGCTTGGCGTTCTTGTGAGCGGATAGCGCATCAACTCTAACGTTAAATTTTTTCGCTACGTCGATAGCCTGCTCGCCGACCGAGCCCGTAGAGCCGAGGACGATCATTGAGGGTTTATTATCTTTCATTTTATACATCCTTGATTGAATCAAATTATATTTGGAAGAAGGTCAAAATAGGTACAAGCGATGGCAAGGACGAGGCAGTTTGCAAGCGCGGAATCGAATCTGTCGAGCATTCCCCCGTGGCCCGGGAAAAAATTTCCGTAATCCTTTATGCTGTAATTTCTTTTGATGACAGACATTATAAGATCGCCGATCTGTCCGACGATAGGAATGAGGATTCCGAACAAAGCGAGAGCTATGTAGTTTGCGTCAATAATTCCGTCGGGATTGAAAAATTTTTCGATAACGAAAGCGTACAGCACCACGGAGCCTGCGCCGAAAAGAGTGCCGCCAATAGCGCCCTCAACGGTTTTCTTGGGACTTACCGAGGGGATAAGCTTATGTCTGCCGAAAAGTCTGCCGCAAAAATAAGCAAAGGTATCGGTCACCCAACCGACGATAAAAGGAAGATATATAAGATATGCACCGTTTGTCGCTACGTCTCTGATATAAACCGTGGCACTGAATCCTGCGTTCACATAAATAAACATCGCTATAAGAAGTCCTGCGTCTGCAACATTCAGAGTCTTGTTGCCAAAGACTGCAACTGTAAAAATATAAAGAGACACAGAAATTATAAGCACAGAGCCACCGACGAATATATCTCCCACGTCACCGTAAACACTTGCGTATCTGGTATAGATAGGCATAAAAAAGGATGCGGCACAAAGCGGTATGGTTAGGAAAAAGTTCTTTTTCTGACCTATGCAATGTATTGCCTCGAAAACCGCAATTGCTATACAAACGCCTATCAAAACGGTATATATCCATGTGTCGCTGAATATTAACATGGGTATAAATACGCAAAGCGCAACGATTGCGGTAATAGTTCTCTTAATCATAATGATCAACCCTTCTTCTTCTCGGTGTTTTTGTCAAGTCCGCCAAAACGGCGTTTTCTGGAGTAAAATTCGGCAACTGCGCGGTCTATCTCCTCGGGACCGAAATCGGGCCAGAGTGTGTCGGTAAAATACAACTCTGAGTATGCGGCTTGCCAAAGCAAAAAGTTTGATATTCGCAGATCTCCGCCCGTTCTCACGATAAGATCGGGGTCCGGACAGCCTCCCGTATAAAGCGCGGAATCAATGTCCTCTGGGGTGACTTGGGACTTACCGCTTGCGATAAGTCGGTTGACCGCATTGGTGATCTCAAGACGCGAGCCGTAATTTACGGCGACGTTCAAGACGGAATGGCGCTTTGAGGTAATCTTCTCTATCAGCTTAATCTTTGCTTTCAAGGGTATGCTCAACACGCTTGTATCGCCGATAAAGCGCACCTGTCCCAATCCATCGGACTTGTTATCGTTGAAAAAGCTATCAAGATATTGCTCAAGTAACGCCATTATGGCATCCACCTCTTTTTTGGGGCGCTTCCAGTTTTCAGTAGAAAAGGCATAGACCGTAATATATTCTATTCCGATCTTTCGGCAATATTCCACCGCATCTATAAAAGCCTTTACGCCTTCCTTATGCCCTTCTTCTCTCGGCATATTGCGAGATGTAGCCCACCTTCCGTTGCCGTCCATAATAAAAGCGATGTGCTTGAGTCTTTCATCCACCTTAATAATTTCTTTGCTCATATTACTCCGTCAAAGTTGTTAAAATTTGTGTTTATCAAACTGCAATTAAAGCGGAAGCTTTTTCCTTCCGCTTTAATGCCTATCCGCGGGATCAGACCTTCATAATGTCCTTTTCCTTAGCGGTTGTAATGGTTTCAATATTCTTTACGTATTTGTCGGTAAGATCCTGAACTGCCTTTTCAGCGTTCTTAACGTCATCCTCGGTAAGGAGACCGTCCTTCTTCTGTTTCTTAATATCGTCGTTAGCGGTACGTCTGATATTTCTGACAGCTACCTTAGCCTCCTCGCCCATCTTCTGAACCTGCTTAGCAAGCTCGCGGCGTCTCTCCTCGGTAAGCTGGGGGAAAACGAGACGGATGATCTTACCGTCGTTGGAGGGGTTAATTCCTATATCAGAGGTCTGAATAGCCTTTTCCATAGCCTTGAGAGTGCTTGCGTCGTAAGGAATGATCTCAAGCGTCTTTGCATCAGCGACTCTTACGTTTGCCATAGCGGTGATCTCTGCGGGAGAACCCCAGTAATCGAAGGTTACACGAGAAAGAACTGCAGGATTAGCCTGGCTTGCGCGGATGGAAGCAAGGTTAATTTCGTACGACGCGATAGATTTCTGCATTTTTGATTCAAGTTCTTTTGTGTTGTAATTCATAATTTTGATTCCCTTTCTATGTATGTAAGTTATTATTTATGCATTTTTGTTCCTGTGGTGTTACCCATGACCGTGCGATAAATGTTTTCGGGGTCAGAGAGCGCGAAAGCATAGCAATCGATGTCATTTTCGTTACAGAAGGAAACTGCAGTGAGATCAAACGCTTTCAGGTTTTTGTCAAGGATCTCGGCGTATGTAACATCGTTGTAACGCACAGCGGTGGGATCCTTCTTGGGGTCGGCGGTATACAGACCGTCAACGTTCTTTGCCATAAGCACGATGTCAGCTCCGATCTCGGCTGCGCGAACTACTGCAGGGGTGTCGGTTGAGAAATAGGGAGCGCCAAGACCGCCGCCAAAAATAACGACCTTACCCTCGGAAAGGTATCTGTCGGCATCTCGTTGAGTGTAAAAATCAGCGAATGTATTCATCTCGACCGAGGAAAGGACCTTTGCGTCGATTCCGTGTCTGATAAAGGCATCCTGAAGCGCCAAGGAATTGATAACGGTTGCGAGCATACCCATGTGGTCGGCTCTTGCTCGGTTCATGCCTACGCCCTTTCTCGCGCCGCGCCATATATTGCCCGCTCCGACAATAATAGCAACCTCAACGCCCGCCTTAAGGCACTTGTCGATGGAATCTACAACCTTGTCAACAAAATCGAAATCGAGAATATCATTCTCACATCCGTTTTTGAGAGCTTCGCCCGAAATTTTAACTAAAATACGCTTATAAATAGGTTTAGACATCGCTATTCCCCCAATATATAAATTCTACCAAATATTGTACTACTTTTTTTGAGTTTTGTAAATACTTTTTTTGTAAACAATTTATATATTATTATATTTTTAATAATTTAATACTTTAAAATGCCTGTAATTACATCAAAAACACCCTTGGAGTATCCCCAAGGGTGTTAATTAACAATTATCTTCTCTTCTCTGCAATTTCAAGAAGAAGCTCGCTGATGAACTGATCGGGAGACATAGCGCCCTTTTCGCCGTCCTTTCTTGAACGGACTGCAACTGTGTTGCTTTCAACCTCTTTCGCGCCCACAACGATCATATAAGGCAGCTTTTCAAGCTGAGCGTTACGGAGTTTATATCCGATAGTCTCATTTCTCTTGTCTACCTCGCAACGAACGCCGAGATTTGTAAGTCTGGTAGCGATTGCCTCGCAGTACTCGATCTGCTCGTCGCCGATAGGCAACATTCTGACCTGAATAGGAGCCATCCATGTGGGAAGCGCGCCTGCGTACTTTTCAAGGAGAAGCGCAAGGGTTCTTTCGTAGCATCCCATAGAAGTGCGGTGGATGATATAAGGTGTCTTCATCGTATTATCTGAATCGACGTATTCCATACCGAACTTCTTTGCAAGAAGCATATCGATCTGGATGGTGATAAGGGTATCTTCCTTGCCGAATACGTTCTTGATCTGGATGTCGAGCTTAGGACCGTAGAACGCTGCCTCGTCGATACCGATAGCGTAGTTGCCCTTGCCGAGATTTTCGTCAAGAAGCTTTTCCATAATTCCCTGCGCCTCATCCCACTGTTCGGGAGAGCCTTCGTACTTATCTGTTCTCTTGGGATCCCACTGAGAGAAGCGGAAGGTGCAATCCTCTCTGAGTCCAAGTGTGTCAAGGCAGTAGAGGGCGAGATCAAGACAACCCTTGAACTCCTCCGCAAGCTGCTCGGGACGAAGGATAAGATGTCCCTCGGAGATCGTAAACTGACGGACGCGGATAAGACCGTGCATCTCACCACTCTCCTCGTTTCTGAACAGAGTGGAGGTCTCACCAAGTCTCATGGGAAGATCTCTGTAGGAACGCTTTTTATTAAGGAATACCTGATACTGGAAAGGACAAGTCATAGGGCGGAGAGCGAAGCACTCCTTTGTCTCGTCGTCGGCGTCACCCAGTATGAACATACCGTCGCGGTAGTGATCCCAGTGTCCCGAAATCTTATAAAGGTCTCTCTTTGCCATAAGAGGGGTCTTGGTAAGAAGATAGCCTCGTCTCTGCTCCTCGTCCTCGATCCATCTCTGGAGAGTTTGGATAACGCGAGCGCCCTTGGGCATAAGGATAGGAAGACCCTGACCGATAGAGTCAACAGTGGTGAAATATTCAAGCTCTCTGCCTATCTTGTTATGGTCGCGCTTTCTTGCTTCTTCGAGCATAGTGACGTAAGCGTTAAGCTCGTCCTTTGAGGGGAATGCAAGACCATAGATTCTCTGGAGCTGCTTATTGTTCTGATCGCCCTTCCAATAAGCGCCGGTACACTGCGTCAGCTTGAATGCCTTAACAGCGCCCGTTGCGAAAAGGTGAGGACCTGCGCAGAGATCGGTGAACTCGCCCTGACGGTAGAAGCTTATGGTCTCACCCTTGGGAAGCTCCTCGATAAGCTGAACCTTGTAAGGCTCGTTCTTCTCTGTCATAAACGCGATAGCCTCGTCGCGGGGAAGCTCAAATCTTTCGATCTTGAGGTTTTCTTTGACGATCTTTTTCATCTCGCTCTCAAGCGCCTTGAGAATGTCGGGAGTGAAAGCGATGTCGCTGTCGAAGTCATAATAGAAGCCGTCCTCAATAGCGGGACCGATGGTAAGCTTGGTGTCGGGATAAAGTCTCTTTACCGCCTGAGCAAGAATGTGAGACGCGGTGTGTCTGAACACGTGAGCGCCCTCCTTGTCGGCGAAGGTAAGAAGCTTTACGTCGGCATCTGCGTCGATCTCGTAACCCAGAGCAACGGTTTCACCGTTAACGCTTGCAGCGATAACGCTTCTTTCCACCATGCCAAAAGCTTCCTTCGCGGCATCATAGACCGCTACGGGAGCCATGGATTCAAAAATCTGTGAACCAAAATTGATTTTCATAATCTTTGCCTTTCTGAAATATATTATCTGTTAATTTTTTACTAAAAAATAAGACCCCGAACACATTGACTGTGTTCGGGGTGCAATATGCACGGTTCCACCCGAGCTTTTAACTCATTTGTATTGAATTGAGCGCAAAAGTGGTATTCTATACGTTGTCGCAAAAAACTCTCAGCAACCGTTTTCTCTCTGTGTGCGCTTCGTGTATAGAACGTGTCTTTTGGGATTGTTAATTTATCTGTGGCTTCTGTTATAAGTAGACGTGGGATTTACGACCTCTCTCCAATCGAGATCTCCCCTGTCAAGCGCCATAATAATAACCTCTGCGGTCGCAATATTGGTCGCGACGGGGATATTGTAGCGGTCACACGCAAGCAGCAGTTCCTTTTCGACCTTGTCATGATCGGAGTATATATCGGAAGAAGGACGTGTATCGCGGAAATAGATAAGAACGTCTATTTCGTTGTAAGCGATTCTGGAAGCGATCTGTTGTTCTCCGCCCTGCTCGCCTGTAAGCATTTTTTCGATTTTTAGACCTGTTGCTTCGGATATATATTTAGCGGTTATTCCGGTAGCGCAGATGTTGTGCTTGCTGAGGATACCGCAGTATGCAATACAAAACTGTGTGATAAGCTCTTTCTTCATGTCATGCGCTATGATAGCTATTTCCATTTGAACTCCTCCATCCGGTTTTGAATTTTTTGTTAGGCTTTAATTTGTATGTTAAAACAACAGTGATGTTTTTTACACTTTTACATACTCTCTACTCCAAATTAATCCTAACGGAGTTATTATATCACATAATACTTTTATTGTCAATAATATTACAATAAATTTTAGTTCGTTTTTAAATTTTGGATAGATTTGCTATTTATTGTGTGCGCTTTTTGTTGAAAATTGCAAGATTTTACTCGCCGTCTCTTTTTCCGCAGTTTTTGCAAAGATTACTTTTTCCTTCATTAACGGCTTCTTCGACGGTACCCGAAATTATATTTTTTGAATTTTTTATATGACCGCAATCAATATAAGAGTGCCAGACAGAACCGCTTTTTGTCCAATAAACAACGTTTTGTTGGGAGGCTTCGGTTTCTGACGTGTTACCGTTGTCGGAGGAGTCGTCGGCTTCCGGCGATACGTTTTCAGTGTTATCTGTATTACCCTCATTCTTTAAATCTGTGCTATCTTCTACAGAGGGCTGATCGCCTTTAGTATCCGATGTAAAAAGGTCGTTCTTTATTTCCTCGATAAGCTCGTCATTTAATGCCTCTCCACCCGAAAAACGTGCATTGTCATAAAGAAAAAACGCGCAGGAGCATTGTAAGACGCAAATTGCAACGAGAAAAGTTGATAATAGTATTTTAGTAATTCGTTTCATAGTTATTTCGCAGTATTATTCCTCTGCCAACATGTGTTCAAGTATTTCAAGCTTATTTTGCGATGATTCGTATGCGCCCTTATAATCTCCCGTTTCTCGGCAGCATATCTCCATATCGGAGCAAGCAAGGAACAGAAGAAATCTTTCGGGAACGGTTTCGGAATCCACAACGTGCCGCAAAACCTCAAGCGCGGATTCAAAATTGTCCTGACTTATCAGCCATCTGGCACGAAGATGCAGAATTAATAGCTTGTCATGATCGGTCAGTGATGTTGAATCAATGCCGCCAATATCACGTTCGAAAAACTCATATTTGTCAATATTAAGAATGACCGATATGTATTTGCAAAAAACGCTGCTGAAAATAGACGGATGAAAGGCGCCGTCGGCTATAACAGCGTCTGTTTCATCGGAATCCAGCGCGGGAGATATATCTTTGAGCAATCCGAACATTATGTCGATACTGTTCATCTGCGTAGTGGTATCAAACATAGTGCTACGTGAATGTCTGACCGCTTCGTCAAGAAATGAGCAAGCCTTGTGAAGTCGGCCGTGCTTAATGCTTTCTTCCGCTACGCCGAGACAGCAATCGGTGAGGATAAGCTCAAGCTCGTCATCGAATTCTTCAAACTCGGTAATGCACATATCTCTGCATAGCTCAAAGTTCTTATCTGTATATGCACGACGTATATTTTTCATAACCGCAGTCTTGTGGTATATGAACTCCTCCTCGCCCTCGGAAAGCAGATACCCCGCAGGCACACCAAGCTTTGACGCAAGATACACCACGGTGCCAAGGGACGGCAGAGCCGCTCCGTTTTCGATACGGCTTAACATATTTCTCGTTATTTCTCCGCCCGTAAGCTGAGATTGCGTCATCAGCTTTTCGATGCGAAGCCTTTTTATCTTTTTCCCAATATCCATTTTTGCTCCAATGGTAATTTAAATTTACTATTGAATTATAACACAAAAAGTTACTTATTGCAATAGTTTTTTAAATTTTTCTAGGCAGTTTTTTGTGCAGTGTCATAAGCATTACCTATCTGGGTTTCCTGTAATATTATTGATAATAGTAAAAGGAGTACCAATAAACAATCATAAAAAACAACGGAGACCGATGGAACTCCGTTGATTATAGCGTAAAAAAACGGAACTCGTGAGAGTTCCGTTTTAATATTCATATTAGTGAACGATGCATCTTTCGGTGTCCTTGTCGAAGATGTGCATTCTTGCAGATTCAAGAGCGATCTTGATAGTATCACCTGCGCGAGAAGTAGATCTTGCGGATACACGAGCGGTAAGCTTGGTCTCGCCGATAACGAGGTAGAGATAAATCTCTGCACCCATAAGCTCGGTAACTTCAACGTAAGCGTCAACTGTGCTATCCTCGAGTGCCGCGATCTGAGCGGGCTGGTCGTGAATGCTTTCAGGACGAATACCAACAACAACTTCCTGACCGATGTATTCCTTAAGAGCGGGGTTATTTGCCTTCTCTGCGGGAACCTTGATAGCATTACCTTCGAATTCAAAGTAAACGTCATCACCCTTCTGAACGAGAGAGCCGTTGATGAAGTTCATCTGAGGAGTGCCGATAAAGCCTGCAACGAACATGTTGACGGGGCTATCGTAAAGATTCTGAGGAGTATCAACCTGCTGAATAAGACCGTCCTTCATAACAACGATTCTGGTTGCCATCGTCATAGCCTCGACCTGGTCGTGGGTAACGTATACGAAGGTTGTCTCAACTCTCTGGTGAAGCTTGGTAAGCTCGGTTCTCATGGTTGCACGAAGCTTTGCGTCGAGGTTGGAGAGAGGCTCGTCAAGAAGGAATACGGCAGGATGACGAACGATTGCACGGCCCAGCGCCACACGCTGCTTCTGACCACCCGACAGAGCCTTGGGCTTTCTGTCAAGCAGGTGAGTGATATCCAGAACGCGCGCAGCCTCTTCCACGCGGCGCTTGATCTCTTCCTTGGGGGTCTTATTGAGCTTCAGACCGAATGCCATGTTCTCAAACACGGACATATGGGGATACAGAGCGTAGTTCTGGAACACCATCGCGATCTTTCTGTCCT
>JAZNII010000095.1:0-26845 GCA_045577415.1 Eubacteriales bacterium
AGCTTTTTCTTTTCACCCTCAAGACGAGCCTTTTCCTTCTCAAAGTCGATAATGTCGGCAAGAGGAAGGAATATGGTCGCCGAGTCGGTTATGATCTGAAGTGCGTTGTCGGCGCTGACCTCGGTCTCGGCGAAGCCTTCGGCAACGATCAGCTCGGATGCCGATGCAAGACGGACGAAGAACGCTTCGGAGGTTGAGAAAACGTCGGTATATTTTGTTGCGAGATAGACCTTTGCCTTCTTGGAGGGAGGAACGTTCATTTCGCTTCTTCTCGTTCTTATCGCCTTGATCGCGTCGATGATCTTGGTCATCTTCTCGGCATCAGCAGGGAAGGAGCGGCACTCGCAAGCCTTGGGATACTCGGATATCATAATGCTCTCGCAC
The DNA here is from genome assembly GCA_045577415.1 of Eubacteriales bacterium. Lineage (GTDB taxonomy): Bacteria > Bacillota > Clostridia > Oscillospirales > CAG-272 > SVTX01. The sequence goes on from JAZNII010000095.1 coordinate 385, forward strand.
TCGTGGGGCAGAGCCTGATAGATCTCCTCGGTGATAAAGGGCATGAAGGGATGGAGCAGCTTCAGAATACCCTGAAGAATGTATGCTATAACGTTCTGACAAACGAGGTTTGCCTCGGTGTCCTTTTCGTTAAGTCTCGCCTTTGCAAGCTCGATGTACCAGTCGCAGAAGACGTCCCAAGCAAATCCGTAGATAGCGCCGAGGGCTACTCCGACCTCGAAGTTATCGAGATTGGTGACTACGTTCTCGCAGAGAGCGTTGAATTCGTTGAGTATCCACTTGTCCTCGATCGCAAGCTTGTCGCTGTCGGGGAGCTTGATCTCGTCGATAGTGAGGTTCATTCGTACGAATCTCGAAGCGTTCCAAAGCTTATTTGCAAAGTTTCTTGCCGCCTCGATCTTCTCGTCGGAAAATCTCATATCGTTTCCGGGAGAGTTGCCCGTAGCAAGAGCAAATCTGAGCGCGTCGGCACCGTACTGCTTGATTACCTCAAGGGGATCAATTCCGTTACCGAGAGATTTGGACATCTTTCTGCCCTGTGCGTCTCTTACAAGACCGTGAATAAATACGGTGGAGAAGGGCTTTGCATCCATATGCTCAAGACCCGAGAATATCATACGAGATACCCAGAAGGTGATTATATCGTAACCGGTTACGAGAACGTCGGTGGGGTAGTAGCGCTTCAGATCCTCGGTCTGCTCGGGCCAACCGAGAGTTGAGAAGGGCCAAAGAGCAGAGGAGAACCATGTATCAAGCACGTCCTCGTCCTGATGAACCTTGCCGCCGCACTTGGGGCAGGTATCAATATCGGTCTTGGAAACGGTCATCTCGCCGCAATCGTCGCAGTAGAATGCAGGGATTCTGTGACCCCACCAGAGCTGACGGGAGATGCACCAGTCGAGGATGTTGTTCATCCAGTTGAAGTAGTTCTTGGAGAAACGCTCGGGAACGAAATTGATGCTGCCGTTCTCGACCGCCTCGATAGCGGGAGCAGCGAGGGGCTTCATCTTTACGAACCACTGATCGCTGGTCATAGGCTCGACGGTAGTTCCGCAACGGTAGCAGACGCCAACGTTGTGGTCGTGAGGCTCGGTCTTTACGAGATAACCCTCTGCTTCAAGATCGGCAACGAGAGCCTTACGGCAAGCGTATCTGTCCATGCCCTCGTACTTGCCCGCGTAAGCGTTCATAGTCGCGTCGTCGTTCATGACCTTGATCTGCTCAAGATTGTGTCTCTGACCGACCATAAAGTCGTTGGGGTCGTGGGCGGGGGTGATCTTAACGCAACCCGTACCGAAGCCTATCTCAACGTAGTCATCAGCAATTACGGGAATTTCGCGATTTACGATGGGGAGAAGTACCTTTTTACCGATAAGGTGCTTGGTGTTCTCGTCCTCGGGGTTGACCGCAACGGCGGTATCACCGAACATAGTCTCGGGACGGGTGGTAGCTACCTCAACGTATCCGTCCTCGCCGATAATGGGATACTTGATGTGCCAGAAGTTACCGGGCTGATCCTTATATTCAACCTCTGCGTCGGAGAGCGCAGTGAGACATCTGGGACACCAGTTGATGATACGGTATCCGCGGTAGATAAGTCCCTTGTCGTAAAGGTTAACGAAGACCTCGCGAACAGCCTTGGAGCAGCCTTCGTCCATAGTGAAGCGCTGTCTGGTCCAGTCGCAGGACGCGCCGAGCTTTTTGAGCTGACCCGTGATGCGAGCCTCGTAAGTGTCTTTCCAACCCCAAACGCGTTCAAGGAACTTTTCGCGACCAAGGTCGTATCTGGTCAGACCCTCGTCAACGCGAAGTCTTTCCTCGACCTTGATCTGTGTCGCGATACCCGCGTGGTCGGTGCCGGGAACCCAAAGGGTGTTGAAGCCCTGCATTCTCTTGTAGCGGACGAGAATGTCCTGCAAGGTCTCGTCAAGGGCATGACCCATGTGAAGCTGACCCGTGACGTTGGGAGGGGGAATTACTATTGAAAAAGAGGGATTTGTGTTATTCTTGTCGGGTGTGAAATATCCCTTTTCACACCACTCGGCGTATATTCTGTCCTCAAACTCGGACGGAGAATACGTCTTCGGCAATTCGTTGTAGGAATTCATTTTTTCGTTCCTTTCAAATATATTTTTCTAAAATTTTAAACAAATAAAAAAGCCCCGATATGTCAACATATCAGGACGTAAAATACGCGGTACCACCTAATTTGTGTTTGCAAGCAAACACCACTCAAAGGCTCTAACGTCGCCACCGTCGTGAGTTACACAACAAAAGCCTTCACCCACGCCGCTCACAAGCTACCTTCAGCCGCCGCCTCTGTGAGTTCACACCAAACACTCACTCTCTGAAAGAGACAAACAACCTACTCCTCTCGGTCTCAGCGTTTAAATATTACGATATATTATACCATTGGTTTTTGAAGTTGTCAATAGCTTTTTTGATTTTTGACAGGATTTTGTTTCTGTAATTGAGGCAAAAGTTACCGATGAAAAGTAATTATTCAGCTCTGAAAAAGAGACCCCGACAAAGCAAATTCTGCTTTGTCGGGGATCTTTGTTTGTTGAGAAAAGCAAAAAATTTCTCGCGTTATTTCAAGATCGAAATCGCGTCGCTGATGTTCTTTTCAAGCGCTTCGCGACCGTATTTGTCTACCTCGGCTTTGTTTTTCTCACCGTGGGTGAGGCATCCCGCGCCGCCGATACAACCGCCGACACAAGCCATACCCTCGATAAAGTTGCCGTCAAGCGCACCCTTGCTCAGCTTGAGCAGAGCGATACGGCAGGCTTCTATTCCGTCGCATACTACGGGCTTTATCTCAAAATCGATATTCTGTTCTTTCATCGCCTGTGCCGCCGCATCGGTAAGACCTCCGCTGCGGGCAAAGATACGGCCGAAGTAGGATGCGTTGTCGAGAACGCCTTCCTCAAGGGAAGCAATATTGAGATCGCGGCTGTCAAAGAGCGCCTGAAGCTCCTCAAAGGTAAGGACAGTATCAACCCAAGGCTTGACCTCCTCAAGCTGCGCCTCTGCCTTTTTAGCGGTACAAGGGCCGATAAAGATGACCTTTGCGTTAGGCGTAGTCTCCTTGATGTACTTTGCAAGTACCGCCATAGGAGACATATTGTGAGAAATATGTTCTACAAGATTCGGAAACGCAGATTTTATATATTGCACGAATGCGGGACAGCAGGAGCTTGTGAGAAGTCCCTTTTCGGAAAGCTCTCTCGCTTCTGCCATAGCAACCATATCCGCGCCAAGCGCCGCCTCGATAACGTCGTGGAAGCCGAGCTTTTTAAGTCCGGTTATGACCTGACCCAGCTTTGCGTAAGAGAATTGGCTGGAGATCGAGGGAGCAACAACGGCATAGACCTTGTAATTGCCGCCTCGAGTGTTCCTCTCACTCTTTTTGAGAATATCGATGGCGTTTAGTATAAAGGACTTGTCCATGATCGCGCCGAAGGGACACTGATATACGCAAGCGCCGCACTGTATGCACTTGGAGTTGTCGATAGCCGCCGCACTTTGCTCGTTCATCGAAATTGCCTTGACCTTACAAGCATTCTGGCAAGGACGCTTGCGACTTACGATGGCGGTATAGGGGCAGACCTTGGCGCAGGCGCCGCACTCCTTACACTTGGATTTGTCGATGTGGGCAACGTGATTGTGGTCGAAGGTGATCGCTCCGAATTTGCACACGTCCTCGCAACGGTGAGCGAGACAGCCGCGGCAGGCGTTGGTCACCTCATAACCGCCAACGGGACACTCGTCGCAGGCGATATCTATGACCTCTATAATATTAGGATTGTCCTTATCGCCGCCCATCGCAAGCTTTACACGCTCGCCGAGAATAGCTCTTTCCTTATACACGCAACAGCGCATGGTAGGCTCATTGCCGGGGACGATATTTTTGGGAATATCCATAACGTTATCGAGCAGCTTATCATCCCACGCAAGGCGAGCCACTTCACGCAATACTTTATATTTCAAATGTTGTACTTTTGTATCAAATTTACGCATTTTACACCTCAAAAATAACTAACTTTAATGCGTTTGCCCATTTTTTTCAGGCAAGCGGACAGCTCCTCGACCAAATTCATTTTTATGTTGAAGTTGATGGGAAGATCGGGGTTCTGATGGGCGGGGTTGACCGCTCTGCCGACGTAGAAGTTGATATCCGTCGCTTCCTCGAACAAAAGTCGGCTGATAAGCGACGCGCCGTCCTTCTTGAAGCTCCATTCTTCGTAAAGCTCGTTATCGCCGAGATAATCCTTGGCGTACTGAATGACCTTGTTCATGGTAATAACGCCTTCGGTTACGAGGTCAACGCCCTCGATGCGCGCGATAGGGGGAACGTCGCTTCTTTCAAAGTTAAGGCTTGCCTGAAGGGGTTTGCCCAGATATTTTGACGCGATCGAAGAAGTAGTACCGCCGCAGATGATGTGTTTGCCCTCCTTGGAGAAGAAAAGTGACATCATTCTGTTGGCGTCATCGCGGTTGGAGGGAGGGCCAAAGAGAATATTCATAGGCTCTCGCTTCCTTATCTTCACGACGCAAGCGGTGGTATCGTCGCCCGGCTTGTGACCGTAGAGCTTATCGCATTCGTCAACCAGCATTGTGGAAAGGTTTTTAGCGGTAAAACCGCCCGCAACCATCGCCTGCATAAAGTCGGCGATATCCTTCCTTTTCCATCCGAAATTGTATTTTCCGCCCATTCCCGCATGGGGACAGCCGTCGCTCATGGCGATAAACACGTCGTCCTCCTGCAGCTTGATAGTGGATTTGTAGATTTTTTTGCCGCCGATGTTCATTTCGGTCATAGGATAATCGTACTGATCGTAATCTCTTATTATGATCACGTGAGGATTGTCGTACTGAATGATCTCGGCTATTTCATTATTCAGAAGATGAATAATGGTAAACGTGGAATACGCCACTCCGCGCACCGAGCAGACGGGAAGAGTTGCGGCTATGGTAGACACACATTCTTCGATGGGAAGTCCTTCCGCCATCATCGTGGAGATGATCTTGGACGTAAGAGTTGAAAGGATACTCGCCTTAACACCCGAGCCAAGACCGTCAGCTAACACGATGACTGTGGAATTTTCGTTTTCCTCCACGATGTCTACGTGGTCGCCGCAAAGCTCCTCGCCGACGTGATTGATGCTTTTATATCCTATATCTGCGCACAAATCATTCATCGTCGATAGACTCCTTTAGCTTGGTCAGCGCGATCTTGGTCTCTGCGGCGGTCTCGCCAAGCAGGGAAGCGATCTCCTGAACTATTCTCATCTGTTTTTCTACCACGCTATCCGCGACTTCTACCGTGTGCTTATTGATCTGCGCCTTTCTCTCCCTCTCGGATTCTTCGTCGGTAATGTCGCGCATAATACCCACCAGCATACGGGAATCGGGATCGTAAACCACAGTTTGTCTGACGTATTTTTTGTATTCCGCAAGATAGACTCGCTGGTCACGGACGCTTTTGCCGCTCTCCATAACTTTAACGAATACCGAGGGATCAAGAATACGAACAACAGGCTCTCCCAACACGTCACTCTCGGAGCGAATATTCATGATCTTGCGCGCGGCGGCGTTGATCTGCTGAACCTCAAGGTTCTCGTTTAACGCGATAAGACCGTTGGGGGTGTTTTTGACGATAGTGTCCGAAAAGCTCTCCGCCTTGTCCTTGAGGAAGGGAAGACACATAGAGCTTTCCGCCTTACCCTGAATGATAGCGATAGCCTTTTCGCGGCAGGAATTGTAGCCGCAGGAGCCGCAGTTCAGCTCGTCGGATGATTTGAATTTGCCCATTTGACGGAGAACGGTCATGATCTCGTTCTCAGAGGGCTGTGCGAGTTTATGCTCGATCATCGTAAAGTGCTTTTTCAGACTCACAGAGTCGGGCTGCGCTACGTCAAAATCGCGTTCTCCCGCATAATCAGAAACCGTGATGTAGTCCTTTATGGGAGAGGAACGGTGATATTTTTCCATAACGGGACCGCCGATGCAGCTGCCAACGCAAGCCGACATTTCGATAAAGCACTTGTGGATCTTGCCGCTTTCGATGTCCTTCAGCGCGGCGATGCAGTTTTCAACGCCGTCAAGGGCGAGATAGGTGTATCCGGGAGCGTCTTGCGCCATTGTTTTCAGAACTCCGCCTGTGGTGGGAAAGAAACGGGAGCGGCTTTCGGGAGTGTTGTCCACTTTCTTATCAAGCTCGATCTTTTCGGATCTCAGCCAATTTGTAAGCTCCTCGAAGGTAAGAACGGCATCAACGATGCCCTCATAGTATTCTGCCTCGTCCTTTTTAGCCACGCAAGGGCCGATAAATACGGTCTTTGCGTTAGGATACCTTTTTTTGATGTCGGCACAGTGCGCCTGCATAGGCGACATAACGTCCGCAAGATATTCGAGGGCAGAGGGAAAATATTTTTGGATAAGCAGATTGACCGAGTGACAGCAGGAGGTGATGATAATATCTCTTTCTTCCTCACGGAGCATACGCTCGTACTCGGTCTTGACTATGGTCGCGCCGATAGCGGTTTCTTCAACGTCATAAAAACCCAGCTTTTTGAGCGCGCGGCGTATCGAATCGATACCAACTCCCTCATAGTTTGCGATAAAGGAAGGAGCCAAGCTTACTATGACGGGATCCTTGCTCTGAAGCAGAACTCTCGCCTTTTCGGTGCTGTCAACGATCTCCTTTGCATTTTGGGGACAAACAACAAAACAATGACCGCACAAAATGCACTCATTTCCGATAATATGCGCTTGATTGCCCGAAAAACGTATCGCCTTTACAGGACAGTGACGGATGCATTTATAGCAGTTTTTGCAGTTGGATTTTTTTAGTGTCAAGCAGTTTGCCATATCCGTCAGCTCCTTTCGCTTTTAATTACGTCGAGTATATTTTTCTTGAAAAATTCTCTGAAATTTTCTCTCGTCACGCCGACGTGAACGTCATCGTTTACCTGAACGGTAACGCCGATGCGATTGCACTTTCCGATGCAAAAGCTGCCGGAAAGCACGACCTCATCCTCAATATGATATTCCTCTAAGGCTTTCTCAAAAAGCTCAACTATATCCTGCGATCCCTTGAGGTGGCAAGACGAGCCAACACAAATCTGAACGAACAACATGATCTTATACCTTTGCCAGAATTTCTTTAGCGAAGAACTCGCCAACGCTTTCGGGAGTAACGGAGTGGAAGGAGTCGTTTACCGTTACGCATACGCCCTGCTGACACTTGCCCATGCAGAAGGTGCCGCCAAGCTCGACCTTATCGCCGAGGCCGTTTTCTGCAATTAGATGCTGAAGCTGTTCTACTACCTGACGAGAACCCTTGATGTGGCAGGAGCTTCCGATACAAACTGTAATTTTAAGCATAATATTTTACCTCACAATATTCATTAAATTTTCTTGATTGATGCGAGGGTATCCCTCAGATCAATAGTGGTTTCAGATTATTGATGATCTACAACGCTGACCCAGCTCATAAGGAGCTCGCGCTCGACCTCGTTGCCCTTGACCGACTGAGATCCCGCAACGATAGGCATCCACTTCTGAACGCACTGCTTTGCGGTGTCACTCTTTTTGCAGAAGGTATCGAGATAAAGCTCGGCGCCCGAGACGTCGCCGTTCAGCCGGAAGAAAAGGTAGGTGCGCGCAACGTCTGCCGATGCGTTGCCCTGAGTTGCGTGAGACCAGTCGAGAATATAGGGCGTGCCGTCCTCGGTGATAATGATGTTGGAGGGGTTAAAATCACCGTGGCAGACATTGTTTTGCTTGGGCATACCATCAAGACGTGTGTGAAGATCATAACGGGTGGTTGCGTCAAGCTCGGTCTCGGCAATATTGCGACTCATCTTGTCCTTCAGCTTATTAAGCAGGGGACAGGTCTTTGCGTGAACGCTCATCTGAAGGTCAACGAGAAGCTCGATATACTCATTCTTCTTCTCGGGATTTTCTTCGATAAGCTGCGCCAAGGTCTTTCCCTTGATGAACTCGGAAACGATAGCCCACTTGCCGTCGATCACAGTGACCTCAAGAACCTTGGGGATGTTAAGTCTCGTTTCCTCTATCCTTGCCTGATTGAGCGCCTCGTTCAGCACGTCTGCCTTGGAATATTCCGCGTTAAAGACCTTGACACATCTATCGCCGTCGCGGTAGATGGTCTTATTATTTCTTACTGCGATTACTCTGTCAAGTTTCATTTATCTGACCTCCTCGATTATCAGCGCGTTTGCAACGCCGCGGTAGTAGTCCTTCTGAAAATTATTTACTGATTTGATTGTTGAGATACGCTAAGGAAAGGGCGAGGTTTTCTTGCTTCAAAAGAATGCCCGAGGGAAGAGAAAGAGTGCAGGGGGCGAAATTCCAAATAGCCGTAATGCCGCTTTCTATCATTATGTCGCAAACCTCTTGCGCAGAGCCCTGTCCAACTGTAACTATTCCCAGCTTTACGTCATTCTCTTTACAAAAAGCTTTAAGCTCCTTGATGGGTAGGATGTATTTTGAACCGTTTCCCACCTGAATAACACGGTCGTTGCTGTCAAATCCCGCAATTATCTTTACTCCAAACTCCTCAAAGCCGTCGTAATCGAGAAGCGCCCTGCCAAGCTTTCCTGCGCCGACCAAAACTGCGTTTGTCAGTCTTTCATATCCGAGATGGCGTTCAATATCGGCTATGAGCTTGGCTTTTTCGTAGCCGACCTTAGGTTTTCCCGCGCCGCTGACTGCCTGTAGATCCTTACGGACCTGGACGTCCCCAAGGGACAATCCTTTCGCGATTGCCGTCGCGGATATTGTGCTGCCATGAGACGACGGCAGCCTTTTCAAATACTGAAGATATTGTGGAAGCCGTCCAAGCGTTGCTTTTGAGATAGAATATCGGTTCATTTGCCCCTCCTAGTTTTTTCTGTCAATATTCTATCATAAATTCTATTTCTTGGGAATGATTAAAATGTTATATCAGCATTATATGTATCGATATGTCTATAATCGATAAATACTATATCAATAAAAACAAGCAGCTTTATCTAAAACACTAAACTGCTTGCGATTATTATATTGCACTCGACTAAAGGGGACGCAAATGATCGCAAAGTCATGATCCTTCACTCCAAGTTTATTTTACTTTTTTATTTTATCAGATTTTTAGACAAATTGCAATACTTTGATAGAAAAATAATAAAAAATGCGATAAAAAAGGGAGGTCGCATAATACGACCTCCCCAGAAGACTTATCCCGGGCTATACGGTGGCTCAAACCGTTTTGAGGATAAGGTCATCTGCAATTAATTGATTTTACCTTGAAAGCGCCTCGTCAATGGCTTTTGCGGCAGTCTTACCTGCGCCCATAGCCGAGATGACGGTAGCCGCACCGGTAACTGCGTCACCGCCTGCGTAAACTCCGTTTCTCGACGTCAGACCGTCCTCGTTGACCACGATGCCTCCCCAGCGGTTGACCTCAAGTCCCTCGGTGGTGGACTTGATAAGGGGATTGGGAGAGGTTCCTATGGACATTATAACGGTGTCCACGTCAATAGTAAATTCACTGTTCGGAATTACAACGGGGCGACGTCTTCCGCGCTCATCGGGTTCGCCAAGCTCCATTTTAACGCAGGTCATACCCGTAACGAAGCCGTTTTTGCGGTCTCTCGGGTCATCGGGATTGTTATAGCCGAGAATTTCGGTGGGATTGCAGAGCAGACGGAACTCGATTCCTTCTTCTTCGGCATGCTCAACCTCCTCGCGGCGCGCGGGAAGCTCCTCCATGCTGCGGCGATAGACGATATAAACCTTTTCAGCTCCAAGACGAAGCGCGGTTCTCGCCGCGTCCATAGCTACGTTACCGCCGCCAACGACCGCAACGTTTCCGCCCTTCATAATAGGCGTTTCGGGATCGTCAAGATAGGATTTCATAAGATTGCTTCTGGTCAAAAACTCGTTTGCGGAGTATACGCCGTTGAGAGCCTCGCCGGGGATGCCCATAAAGTTGGGAAGTCCAGCGCCCGAGCCTACGAAAACTGCCTCATATCCCATTTCGAAAAGCTCGTCGATGGTCAAGGTCTTTCCGATGACTACGTTGGTCTCAATTTTTACGCCAAGCTTTTTAAGAGTGTCAACCTCTTTTGCAACGATCTTTTTGGGCAGACGGAACTCCGGAATACCGTAAACAAGCACGCCGCCTGCGGTATGAAGTGCTTCGTAAACAGTAACCTCATATCCCTTCTTCGCAAGGTCGCCCGCGCAGGTCAGACCCGAGGGACCCGAACCGACGATGGCTACTCTGCGTCCGTTGCTTTCGGGACGTACAGGCTCCTCGGTGCAGAAAGTATTGTGCCAATCGGCAACGAATCTTTCAAGTCTGCCGATACCGACGCTCTCGCCCTTGATGCCTCTTACGCACTTGGACTCGCACTGAGTCTCCTGAGGGCAAACTCGACCGCAGACCGCGGGGAGGGAGGAGGATTTCGTAATGATCTGATATGCGCCCTCAAAGTCGCCTTCTTTGATCTTGTTGATGAATTCGGGAATGTGTATTTTAACGGGACAGCCGTCAACGCAGGGCATATTTTTGCAGTTGAGGCAACGATTTGCCTCGTCGATAGCCTGTTCCTCTGTATAACCGAGAGCCACCTCGTCAAAGTTGTGCGCTCTGACCTTTGCGTCCTGGGTGGGCATTTCATTTCTTGTTAAGGACATATTAGCCTTTGCCATTTCACTGTACCTCCTTCTTGTAAAGATTACAAGTGGATTCATAAGCGTGACGCTCAAACGCGCCGTACATTCTGCCTCTCGACATAGCCTCGTCGAAGTCGATCTCATAGCCGTTGAAGTCGGGACCGTCAACACACGCAAACTTGGTGACCTTCTTACCGTCAACGTTGAGGGTAAGACGGCAACCGCCACACATTCCGGTTCCGTCGATCATAATGGGGTTCATGGATGCGGTAACGGGTGTGCCGTAAGGCTTTGCCGTTGCTACAACGAACTTCATCATAATGAGAGGACCGATGGTGATGATCATATCGAATTTTTCGCCGCCTTCAAGCATTTCCTTGAGGGGAAGGGTAACGTTGCCCTTCTCGCCGTAAGAGCCGTCGTCGGTCATAATACGGAGATTATTCGAGCAAGCTCTGAATTCGTCCTCCAGGATAAGGAGATCCTTGTTCCTGAAGCCGATAATGCTTGTTACGTCAGCTCCCATTTCGTGGAGCGCCTCGGCGATAGGCATAGCGATGGCGCATCCGACGCCGCCGCCTACGATACAGACCTTCTTAAGTCCGTCAAGGTGCGTAGCAACACCGAGAGGACCTACGAAGTCCTGAATATATTCGCCCGCTTCCTTGTAGGAGAGTTTCTTTGTGGTGCCGCCGACCACCTGGAAAATGATCTTGACGGTGCCGTTTTCTTTGTTAACTCCCGCGACTGTAAGCGGAATTCTCTCACCCTCTTCGTCAACGCGAAGGATTATGAACTGACCGGGGCGAGCCTTGTTTGCCACGAGAGGCGCTTCGATCTGAAGCTGTACTACCGTAGGGTTTAGAACCTTTTTTTCAACAATTCTGTACATTTTTTTTATTCTCCATTCACAAAATGACGGCTACCGAAAGGATCGTTAACCGCCATTTTAATATTTACGAGTTAACCGTTATTAGAAATCAACTTCGGTATCGTAATAGCAACACTTAAGAAGCTTTTTCATTTCCTCTACAGAAATAGCTCTGGGGTTGGAGCCTGTGCAAGCGTCTGCAACTGCGTTCTTTGCGATCTCGGGAAGTCTCTCGAGGAATACGTTCTCGGGAACAAAGCCCTGCTCGCAGGGAAGGCCGTCTGCGCCGTAGTTCTTGATGCACTGAGGGATGTTAAGAGCGTCGTTCATACCGCGGAGGTAAGCGATAAGGTTTGCAACCTTATCGTCATCGTTAGCGCCGCCAAGACCCATAAAGTCAGCGATCACGCCGTAACGCTTCTTTGCGGTCTCGTTCTTTGCGTTGAAAGCGATGACCTTGGGAAGGTACATAGCGTTAGCCGCGCCGTGAATGATGTGCGCGCCGAGATCCTCAAATACAGCGCCGGTCTTGTGCGCCATAGAGTGAACGATACCGAGAAGCGCGTTAGAGAACGCCATACCTGCAAGGCACTGAGCGTTGTGCATGGAAGCGCGCTTGGTCATATCGCCGTTGTAGGAAGCAACGAGATCGTCCTGAATCATCTTGATTGCGAAGATCGCCATAGGATCGGTGAACTCAGAGTTAGCGGTGGAAACGTAAGCCTCAATAGCGTGAGTCATAGCGTCCATACCGGTGTGAGCGGTAAGCTTCTTAGGCATAGTCTCTGCGAGATCGGGATCAACGATTGCAACGTCGGGAGTGATCTCGAAGTCAGCCAGAGGATATTTGATACCTTTATTATAGTCAGTAATTACAGAGAAAGCAGTAACTTCGGTAGCAGTACCGGAAGTGGAGGGAATTGCGCAGAAGCGAGCCTTCTTACGAAGCTCGGGAATACCGAATACTACGCACATCTCCTCAAAAGTGATCTCGGGATACTCATACTTGATCCACATTGCCTTTGCAGCGTCGATGGGCGAGCCTCCGCCGATAGCTACGATCCAGTCGGGCTGGAACTTTGCCATTGCCTCAGCACCCTTCATAACGGTGTCAACCGAAGGGTCGGGTTCGATACCTTCGAAGAGTTCAACCTCCATGCCTGCTTCCTTAAGGTAGGAAACTACCTTGTCAAGGAAACCGAACTTCTTCATAGAGCCGCCGCCAACGCAGACCATTGCGCGCTCTCCCTTAAGATTTTTCAGAGCCTCGAGAGCTCCTTTACCATGATAAAGATCACGGGGTAATGTAAAACGTGCCATAATTATTTCTCCTTGTAAGTGTATTTTTTCTTTACGGTATCATTATACCACGCTCACAAGTTTCGAGGAATAATTAAATTGTTATATCGGTATTATCAATATCGATATAAGTTGTATCAATACAAGGCGGCACTGTATTTTTGAAAAGCTATCGTTAGTTTATAAGGTATTTTCTTCTCGATTCGCAAAGCTCGGTAATGAATTGCTTATCAAGCTTTGAGAGCTTATACCCATCGCGGTATATCAGAACGTCCTTATACACCTTTTTATTATCAACGCACTTTTTCTGAACAAGACCGTATCGATCCAATATCTTTTGCGATGCCGGAGATACCCACATAAACGTATCGGCGTTTTCGGAAAGAAGGTCAAATTGACTTCCTCTCTCAAAGATGAATATGCGGCGCTCGATATTGTCGGGAAGCTCGTCCTTTACCACCTTGGAAAGGGGCAGGGACGGCACGTATGGGTCGGCATGCGCAATTTCCACGTAGGGTACAAGATCGTCAAAGGTGATCTCGTCATTTTTCGCGAGAGGGTTATCGCGGCTCATAATAAGAACGTAAGTGAACTCCGCGACCATCTCGTAGGAAAGCCCTTTTTCTTCAAGCATCGTTTTGAAATATTTGTCGTAGTTCTCGGCATATCGAATGATTCCCAGCTTGTAATCTTTGTTTAAAACGTTGTTTATCGTTCTTTGCGAGTTCGTTTCCTTATAGAATATTTCGGCAGGGTCGTCACTGAGACATTTTGAAAACTCGGCAAAGGCATCGGAAATATAGCAGGCGCGGGGAACCGAAATAGAGAATTTCTGCTTTTTGGGTGAGCCGTGCTTGTAGAGCATCTCGACCTCGTCGATCTGCTTGAGAATATTTTGGGCGTAACCTATAAATTCCTCGCCTTCGGGAGTCAATACCATACCCTTGGCGCTTCTGTTGAAGATTGAAATACCAAGATCGCCTTCAAGCTCCTTAATAGAGCGGCTGATATTGGGTTGAGCGATAAGAAGTGTCTCTGCCGCTTTGTTGAGCGAACCCAGTTTTGCTACCTCAACGGCATATTTCATGTGAAGTATATTAATAGAGACGTCACCTCTTCCGTTTTTATTTCCGTATACTTATTTTATTATATCACAAAAATATGAATAATTCAAGGGTTTTTGACTAAATGTCAGAAATCTTAAAATTTGCAAAAAAGTGTTTTGGATCAAGCTACGGGGGTGCAAAAACAGAACCCGGACAAAGCAGTTACACTTGCTTTGTCCGGGGTATTCTGTTAAGCCAAGGCAAATTGATTCTTAGCGTTGTCAAGTGTCGGTTTGCTTTATATAGCACTTGATGTGTTAATGAATGGTGGAGCAGGTGTTGTCATAGACGAACACCCCTCCTTTCCTTCAGTTTCGCCTTCAAAGGCTTCTTCAATCTCGTCAAGCGGGATATTGTCGATGCTCAAAGGCTTTTTGCTTGCGTTGATGATTATTGTGAAATGGTCATCGTACAGATAGACAGAGTGTACGAAGATGTTTATAAGTGCTCTGCGCTTATTGACGTCATCCATCGGCATTTCACAGATAAAATCGAGGAAGGCATATATCTGCGCTTCGGTCAGACAGATCTTCTTGTTATTCTCAATGGCAAGCTGTGCTTCTAACTCCGCTTTCTCTGCTTGGCGACGGTTCAAACGCTCGGTAAGCATATCCACCGCTTGTCCTTGCTCGATGCCTTTCCAAAGATTTTCGATAGCAGTATCGACCTCTTTGATTGCCTTCTTAATTTCCTTTATCGAAAGGTTGTCGGGACACTTGTTACATTCCTCCGCAACGCGCTTGGCAATATAGCGTATCTTATCGTCGGTGAGCATTTGCAGACACACTTCTATTACGCGGTTTTCGATATATTCTTTGCCGACAACCTTCTTATCGCATTTGTTTTTGCGAGAGTTCTTGCATTTGTAATAATGGTACTGTCTGCCCGACTTGCCCGTGCCACCGTAGCCGACCATCATTTCCTTACAATGACCGCAAAAAAGCTTGGTTGTCAATAGATATTCGTTTTTGCCGCGAGTCCGCGCGGGTGCGGATTTGTTCTTGTTCATAAGCGCTTGTACCCGATAGAATAAGTCGTCGTCCATAATACGCGGCATTCCACCGGGCGTTTCAACTCCTTTGTATAAATATATGCCGATATAGCGTTTGTTTTTGAGAAGATGGCTAAGGCTATTGTAGGTAAACTCGTTGCCGATTGAGGTCTTGACCTTCCTTCGTTGCAAGTCCTTGACAATATCGGCTTTGGTTTCGCCGCTTGCATATCGCTCGTAGATCTCGCGGACGATTGCCGCTTCTTCCTCGTCAACCGAAAAGGTGCGGTCTTTGTTTACCTTATATCCAAGTCCGGGATTGCTGCCGTTGGATAGGCATTTCTCGGCATTGATTGCCATACCTCGGTTGATCTTCTGCGCAAGCTCCACGGAATAGTATTCCGCCATACTTTCAAGAACGCCCTCAATGAGAATACCCGAAGCATCATCCGAGATATTCTCTTTGGCGGACATCACTCTGACGCCGTTCTTCTTTAGCTTGGCTTTGTTGATTGCGCTGTCGTAACGGTTACGGGCAAAGCGGTCGAGCTGATAGACAAGCACACCCTCAAAGGTATGCTTGTCGCTATCCGAAATCATTCTTTGAAACTCGGCACGGTTATCAAATTTACCGCTTTGTGCGCGGTCAATATATTCACCCACAATGGTGTAATTGTGAGATTCGGCATATTCGTAACAAACCTTCAACTGTCCTTCAATGGATTGCTCGGTCTGACTATGGCTTGAATATCGAGCGTATATTACTACGTTCATTGTAATACCTCCTATTCGTCCTAATATAATTATACTTATTTATCGTGAGAAGTCGATTGTACCGATACGGAAACACCCGACGCGCGAGCATTGGGTGTCCTTTCGTCATATTCGGGGTGCTTAGCGAGCCACTTTTCAAAGTAGGCTTTGCCCACATCGCTGTCGTAAAACGCGCGTATCTCGGGCACTAAGGCTTTGGCAAAGGAATTGAGCAGTTCTTCAGGAAGTGCAACGTCGATCTTTGGGCGTTTTGTCATAGGCAGTCCTCCTTATAAGCTTCGCTCTTTTTTGCGCTGAAGGACTTTGTAATAATGCTCACAGGCTTTAAGCACGAAGTCCTCGGTTTGTTTGGCGTTGCCTTTGGGGATATACTTCCTTATACGCTCCATCGGCACCTTAAACATCTCCTTTTGATTTGCCTTTTCCTCGCTCATAATCTCGGCAATGATTTCGGGTGTCAAGCCCTGCTCATAGCTGATCTTCTTGAAGCGGCAAGCTTGCGAGAGCGACGGAGTGCAATCGTTGATCTCCATCTGCTCCAAGAGGTCGTATTGCTCTTGCTCGTTGAGATAGGAAAGCTCCACGGCGGGAGTGAAGGAAATGCGCCCCTCGTCCACATATTCAAGGATTTCGGGAATAAGGTTGGTAAGACGGATATATCGACGGACTTGATTTTTGCTATCTCCCGCTTCTTCTCCAACGATTTCGGCAGTTTCCAACTTCCCACCAAGTTGGTCGGAAGTTAAATCGGAACGCCAACCTTGGTGTTTCATTGCTTCAAGCTTCATCTTATAAGCAAAGGCTTTCTCGCTTGGCAGAATGTGCTCACGGTGAAGGTTGCTATCTACCAATACGATTGCCGCCGCATCGCGGTCGAGAGAAACAATTAAGGCAGGGACCTCTTTGATCCCTGCCTTTTGGCTCGCCATAACCCGTCTGTGACCGGATATGATCTCATATTCATCTTCGGTGTTCTCCTTTGGGCGAATGATAATGGGAGATAGAACGCCGTGCTCACGAATACTCTCGGCAAGTCGCTCCATTTCCTCGTTGTCCTGCACCTTGTACGGGTGGTTCTCAAATGCGTGTAATTTCTCAATCAATATATTTTTCGTGTTTTTCATATACTTTTACCTCGTTCTTGTTTTGTCTTTCTTTTGGATCAGTCCGTTGTTCTTTAATTCAATTTCTCGCTCGGCATCAAGCAATTCTTTGATACGTGGGGTGTGCTGCTCGATGCGTAGAGAAATCTTTAATTGTTCGCGCAAGGGAGTCATTTTCTTTGTAAGCTCCTTGCATTGTTCTTTGAGTGATGCTTCTTCCTCGGGTGTTTTCACACGACGAAGCTTTAGGTGCAACTCATAGCGTTTCTGTTCCAACTCGGCAATTTGCGCCGCCGTGTTCTGCTGAAATGACAAAAGCTCCTGCGGTGACTCGATAAAGTTATCGCGCAAGAGCCAATATTCTTCCATATATTTGTCGGCTTTTGATGCCTCGGTGCGTATCATCGGAGATACGGGACGGTTGTCCGCTTCTTGTACGTTGTTGCCTGTGCAGATTTTGAACAGCTCGACGATAATAGCAAACAAGAGTTGAAGCCCGTCCATTTGTGCTGCTTCTCGCATTTGACGTTCAAAATCAAGCATAGGCTTACGCTTCATCTTCGGTGGACGGTATTTGATTTGCTCCATTCGATCGTGATTCCAACGAAAACGCTTGTAGAGATTTTTCTTCGTATATTTGTCATTCAAGCTGCTAAGGCGAACGGCGCGAGACCACCCCACCGAAATAACGGCGGGATGCTCGTAATTGAAATCTCGTGTGAAGGTGTAGCCAAGCGCTTTGAGAAATGCCATAAACTCAATATGGTTGATGCACTGTGATAAAGCTTCTTCTACGTCGCGCCGTAGCATTTCGCGGTGGGTGACGTGTCCCGCCTTTTGCGCCCAATACGCCTTCTTATTGCTGTAAAACTTGTGACTTTGAACGACCGATTTTCTTCTCTCGGCGCAGATAGCGTCGGAAATCTTTCTAAGCTCCAAGCGGTCGCCAATACTGTTTCGGAACTTCTTCCCGTCGGTAAAGGAAACGCTATTGATTACGAAATGGTTGTGGATGTTATCGGTGTTGAGATGGGTGGTAACGACCACTTGATATTTCGCACCCCACATTTTTCGCGCGGTTTCCACACCGATCTGATGTGCTTCTTCGGGAGTAACCTCACCCTCGGCAAAGCTTTGGTATCCGTGGTAGGCGATATTCTTTCCGCGCTCACCGAAACGGCGCTTGACGGCGATCATTTCGTGATAGGCATTGTGCTTTGAGCAGTTGATGCACGTGACGAACGCCGTATGATCGGTCTTGTCGTCATTCTCTACATAGCGAATTGCTGCGTATAAGTCCTCGTCAAGATATTCCTTGGCGGTGGTCTTGTCGGGATTGTTCGCATAGTCAATAACCTCTTTCAACCGTCCTTTGACGGGCCAGAATCCTGTGGTTGCCATTTGCGCATATTCTCCTTTCCCGGCGCGATCAGAGTGTTTGATATATCCTTTAGCAATGCGAGCGCCGCCGCGTTAACGTCTGCGGAAAACGGTGGCTCGATGAGTACGTCCAATTTCTCGCAGAAAGCAAAAAGAGCGCCGGGCGGAACCGATCTCGGCTCAAATCCCAACGCTCTTTGACGGATATATTCGGTTGTGCTTAGCCCGCACTTTTCGGCTATGGAGTTGATACGCTCCTTCTCCTTTTGCGTAACGCGGGCAACGATTCTAATATCTTCTTTTTTCATAAAACCATCCTTTCATTCGGGGTATTAGGGGTATCCCCTAAAATCTCTGCCACAAAACCCTTGTGGCGGGGCGACGTTTGGCACACAAACGTCCTGCTTGTTACGGTGTAAGACACTCGTATCTCTCCACTTTTCGCAGATAGGAGTTGCCGTTCTTCGCTCTCTCAAAAGTGAGCTTTAGGCTAACACCTTCTTTAATGTCGGGGAGTCCGAGATAGCCTGTATTCTGCCACGCGGCAGCCATAATCTTACTGCCATCTTCAAACGTGAAGTAGGCGAGAATATTTTTGCCTTTGCCCCAACGCTTTACATCAAGCGTTGCAATAAATACGCCCTCGCTCTCGGTTGCCTTGTAACTATCTACGCGGATACCCGCGTCCTGCATTTGTCTGAATGAATAAGCTTTCATATAATTTCCTCCTAAAATTTTCATAATGCCAAAGTGATGCCACCAATCGTTTTGAGATAACAAAGAGCGGCATCACAATAATGCCACTCACAGAAACTTATCGAGAGAGTCCATAAGGATATTCTCGTCATCGGATATTTCCTCGGTCAGTTCTGCCGCCGCTTGCACGACGGATATATCCTTTAGACACTCTCTGATGGTTTCCCGTATCACCTTTTCCAAATTGCCGTCGCTTTCAAAATAAGCGTTTATCGCAGAGATGATTGCCTTGTTCTTTGAGTCGGGCGCGGTTTGCAGATGCTCCCAAGCTCTGCGGTCGGCTTCATTATCTAAATTGAAGCGCAGGCTGAATCGCTTTGTCATACGCGACCACCGCCACGGATCAGTTGCATCTCAAGCATACGCTCATATCCCTTGGCGGTCGCGCAAATATCGTCGTTGACGGTCACGCGGCTTTCGTCGTATTCGGCAAAGTTACGGATAAGGCAACCGCCACCGCCTACCACATAGAGCTTCATCAGCTTGGGATCGTATTCGTGCTCGCGCAGACGGCGGAAGATACCCGCCGTGTACGCCTTGGCGGTCTTTACAACCGTTTCAAGATACGCACCATCAATATCTGCCGTACCTTTCTTCAAAATTTCCGTAATGATGCTATCGTCGAGGCTTGCGTGGTGTACTTTCATCATTTCCTCACGGATAAGAAGCGCACATTGGTGAGTACCGTATTTCTCGGTGAACATCCTTTGCGCGTCGGGCTTCTTATTAACGATACGGAGCAAGTTCATCGTACCGTTTCCAATATCGCAGAGCATCGTAACGCCCGTAAAGCTCGGCAGATTGTTGACGATGGCGGCGAACCCCTGCGGGTAAACCTCGGCACCCACAATATTGATGCGGTATTCTACCTCGCGGAAGGTAAACACAACCTCGCTGTTTTGAAGCAGATAATTCTTAAATTCCGTTTTCTGCTCACTTACCCAAGTAAGGGGCAGACCTGCCGCAATATAAACGTCGGCTTTGGTGATGCGCTCTCGCCAAAGCTCCCGTGCAATTGCGGCAAGGGTGAGGACGTAATAATCCTCGTCGTTGAATTTGTCGGCTTTGAATTCCTTGTGCCCGACACCGACGGAATAATACTTTCCGTTCCATACGAGCAGGTCGGTTACAAAGGTTGGTTCGGTATCGCTTTTCACAACGCCTGTGGGAAAGCAACAGTTTGCCGTTTTCATATTGCCGTAGCCGTGGTCGATACCGATGAGATAGGTTTGGTTCATTTTCTTCATACTTTCGTTTCTCCTTTTTACAGTTTGTGGTTTTGTTTGTGGATTTCTTCGTGTAGTTCTTTGTCCGCAGGCAGTACCGCATTTTTGAAATAATTGCAGTAGATGCCGTACACGGAAATGAGTTGCACACAGCGGTGTGCCTCTCCGTCGTCAAGCAGAACGCAGTTGCCGTCTTGGTCACAGTTCGCGCATAACTCTAACACAAGACGGTTGACTCTTTCCGCTTGCCTTGGGGTGATTTTTAGCATAGCTTTTCCTCCTTTTTCTTGAATTTGATAACGTAAATTCCTCGCACTTTTTTGAATTTGTGGGGGCAGTTATCAAATAATTGCATATTGCATTTTCGGAGGACTTATGGTATAATGAATGTACTCTCTATCAAAGGAGAACCGTATGAGAAACAAAAAATATATCATTCCCGAAATATCGGCGCAGAGCATTATTGCTTCAGCGCGACAGACGGGTGACGGTTATAGCTTTTATTTTGACACCACTGATCCCTCAAAGGAATATTTGGTGGAAAGAACCTTGCAGGACGATTGCCCGATCTTCTATCAAGCAGTGCTTGTTTTAGGAAAGAAAACCGACAGTGCAGTTTTATCCGATGCGCTCAGCGACGTATTGGTTTATATCGACTTCTCGGGCATCTTTGACCGCAAGCCCGTGGGCAGAGTGTTGGAGTATCAAAAGATTGCCGAGTATATGTTCCGCCCCGAAGGTATCAGAATCAATTTTGGCAACTTGAATGATAGATATATTGCATTCGAACGCTCGGCTTCAATGAGCCGTGAGAACCGCCTTGCTTTCGTTCGTGCCGACGTGTATGAGTCGTTTCGGGAGCGTATGATGCTCGGTATGAATATCGGAGATTGCCAACTCAGCAAGCTCTATGCCTATAACGCGCTACTTTTCACAAGCGGAGCGAGATATAACAATACGAGCTTTCTTTCGGATAAGAAAATCATCGTTATAAAAAATCCGCAATCCACCATTGAGAAAGTAAACGTCATCACGGTAGAGGACGACGGAACCAATAACCCGATGCGCAAATATTCTCGAGTAGAGAAAACGACGGATATTACGATTACCGAGTTTGACGGCGAGGGGGTTATTTCGCCGCGCCTTGCCGAAGCACTTGGACGAGAGCATAATTCCTTTCAGATTCGTATGCCCTATATCAAGGGCGTTGTGCATAAGGTGGATTTTGCCTCTTTGTTTACCGAGCTTGGCGTTCCGTATATTGTGGATATGTGGGGCGAGCGCCACGATCCCGCCGACGTGGATATTATCTTGACAGACAGTATGTTCAAAGGTCGCAAGTGGATGGAAAACAATAATCTATCTTGGGGAGAATATCTTGATCGTTGCGCAAGATATGGTCACGCACTTTACGTATCGGGCAAGGACAAGCTCGGCTCGCAGGAAACGACCGAGCTGAACTATCAGTTCTTGAACACCCTCTCCATCACCGACGAGGAATTTCGTCCAAAGGAGCTGCCTCTCGGTTGGCACGACTCTCCCGAGTACGATAGCCGTAATTGGATTACGAAAACTACCGAGGTCGCCTATTACCGCCTTGTTGCCGACAATGGCGCGCGCCGCAAATACTTTCTTGACGAATTGCAGGACGTAGAGGTCGCAACCGAACGCCGACAGTACCGCGCGGAGCTGATTGTAAAGAACGGAATGTTTATCGACGAGCCGATATTTGCAAAGGAGCTGTCCGACCGTGCCGAGAACATCCTATCCAAGTATGCGGTGGGAAAGCTTTTGGTAACGGGAGATAACCGCTATCTGTCCGATGACCTCTTGCGTTTGATCGCGTTTATCGTAAAGGATTCGCTAAAAGAAAAAGGCGACGATATTTACCGCCGTCTTGAGGAAGAATTTATAAGTGGAAACAAGATATACGCTCCGCTTCCGCACTATGCCGAGAATGAATTTTATACCGTGCTCCGAAGTCCTCATATCGCAAGAAACGAAGAAGCTCTTGTAAAGCCTATGAAGGTAGGAGCTTTGCGTGAGAAATACTTCTCGCACCTCGGCTACGTGATAATGGTGGACTCCCGTTCGCTTATTCCCGAACGACTTGGCGGTGCGGACTTTGACGGCGATATGGTCAAAACCATTGCCGATCCGCTTATCAACCAATGCGTTAGTCGCAGCAGTACCGAGCTGCCGCTTTTGAAAATACCTACCGCAGAGCCATTGATCTCGGATGCAAACGATTGGCACGCGCGGTTTGTCACCGTAAGAAACACCTTTTCCTCCCGCGTCGGTCAGATCAGTAACGCCGCCCTCAATCGCGGTGTTCTCGCCTACGATGAAAATACAACGAGCGAGGATAAGGTACATTATAATCAAGACGTAGAAATGCTCGCAATACTGACGGGACTTGAAATCGACTCCGCCAAAAGCGGCATCAAGCCCGACCTTTCAGAGTATATCGAAAAGAGGACGGCAAGACGCAGTATCTTCTTGCGCTACAAGACGATTGCAGAGAGTGACGAGGCGCACAAGTGGTATGAGCCGACCAAGAACGCGCGACTCAAAAAGTATTTTGAGAGTGTGGATTGGAACTCCGTCAGCTCCAACCTTGAAAAGCTCCCGTATTTCGCGTATATGTTGGAGCACAAGACCGAAAAGGTTAAAATCTCTCCCGTAAGTGACGAGTGTTTGTTCACGTTCGCACAATATCCCGATTGGAAAGAACACCTTGATAAAATAACGCTCGACCGTGTGGCTTCTATTATCAGCGATTACGAAACCGCCTTACAGCGCATTCGCTATATCAATCATATTCCGTCCGAGATGAAGCGCAAAGGCGATATTTATCGCATTCTCTACGCTCGCGGACAGGAGAACGATTATTCGATTGATGAATTGTACTCCGCTTTTGAGAATACTCTCCCTATAACAATCCGCAAGGCGCGACTTGCTTTGGAAGAAACACGTTGGCATCTTGTGCCGCCGGAAGAACGAATGGATGCGCTCGTTAACATTATAAAAACCTTGCGCGTATTTTTATATTCGGATTTATTCTGCGATTATCGTCACGGCGGGTATCGTATTTTAGGAGATATTATTTGTGACCTTGACGATATGTACCGTAACAAAGGTATAAAGTCGCATATAAGCAAGCAAAAGGGAGATAGCGAAGATTTGCAAAGAATGCTTATGGGCATTGAACGCGCCGACGATTATAAAGCTCATATCGTTCGCAACTGCATAAATGTTATATGTCCACCGAGCAGGCGTGGCGCGCTTGCTTTCGATGAGGTCGTAAAATGCGCGGTTGCTCTTGGTAAGCGACAGTTCGCGTTGGAGGTATTACCCGCTACCGTACTTGACCTTACTCTCGACCGTAGCCACGTCTTTAAGGTGGAAGAACCGAAAAAGAAGAAATGGAGGTTTTGGAAATGACGAACGAGTGGTTAGAATTTCAAGCATATATCAAAAAGCCTACCTATTCCGCCGCAAGTAAGCACGACCTCTCCTATCTCGGCAGGTTCACGTTCAAAACCATCACCGACTTTGAAGGCTTCGGCAGAATACTGACTATAATTGCTCGCGGATATTTGTTCCACAATCAAGACGGTAGCTTACGTGGGGGTAATCCTTACGAGCGCGTAGAATATGCGCGAAATGCACTCTGTGCTTGGTGCAGTATTCCCGACAAAAATGAGGACGAGCCGTTTACCAATTTTGGCGCGCTATTCTCGGACTTTCCCGAGCTTGTGAACGCCAAGGGCGAGGGATGGTATTACCGCCACGTGCAGAATATCGTGAAGTTTGTGAAAAAGAATCCCGATGCCGTGAGCGAAAAGGCAAAAACAACTATCGCTTTGATCGCAAAAGGCTTTAAGAGTGAGTGGAAGAAGAAAGTGCGGCAGCTACAAGTGCCGATCTTCGCACTCAATACGAAAGCGGCGTGGGCATTACGCTTCGACGATATACTTGCCGATGCCTTGGAGCTTGGCGCGTTGCGAAGCGAGGAATATATTTTACCGCCCGAAAAAGAAAACGCTATTGCCGTGCTTGATCTCGGCGGCGTTCCGTTTGAGGTCGTATGCGACGTGATTGCCTATTGCGAAGCAAACAAACCGAGCGACACCGATTGGGTTGTCCTCCCGATTGCCAATTTCGATTGCTATTACGGCAATACGAATTTCAGCAAAAAGTGGCTAAGCAAAATCCCTGCTGCCATCCTTTCGCGTGAGGTCAGCAACGGCGTGAGTCGTGTGAAATTAAACATCTAAAAAGAAAAATACGAGAGCGTTTTTAGGACGTTTCTCGTATTTTTTTAATCGGTACATTTGCAGTATTTTCGCATTTGTAGTACACTTAAAGCACCAAAGGAAAGGACGGTGCAATATATGGAAAAGTACATTGAACAAAACGGAATCACTTACGAACTCAGAGGTGAGCAATATTACCCCTTGCTTGAACTTCCCGAACAAAAGGAGATCGGCAAGTACGGAAGATTGCACCTCGAATATATCAAATCGCATCGCAAGGGGCGTTACACCAATCTTCTTTCGGAAGGCACACTCAATCAAAGACTCTATGAGGTGGACGTTGAAGCAAAAACGATGGTGGAAAGCATTATCTCTCGCCTTGCTACCGAAAGAGTTGTTAACGAAGATTTGAAAGTTTGCGATATGCTCCGTTGGGTTGGCGAGATGAACAATATCAAGGCAAGCGCGGAAGAAATCGTCTTGCGGGAGGTGGTATACGTATGAATGTGATAAAAGAACTATGGCACGGAAACATAATTCCGCAAGAGGATAGCCGAACCAACTCAAAGGAAATGAAAGAACTTATGGAATATATGGCTCGACACCACGATGACTTAATCAAAACGATGTCAGACGAGCAGAAAGAAATATTTGAAAAGTTCGACGATTGTTGGAGCGAGCACATGAGCTTGGCGGAGGCGGCTATCTTTGAGTATGCTTTCAAGCTTGGAATGCAGATGGCTATAGAAACGCTTAAATAAAAGTCAGCATGGAGACTAATCTTTACACAGATTAGTCTCCATATATTACATTGATAGAATATCTCAATTATTTTTGACAAACTATTGCAATATTTTATATTTTGTGATATAATATATTAAGAAATTAAAAACAAGGAGGTGAAACGGATGCCAAATATCAAAGTTATAAAAGATCCCGGATTTCTTTATGACCTGAATTACTTGTTCTATGCCAAATTCAATACACAGCTTTGTGTGGATAGCCTTGCTGATGAGGCTAAAAAAGAAGCATATAAGAAATATTTGAAAGAAACATTAAAGTATTTTGGTGATATTTCGGATGATCTTTATGTTTTTTATCATGCGATAAAGAATGGTCGCTGTTTTATAACAACGTTTTACATGAATCCATACAAAGATCGTTTTTCAACCGACTTCGATTTTAAATATTTCAAAAATCTTCTTTCTGATACCGATGGAATGATACGGAATCTGATACAATTTTATCTGTACGATCTTTCTCAAGAATCCTTGGAAGAATGTTTTTCTTCAATTGAAAAATTATTTGCCTACATAAAAGCATCCAAATACTCAGGCGAGGAAAAAAGTAAGCTGTACGAATTCTTTATCAATCCTTCACCATATTTCCAAACTCTTCAATATGAATTGATAGAAAAAGAGATTTTGCTTTCAGCTTATTACAAAGAAAACTATGAAACTATTCTCGAAGCACATAACAATACAACGTTTGAGATTTTGTGTGAAAACGTAAAAGATATACGAGATTTAAGCTTTTTGCGAGAAGAAGAACAAAGTTTGTACACCTCCTTTTGCTTGTTAAATAAATACTATATGAATTTGTTCTTTCTTACAGATGGAGCAATATATTTACTTGGAGTTGATTATGCTTCAATTATAAGTGCACTTGTAAAAACTCAAAAAAAGCAGCCGCTCGAGGAATTGTGTGGCGCATTGGGCGAAACAAGCCGTATGCAGATTTTAAATTTGTTGTTGGAACGAAAAGAAGTAACCTGCAAAGATTTAGAGAAGTTCTTTAACTTTTCAGGCTCTACCGCATACCATCACATTTCGTTGCTTACCAAAGCAGGAGCGGTCAAAGTCAGAAATGAAGGTAAAACAATTTATTATAGCTTAAACAGAAGATATTTTGATACTATGATATCACAATTAAAATCGTTTTCAAATAACTGAGAAAGGGTATTTACTATGAGAAAACATTGGAATAAGCCTATGTGTACTACCTTGA
>JAZNII010000096.1:0-4085 GCA_045577415.1 Eubacteriales bacterium
CCCTGCGTGGTGATACTGCTTTATCTGCTGTAAAAGTAAAAACAGGACTCAGTAGCAAAAAGGTGTGGTCGGGATTACTCTATTTATCACCCTCTCGGAATACTTATGCGGCTATTCTCTCTTTCGCGTTATACTTTAGGATTTACTTTTTTCCGAAAAAAGTAAGCAAAAAAAACTGCACCTAAAGAAATTGTCGCGGGGCCTCCTTTGCTCGTGAGGCAACAGTGCGCTCACTCGGTCGGAGGCCCAGCTTGTCATTTCGGTTTACGATTGTTTTAAGGGTGCTGCGGACCGCCCTCACTTAGTCGCTTGTAAACAAGCGTCTAAGTAGCGGTTAAACATACCTCGCACTTTTTCCTTAAAACAATCGTACCTACATTGAATTTCTTTTTTATGGTGCAATATTTAATTAAAAATAACCTTTTGTACGTATTATATGCGGCTGTTCTTGAAAATTAGAAATAGATTATTGATTCTATCAACAGTAAATTTCTACTGAGTCCTTTTTATCGTTCGGCTCGCATAGGGTTGCTTAGAAAATCTGCGTACGCGAGGCGTATTCCTTCGCTGAGCTCGGTCTTATATTTCCAGCCGAGTTTTTGGGCTTTTGAGACGTCGAGGAGCTTGCGAGGGGTGCCGTTGGGCTTTGTCGTGTCCCAAAGAATTTGGCCGTTGTAACCTACGGTCTCGGCAACCAATTTTGTGAGCTCTTTTATGCTTATCTCTTTTCCTGTTCCTGCGTTGACGGTCTCGTTGCCGCTGTAGTTGTTCATAAGATAGACGCATAGGTTGGCAAGGTCGTCAACGTAGAGAAACTCGCGCAGGGGGCTGCCGTCGCCCCAACAGGTAACGGTGTCGGCCCCGGCCTCTTTTGCTTCGTGGAAGCGGCGTATGAGCGCGGGGAGCACGTGGCTGTGCGTGGGGTGGTAGTTGTCGTTGGGGCCGTAGAGGTTCGTGGGCATCACGCTGATAAAATCTGTGCCGTATTGACGGTTGAGATACTCGCAATATTTTAGGCCCGATATTTTGGCAAGCGCGTATGCCTCGTTGGTGGGTTCGAGCGCCGAGGTCAGCAGGCAGCTCTCGGGCATAGGCTGAGGGGCTAAGCGCGGGTATATGCACGATGAACCAAGAAATTCGAGCTTCCGGCAACCGCATCGCCACGCTGCGTTTATGACGTTCATTTCGAGCATCATATTCTGGTACATAAAGTCGGCGAGGGCTGTTTGATTGGCTATTATTCCGCCTACTTTTGCCGCTGCGAGGAATACATATTCGGGCTTTTCGAGCGCAAAGAATTTCTCGACCTCCTCTTGACGGCACAGGTCTAATTGGCTGTGTGTGCGGGTGATTATATTGGTGTATCCTTGTCGTTGCAGCTCGCGCACTATGGCCGAGCCCACCATCCCGCGGTGTCCTGCAACATATATTTTGGCATTCTTCTCCATAGGTGGGGCGATTATTTTACGATTCCTCTTTCGAGGTACTCGGCAAGATTGGTGCGTATGTGCTCGCTGGCTCTCTCGACCGCTACTTTTGCCATATCAGCCTCGACCATTATTTTTACAAGCTCCTCGAATGTGGTCTTTTGGGGGTTCCAGCCGAGCTTTTCGCGTGCTTTTGTGGGGTCGCCCCATAGGTTTACTACGTCGGTGGGACGGTAAAAGTCGGGCGATACTTCGATGAGCACCTCTCCGGTGGCCTTGTCGATGCCTTTCTCGTCGGCTCCCTCGCCTGTAAATTCAAGCTCAATGCCTACGTGCTTGAATGCGTAGTGGCAGAAGTCGCGCACCGAGTGCTGTAAGCCGGTGGCAATGACAAAATCCTCGGGCTTGTCATTTTGCAGCATAAGCCACATACACTCTACGTAGTCTTTGGCGTAGCCCCAATCGCGCAGCGATGAGAGGTTGCCTAAATAGAGCTTCTTTTGCTTGCCTTGTGCTATGCGGGCGGCGGCAAGGGTTATTTTGCGGGTAACAAAGGTCTCGCCGCGACGCTCGCTCTCGTGGTTGAAGAGGATGCCCGAACAGCAGAACATATTATAGGCCTCGCGGTACTCTTTCACTATCCAATGGCCGTATAGCTTGGCGACGGCGTAGGGGCTGTAAGGGTGGAAGGGGGTATTCTCGTTCTGCGGAACCTCCTCGACCTTGCCGTAGAGCTCGGACGTTGAGGCTTGATAGATGCGACAGCTTTGTGCAAGGCCGCTCAGGCGCACTGCTTCGAGGATGCGCAGTACTCCGGTGGCATCGACGTTGGCGGTAAACTCGGGGGCGTCGAAGCTCACCTGTACGTGGCTCTGAGCCGCAAGGTTATATATCTCGTCGGGACGTACGCTGCCAATTACTTGGATGAGGCTCATTGAGTCGCCTAAATCAGCGTAGTGAAGGTGAAAATTGGGGTTACCCTCGAGGTGGGCTATTCTTTCGCGAAAATCGACAGATGAACGGCGTATGGTGCCGTGAACGTCGTACCCTTTCGATAATAGAAACTCGGACAAGAACGAACCATCCTGTCCTGTTACGCCTGTTATCAATGCTTTTCTCATAAATGGTATATTTTAGGTGTTATTTAAATTAGACTTTTGGAAGGCCTCGGTAAAATGTGGCTCTTTTGGAGATAAAAAGATGAGTTTTTTATGTGATGCAATTAAAAATAGAGTGGGGTGCTTAAAAAACACAAAAAGGAGCTCAACGTAAAATACAAAAAGGAGTAACCTTAAAAAATAAAAAAGGTGGAATCTTAAAAAAACAAAAAAGGGAGAACCCACAAAAAACTCGGCCCTCCCCTCTCTTTGTGATTCCGCTGCAATCATTCGTGATTCCGAAGCGTTCTTTGTGATTCCGGAGCGTTTATCCGTATCATAAGGCGCAAGTTCGTTATATCTTATTGTCTATCAATGAATTTTTTTTGCTGATAGTCCTGCTATTTCAAATATCAATTATCATCATTTTTACTTGGTTTGCAACTTGGTTTGCACCTTTGTTAGTTGGTTTGCAAGTTTGTTAGACAAAGATAGCAAATTTGGGTAACATATACAAATTCCCACCCACCTTTATAGCGTCTTGGGAGCGAAAATTTTCGCTTTCAAGACGCTTTTTTTTTACACTTTTTTAGGTTCACAATTCAGAAAATGAGATTTATGCCAAAGGTCTTTTATGACTTTTTTGCCCCCTCTACTTTTGTACTGAACAAACTCACTAACGAACATTTCTAACCCTTATTAAGGTTCACAGTTGTTTAATGTTTTTAAGAACTTTTTACAAAACATTATCAACAAATCTTATGAGGACAAAGAAATTAAGTGCAGAACAGTGTGAATATTTTTCAAAGGTTTTCCCTGTAATGAGCAACACCGAAGTCGCACAGCTTTTGAACGTGAGTGTAACAACAGTAAAGAACTATGCAGATATAATGGAGCTGAAGAAAGACCCGGCATATCTTTCAAGTGTAAGAAAACAAGTATCAATTAAAGGTCATTTAGTACGATGGACATTATCGAGAACAAAACAAAATGGCTCCGCAGCCTCAAGCGTGGAGAAACGAAAGTAGGTCGTTTGGCATCATCAAAAGAGTGTACCACAATGTCAGTCCTTATATATAGGTGGAACATTGACGAGGGGGCAAGCAAAGGCATACGCATATCTGCTTCATACGATAGGCGCAACTGCCTTGTTACCATTACCGGCAATGTGATAGACAGTTATAAGGAGTTACGACAAAAAGCGATGAAAGCCTATGCTGAAGCCGAGTGAACTGGAACTATTGGCCGACAAGATAGCCAAAAAGCTCCACCGTCTCAATGATGAAGTGCTTTCTGTTGCCGAAGTCGCAAGAATGCTCGACAAGACAGAGGGAGCAGTGAAAAAGATGTGTTACAGGGGGCAGTTGCCACACCGTAAACAGCAGAAGTCATATTACTTCAGCAAGAAAGAGATAACAGAATTTATTCTATCTAATGAATAAACTATAAACTTTCCTTTTTCAAAGTCCACCCACAGCCTGCTGTGAAGCCCACTGTGAGTGGCATTTTTTCAACTCTCAAATTACAGGACAATGGAAGAAAAACAAATAGCATTGAAAGC
>JAZNII010000097.1:0-16867 GCA_045577415.1 Eubacteriales bacterium
ATCTGAAACCTCCGATAGTGTTTTTTTCGTCAATTAACATTTTATCAGATTTTTTTCAGATATGCTCTTCTTTTTTTGTTTTTTACTTTTTATTTGCTATATCTGTTGGTTTCACCCCAACATTTATTATAGAACCAAAAAATTGCCGCCTGCGGGTCTCCGCAGGCGGTCTTGTGTTATTGAATGTGTTTGTTTATAAAGGTCCCAATAATCGTTTTAGAGTTCAATCCGATAAGTTTTCCCGCGATCTCTCCGTTTTTCACGATGATGAGGGTAGGAATACTATCGATAGAAAAGGTAATTGCGAGCTGCTGTTCAGTGTCAATGTTGACTTTACCTACCTTGATGTCTTTACGCTCATTGGCGATCGCCTCAATAGCGGGAGCGATCACACGGCAAGGACCGCACCACTCTGCCCAGAAATCAAGCAAAACAGGCTTTTCGGAATTTATTACCTCTGATTCAAAATTAGCATTAGTTACTTCCAACATATCGTTTCTCCTTATTTGCTTTTGTAGTATAGCATACAGTGGCAATAGCCTTCAAAGTCGGGATCATTGATCTGGGATTTAAATTCCTCGCACATACATCTGTATTCTTCCTTGTCCTCGCGTCGGCAAGGGCAAAATCCACCGCGACGGCGAAGTCCTTCCTTTACGATAGCAACAAGCTCTTTATCGGAATTTTCGGTAATTTTCATAGTTTATACCTCAAAATTACTTCAAGAAACCGTTGATGATCTCTTCCTCTGCCTGCTTTTCGTCAAGTCCGAGGGTCATGAGCTTGATAAGCTGCTCGCCTGCGATCTTACCGATTGCTGCTTCGTGAATAAGCGATGCTTCGGTGTTATTAGCGACGATCTTGGGAACTGCGACAACGCTTGCGTTATCCATAATAATTGCGTCACACTCGGTGTGTCCCGAGCATCTTGCGTTGCCAACCACGTCAGAGATAAAGAGCTGACGGGAGTTATCCTTGGCGACAGAACGAGAAACTACGTGAGTTCCGCAGTCCTCACCGCGAAGGTCAACGACGAATTCGGTCTCAGCAAACTGCTCACCGTGTGTCATTATCTTCTCGTGAACGACAAGAGTGGACTTTTCGTTGAGAATCGCCTCGGTCTTTCTCTTTGTGGAGTCAACACCCTTGATCTGCGTGGTCTCCATTTCCATATAAGCGCCCTCGGCAAGCTCGACCACGGTGTGAGGATTCATAATGTTCTTTCCGTTTCCGTCGCCGTCCCCATAGTGCTTCTCAACGTATTTTACTTTTGCGTTCTTGCCGACGTAAAAGCTATGGATTCCGCTATGTTCGCTATCCTGAACGCCGCAGTTGTGAATTCCGCAGCCTGCGATAATAAGAACGTCAGCGTTCTCCTCAATATGGAAATCATTATAAACGATCTCTTTAAGACCGCTTTCGGCAAGAATTACGGGGATGTGAACGCTCTCTCTTTTCCCTGCCGCCTTGATGTAAATGTCAATTCCCGGTTTATCCGTTTTCTTCTCAATTATAATGTTTTCGGATGACTTCTTGTCAAAAGTGTCTCCGTCAACGCGGATAGAATAAGCACCCGCAGGCACGCCCTCAAGGTCTGCTACCTCGCGAAGGATGTTCAGTTTGATACTGTCAAGCTTCTTTTCAGCCATTATTCGTCACCTCCCTGAGTAAACTTACAACCCGCCTGAGCCGAGAGGAGGTCAGGCAATATATCGTTTTTAGCGCCGTATGCGGCAATTCTTCCGTCTGCCACTACTACTATCTTATCTGCAATGTCAAGAATTCTCTCCTGATGAGATATTATCATGATGCAACCGTGGGTTCTTTCGTGCATCTTTTCAAAGACCTTGATAAGATTGTTGAAGCTCCAAAGGTCGATTCCCGCCTCAGGCTCGTCAAAGATAGAAAACTTTGTGCCTCTTGCGTTGATCATCGCGATCTCGATTCTTTTAAGCTCACCGCCCGAAAGCGACTCGTTGACCTCGCGGTTTACGTATTCTTTCGCGCAGAGACCAACCTCGGAGAGATATTTGCATGCTTCCGCAACTGAAATTCTGCTGCCCGCTGCCAAAGATATAAGATCCTTGACAGTAATACCCTTAAATCTTACGGGTTGCTGGAAAGCAAAGCTGATACCTGCGTTAGCTCTTTCGGTGATCGTCATATTGGTAATATCAACGCCGTCGAGCAAGATCTGACCCGAATCAGCAGTATAAATTCCCGCAATCAGCTTGGCAAGTGTCGACTTTCCGCCGCCGTTTGGGCCCGTGATCGCAACAAAGCGATCGTTAATGGTAAGACTTACGTTATCTATAATTTTCGTTTCCTTTCCCGTATCGGGATTGGTAACCGTATAGCTTAGATTCCTTATTTCTAACATACTTTTTCCTTTCTGCAAAATATTTATATAAAAGCATTATTTGCCCATATCATTCTACCATAAAACGTCAATTAAATCAATAGATTTAATCAAAATAATATTCTTTTTCTTTTTTGGGAAGGTTCTTGAAGAGTGTGGGGTTTGGGGAGGGGGAAACTTCTTCCAAGAAGTTTCCCCCTCCCCAAAAATCACTTATCCAAATACCTACAAGCGGCGAGGGCGGCGGTAGCACCGTCTCCGCAAGCTGTGGATATCTGTCTGATATTTTTAGTTCTGCAGTCGCCTGCAACAAAGAGACCGTCTGTTTCGGTCAGGCAGTTCTCGTCAGAGACTACGTATCCGCGGTCGGAGAGAGCCACGAGGTTCTTATAAGCCTCGTTTTCGGGGACCTGACCGATAGCGACGAACATTCCGTCAAGGTCAAGTCTCGTTTTCTCGCCTGTTGCGGTGTTTCTGATAACGATACCGCCAAAAACATCGTTTCCATGGATCGCTTCAACAGTGCAACCGTAAATTATCTCAACGTTAGCTCTCTTTCGAAGTATCTCTGCAAGCTTTTCTTCACCTGTGAAGAAATCGAGGTTCTGAACAACGTAGACCTTATAGCATCCGTCGGAGAGCATAATTGCCTCCTGTAACGCCGAGTTTCCACCGCCGATGACAGCAACCGTTTTGCCAGCATAGAATGCTCCGTCGCATACTGCGCAGAAGGAGATGCCGTCACCGATAAATTCTTCTTCTCTGTCGATTCCGAGAAGACGGTGGCGCGCGCCTGTCGCGAGAATTACGGTCTTGGACATATAAATATCGTCACCGCAGAATACGCAGAAAAGGTCACCCTCTTTTTCGATTCCCGTAACCTCTGCCATATCGATCTCCGCACCCATCTCTATAGCCTGGGAGACCATTTTTTCAGCCAGCTCGTTTCCGCTTATCTGTCCGTATCCGGGGTAGTTTTCGATCTTGGGGGAAAAGGTCATCTGGCCGCCGAACATTCCCTTGTCGAGAACGAGAACGCTTTTATCAGCGCGTCTGGCATAAATTGCGGCGGTAAGTCCGGCAGGACCTGCGCCGACAACTATTAAATCGTACATTTTTGTAAATTCCTTTCTGATGTCGGAATTAAAGTTAAATTTAGCGCTTTTGTGAAAGTTTTTGTCAAGCTTTTTTCAAAAAGCTTGCGCTGGTCCAACTCGCGGAGCGTTGGTCGCCGCTCGCAAGCGGCGAAATCACCCATATCGTTCAAAAGCGCCACGAAAGGGTGAATTTTCGCCAGAGGCGAAAAGAGGGAAAACACACAAGTGGGGGTTTTCCCTCTTTAAATAACAATTAATTCTGAGTTTCTTCAATAAACTTCTTGATGTTGGAGAGGTTAGCTGCCTTGGCGATCTCAAGTCCGTCCTCAACAACTACAAGCGTGGGTGCCTGCTTGATGCCGTACTCTGCAACGAGGTCAAGATGCTCGTCTGCAAAGAGCTTTTCAAACTCGATTCCTGCTTTGTCAAGGAACTCGCCTGCGATCTTACAGTTGGGACAGGTCTTGGTTGCGAAAAGCAGAACCTTCTTGCCTGCTACGGTCTCGCACACGCACGATTCCTCTGCAACAGGCTCGGGAATGATGTTAATAGTTCTTACGCTATCTGCACCAATGTTGATCTCGGGATGAAGCTCGGTGGAGCGATCGATATTATATGTTCTTCTTTCCTTGAACTCCTGGCTCTTACCGTCGTTCCAGTTCTGAACGGGACGGTAGTAACCGGTAATACGGCTATAAACCTCGGTCTTCTTGCCACACTTGGGGCAGGTGTACTCTTCACCGTTGATATATCCGTGATCGGTACATACGGAATAGGTGGGAGACATAGTGTAATAAGGAAGCTTGTAGTTCTCTGCGATCTTGCGAACAAGATTAGCAGCGCTCTTCCATGTGGGAAGCTTTTCACCGAGGAATGCGTGGAATACAGTACCCGAGGTGTAGAGGGTCTGAAGCTCGTCCTGAATGTCGAGAGCGTCGAAGATGTCCTCGGTATAGCTTACGGGAAGGTGGCTGGAGTTGGTGTAGTAAGGAGCCTTTGCGTTGTCGGTTGCGGTGATGATGTCGGGCCATCTCTTTCTGTCGTGCTTAGCGAAGCGGTAAGAGGTGGACTCAGCGGGTGTTGCCTCAAGGTTGTAGAGGTCGCCGTACATCTCCTGATAATCGGAAAGTCTCTCTCTCATGTGGTTGAGGACGTTCTTAGTGAACTCCTGAGTTTCCTTGTGAGTCATGTCGGCTCTCAGCCACTTAGCGTTAAGACCAACCTCGTTCATACCAACGAGACCGATGGTCGAGAAGTGGTTGTTGAAGGTGCCGAGGTATCTCTTGGTATAAGGATAGAGTCCGTTGTCAAGGAGCTTGGTGATAACGGTTCTCTTGGTCTTGAGCGAGCGAGCGGAAATGTCCATGAGCTTATCAAGTCTCTTGTAGAAGTCCTCTTCGTTCTCTGCAAGGTATGCAATTCTGGGCATATTGATAGTTACAACGCCGACAGAACCTGTGGACTCACCACTTCCGAAGAAGCCGCCCGACTTCTTACGAAGTTCTCTGAGGTCAAGACGGAGACGGCAGCACATGGAACGAACGTCCGAGGGCTCCATATCGGAGTTAATGTAGTTTGAGAAATAAGGAGTACCGTACTTTGCGGTCATCTCAAAGAGAAGCTTGTTGTTCTCTGTCTCCGACCAGTCGAAATCACGGGTGATGGAGTAGGTGGGGATAGGATACTGGAAGCCACGGCCGTTAGCGTCACCCTCAATCATGATCTCGATGAACGCCTTATTGACCATATCCATTTCAGCCTTACAATCCTTGTACTTGAAGTCCATTTCCTTGCCGCCGACGATACAGTTAAGCTCGGCGAGGTCGTTAGGAACGGTCCAGTCAAGGGTGATGTTGGTAAAGGGAGACTGAGTACCCCAACGGGAAGGTGTATTTACGCCGTAAATGAAGGACTGGATGCACTGCTTTACCTCCTTGTAGGAAAGGTTGTCCACCTTTACGAAGGGAGCGAGATATGTATCAAAGGAGGAGAATGCCTGCGCGCCTGCCCATTCGTTCTGCATAATTCCGAGGAAGTTTACCATCTGGTTGCAGAGGGTGGAAAGGTGGGAAGCGGGTGCGGAGGTGATCTTACCTGTTACACCGCCAAGTCCCTCCTGAATGAGCTGCTTCAGCGACCAACCTGCACAGTAACCTGTGAGCATGGAGAGGTCGTGAATGTGAATGTCAACATTTCTGTGAGCGTTAGCGATCTCGTCGTCATAGACCTCGCTGAGCCAGTAGTTAGCGGTGATAGCGCCCGAGTTGGAAAGGATAAGTCCGCCTACGGAATAGGTAACGGTGGAATTCTCCTTAACTCTCCAGTCAAGAGCCTTAAGGTACTGATCAACGGTGTCCTTGTAGTCAAGGGCGGTATTCTGAACATTTCTGAGCTTTTCTCTCTGACGGCGGTAAAGGATGTACGCCTTTGCGACGTCTGCGTATCCTGCCTGAACGAGAACCGACTCAACGCAGTCCTGAACATCCTCAACCGAGATAAGTCCGTCCTTGATCTTAGGCTCGAACTCTGCGGTGACCTTAAGCGCCAAGAAGTCGATTATATTCTGGTTGAACTGCTTTTCCTGTGCCTCAAATGCCATTCTGATGGCATCGGAGATCTTGCTTAAATTGAACTCTACGATCTTTCCGTCTCTCTTTTGTACGCTGTACATTTCTTTCTCCTTAAATTTTTAAATATTTTTGTAAATTGATCTACTGAATTTCCTTTTTGCCATATAGGTTTACATAAAAAATGGCATAAATTGGGCGCGGACAGCCATCCGCGCCGCATTAGCATTATACTATATTTAGTGGTAGTTGTCAACCCCAAAACACAAGATATTGTGTTTTTTCGCAAAATTCGTCACAATATATAGATTTATACCCCTCTTAATTGTGCGTTTGGCACAAAAGGCAACAATATGTTCAAAAACTTTTCCATTTCGCTCTCATTAAAGGAATAAATTTCCTGTCCGATGATGTCCCCGGAGTCCTTGAATTGTTGCAAAAAGTATTTTTCCCTTCCCTTCAGCCATTCTCCGATCTTCTGGAAATCTTCCTCTGAATGGAACGGCTTTGCGACGGTTGTTCTGAACTCAAAATCGACCTTTCCTTCCATTAAAAAATTCTTGCTCTCTTCAATTTTAGAGAGATCGTAGCTTTCGGGCAGACCGCAGGTATAGGCGTATTTTTCGGGCGAATTCTTTATATCCATAGCGACGTAATCAACAAGACCGTCATTGACGAGCCTCTTTAGCAGATCGGGACGTGTACCGTTGGTATCAAGCTTGACCGAATAGTCAAGCTCCTTCACTTGTTTTATAAAATCATAAAGACCGCTCATAAGCGTAGGCTCGCCGCCCGTGATCGCGACTCCGTCAAGAACTCCTTGGCGTTTTTTCAGAAATGCAAGTATCTCGTCATTTCCGTACGTCTTCTGTTCATCAGATCTTAACACCAAGGACGCGTTATGGCAAAAAGGACAACGGAAGTTACAGCCCTTCGTAAAGAGTGTGCAGGCGACCTTGCCCGGATAATCAAGCAGCGTCAGCTTTTGAAGTCCTGCAAAAATATTTTCATTCATTATATACTAACCCTCACAAATTCAAGCCGAACGATCAGACATAGCTTCTTTGAATAGCGACTACTTTACCAAGGATAAGCACCTCGTCCACGATTATGGGACTCATCGTGCTGTTTTCGGGCTGGAGACGGTAATGACCGTCCTCACGGAAAAATCTCTTGACGGTCGCCTCGTTTTCAATAAGAGCAACAACTATCTCGCCGTTATCGGCATAGCAGGTCTTTTCAGCGATTATCATGTCGCCGTCGAGGATGCCGACCTCTATCATGCTCTCGCCCTTTACTTTAAGCGCAAACATTTCGTCAGAACCTGCGCGTCCGACGTAGCCGATATAGCCTTCAAAATTCTCCTCGGCAAGGATCGGTTGACCTGCGGTAACGGTTCCCAAAACGGGGACTGCGGTAACTGCGGGCATATCGTCGCTTGCGATGCTTATGGCGCGGCTCTTTCCATCCTCCTTGCGGATATATCCAAGCGTATCAAGACGGTTAAGATACATGTGGACTGTAGACGTGCTTTTGTATCCCAAATCGTTCATAATATCGCGAACGCTGGGGGCAAAACCATTCTCTCTCACTGAGTGTACTATGTAATCGTATACCTTTTGTTCCTTTGCCTTAAGCTTTTCCATGATATTTACCTTTCTATATGCAAGTAAATTTTAGTACAAATGTATGTTTATTGTATTGTATCACATTTATTTCGTTTATAGTAAAACTAACAAAGAACAATTTGTGAACTTTTTTTGTCGAAAGGTAGCCGATTTTAAAAAAGT
The DNA here is from genome assembly GCA_045577415.1 of Eubacteriales bacterium. Classification (GTDB taxonomy): domain Bacteria; phylum Bacillota; class Clostridia; order Oscillospirales; family CAG-272; genus SVTX01. The sequence continues at coordinate 7,814 of JAZNII010000097.1, forward strand.
ATTTGTCTAAAAAGAAAATATTAACAATTTGAAACTTTTAAAAATATATATTGCAAACTTGCAAAAAATATAGTAAAATGTATAATGGCGGATAAAGGATATCTTTACAAAAAGCCTTTTTTCGACAACATTTGTAAAATATTTTGAAATATAAAAAAAGGAGAAAAACCATGACACCTACCAACAACAAGTATGTTCTTGATTGGATCAACGAAATGGCTGCTATGACTCAGCCTGACCAGATCGTTTGGATCGACGGCAGCGAGGAACAGGCAGAGGCTCTCAGAGCTGAAGCGTGTGCTTCCGGCGAGATCATAAAGCTCAATCAGGAAAAGCTTCCCGGCTGCTACCTCCACCGCACCGCTGTTAACGACGTTGCGCGCGTTGAGGGCAGAACCTTCATCTGTACCTCCAAGAAAGAGGATGCAGGAAACATCAATAACTGGATGGATCCCGCAGAGTGCAAAGAAAAGCTCTCCAAGCTCTATTCAGGAAGCATGAAGGGTCGCACAATGTATGTTATCCCCTACTCCATGAGCGTTGTAGGCTCTCCCTTCGCAAAGTACGGCATCGAGCTTACCGACTCTATCTACGTTGTTCTTAACATGCTCATCATGACTCGCGTAGGCTACGATGTTCTCGAGGCTCTCGGTGAGAGCGCGGACTACATCAAGGGTCTTCACGCTCGTGCTGACATTGACGAAGAGAACAGATATATCGTTCACTTCCCTGAGGAAAACACCATCTGGTCGGTTAACTCCGGTTATGGCGGAAACGTTCTTCTCGGTAAGAAGTGCTTCGCTCTCAGAATCGCTTCCTTCCTCGGACGTAAAGAGGGCTGGATGGCAGAGCATATGCTCATCCTCGGCGTTGAGTATCCTAACGGCGAGACCAAGTACGTTTGCGCAGCATTCCCATCCGCTTGCGGTAAGACCAACCTCGCTATGCTCATTCCCCCCGAGTTCTACTCTAAGCAGGGTTATAAGGTATGGTGCGTAGGTGACGATATTGCTTGGCTCAGAGTTGGTGAGGACGGCAGACTTTGGGCAGTTAACCCCGAGAACGGCTTCTTCGGTGTTGCTCCCGGTACTAACCTTAACTCCAACCCCAACGCTCTCTACACCACCATGAAGGACACCATCTTCACCAACGTAGTTCACAACACCGCTGAGAACACCGTTTGGTGGGAAGGTCTCGATAAGAATCCTCCCGCAGAGGCTATTGACTGGAAGGGTAATGTTTGGGATTATAAGAAGTTCGACAAGAAGGATAAGTCCACCTGTGGCGCACATCCTAACTCCAGATTTACCGCAAAGGCTATCAACTGTCCCTGCATCTCCAAGGAGTTTGCTAATCCCGCAGGCGTTCCCATCTCCGCTATCGTATTCGGCGGTAGACGTGCGAAGACCGCTCCTCTTGTTTACCAGTCAACCTCTTGGCAGAACGGCGCATTCGTTGGTTCTATCATGGCTTCCGAAACCACCGCTGCTGCGGCAGGCGCTGTCGGCGTAGTTCGTCGCGATCCTATGGCTATGAGACCCTTCGTAGGCTACGATATGGGTGACTACTGGGCACATTGGCTCAAGATGGGTACCACTATTCCCAACGCTCCTAAGATTTTCCACGTTAACTGGTTCCGCACCGACGACGAAGGCAACTTCATCTGGCCCGGATTTGGTGACAACATGAGAGTTCTTATGTGGATCCTTGACCGTTGCGAGGGTAAGGTAGACGCAGACATCACTCCCATCGGTTATATTCCCAAGGCTGAGGACATCTGCATCGAAGGACTTGAGGATGTTACTCTTGACACCATCAAGGAGCTTCTTACAGTTGATAAGGCTTCCTGGCTCGAGGACGTTGAGAACATTAAGGCGTTCTACGCTCAGGTAGGCGACAGAGTTCCGAATACTATGTACGACGAGCTTGCGGCTCTTGAAGCAAGACTTAAGGCTTAATTTCAAATATTAACACGAGGGTGAATTTTTCTTTCAAGAAGATTTCACCCTCTCTAAATTTCAAAGCTGATTTGGAAACCGCAAGATGCTAATAAATATTTGTTTCTTTCTCTTTGTGATAATTGTTCTTATTGAGCCAGCCCCTTATTTTTGGTATCTTTGTAGATATTTTAACATATAAAAGATAAAAATTAACTTTTTTGATGCTTCAAAAACTCGTTATTGTTTATTGACTTTTTCACATTTATGTTGTATAATACACTCATGAAATACTTGGAGATTTTAGTTTGCTATTTCATGTTTTGCGAGCATATCGGAAGGTGGCTCGCTTTTGCGTTTTTAAGTGTATAGCTTACTAAATCGGAAAGGATATTATGTTCGGTTTAAAGAAAATGGGCAATACCCATATTCCCCATTTTAAAAACACGGCAAACACAGAGTCGGTTATCATGCCAGACGCAAAGGAAGTGCTGTTGCCGCTTTCGCAGCATATCGGCGCACCTGCCGATCCCTTGGTTTCCGTGGGCGACGAGGTAAAGATCGGTCAGAAAATTGCCGAGGCAAACGGTTACGTTTCGTCGCCGATATACGCTTCAATTTCGGGCAAGGTATCGAAGATCGAGGATTATCTTCGATCCGACGGAAGGATAGTTCCCGCTATAAGAATAGTCAGCGACGGAACAATGACTAAATGCGAGGATATTGCCCCTCCCGAAATAAATGATCTTGACGGTCTCATCTTAGCGGCGCGCAATTCTGGTCTGGTCGGTCTTGGCGGAGCAGGCTTCCCTGTTTCGGTCAAGCTCGACGCTTTGAAAAAAGGCACTATAGATACCGTTATAATCAATGGTGCCGAATGTGAGCCGTATATTACCTGCGACACCCACACAATGCTCTATGACAGCGAATGGGTATGTAAGGGCATAAAGCTTTTACTGACATACGCAGAGTCGGTCAGTGAGATAATCATTGGTATTGAAAAAAACAAGCCCGAATGTATAAAAAAGATGTCTCAGATGTTTTCGGATAAGGAAAAGGTCAAAGTTGCCCGACTGCCCGACACCTATCCTCAGGGCGGCGAAAAGGTCATTATTTACAACACCACAAAAAGAGTGGTTCCCGAAGGCAAGCTCCCCGCCGACGTTGGCGTCATCGTTATGAACGTAACGACACTTGCACTGCTTTCGAAATACGTACATACAGGTGAGCCTCTTGTTTCAAGACGGGTGACCGTGGACGGTTCTGCGATTGCAAGCCCTAAAAACGTGATCGCTCCTATCGGCGTATCCTTCCGTGAGTTGATCGAATTTACGGGCGGTTTTAAGGACGCTCCCGGCAAGGCACTTTACGGTGGACCTATGATGGGAATACCCGCCGCTTCACTTGACGAGCCAACTATCAAGACAACGGGCGGTATAACCGTATTTAACGTGAAAGATTCTCTTCTGTCCGAGCCTACCGCCTGCATACATTGCGGAAGATGTGAGCGCTCCTGCCCCTTGAGACTGTCTCCCGTAACATTTGCCAAGGCGATCGAGACCGAAAACAAGGATGAAAGAATAGCTATTCTTCAGAAAAGCAAGATCATGCTTTGTATGGAATGCGGATGCTGCTCCTATTCCTGTCCCGCAAGCAGACCTCTGGTACAAAACAACAGGATCGGCAAAGCCGAACTTCGAAATCACTTGGCGCATCTTGCCAAATTAAAGAAATGAGAGGTGTTGAAATGAGTGATAAGTTAATAGTTTCCACCTCCCCCCATTTTCACGGTAAGACTACTACCGCGGGGATAATGCGTGACGTTATTATAGCGCTTACGCCTGCCTCGATTGCGGCGGTCATCTTTTTCGGATGGAAGGCTCTCATTATTCTGAGTGTTTGCGTGGGATCTGCAGTTTTATCGGAGTTTCTTTTCAACATAATATGCAAGAAGAAGCAGACCGTAGGCGACCTCAGCGCCATAGTTACGGGAGTTTTGCTTGCTTTGAGCTTGCCGTCAAGCGCTAACGTATGGCAATGTATGGTCGGCTCCGTGTTTGCCATAGTCGCGGTTAAATGTCTCTTTGGTGGCTTGGGATGCAATTTTGCAAATCCCGCAGTTACCGCGAGAGTATTCTTGATAATCGCGTTCAGCAACTCGATTTCAGGCGGACTTCAAACACAATTCGCCTCATCCGAGCTTGTTTCGGGCGCAACTCCACTCCAGGTTATCGGAGGAAGCGATGGAACGCTTCCCTCTCTCCTTGATATGCTCATAGGCAACCGTGGGGGCGCTATCGGTGAGACCTGCGCTATCGCGCTGATCTTAGGCTTTATTTATCTGCTTATCAGACGGGTCATTTCTTGGGAAACTCCCGTTGTATACGTCGGCGCGGTGTTTATTGCCTCTCTTATTTTCAAGCAGGATCTTACATTTGCCGCATATCAAGTCTTGGGCGGCGGATTGCTTCTCGGAGCTATTTTTATGGCGACCGATTACGTAACTACTCCCATAAACCGTATAGGAAAGATAATTTTTGCTCTTGGATGCGCCATTATTACCGTTCTGATACGATTCTTCGGCAATATGCCCGAGGGCGTTTCCTTCGCAATACTTATTATGAACATTCTTACACCTTATATTGAAAAAATTGGTGTTCCAAAGCCGATAGGAGGTGTCAAGAATGAAAAGTAAGCTTTTCCCTGCAATCATTCTTGGTGTAATATGTCTCTCGGTCACTCTTATGCTTGCATCCGTTAATGCGCTGACCGAGGATGTCATCGCCGAGGCGCAGTACCAAAAGGAACAGCAGGATCTTCAGAAAATAATGCCTAACGGCAAAAATTTCGTTCCCATTACCGCTACCGATATACCCAAATCGATCACCAATGTCTACATTGAGGACGGCGGCGGATACGTGTTCCGCATCTCTACCAAGGGATACAACACAGGTCTTGTGATCCTATGCGGAATTGACGCAAATGGCAATTTGACGGGAGTTAACAGTACTATTACAAACGAAACTCCGTCAAAGGAAAGCGGCATTGGCGATCTCTTTGACGGTATGACGATCGAAAACCAAAAAGAGATCATAGTTTCCGGCGCTACAAAGACCAGTAAGGCTTATTCGGACGCCGTTCGTGACGCCTTTGAGGCGTTTGAAAAACTGACCGCAAAGGAGGAATTGCAATGAAAAACAAAAAATTAGCAATCTTTCTTCGTGGAATCATCGAGGAAAACCCCGTCCTGATACTGGTACTCGGTACCTGCCCGACTCTCGCTACGACCGGCGACGTTATCTCTGCACTTTCGATGGGACTTGCGGCGACCTTTGTTCTGGTATGCTCAAACGCCGCGATCTCGGCATTAAGAAAGATCATACCCGACAAGGTCAGAATTCCTTGCTACATTGTAATTATCGCAGGATTTGTTACGGTTCTCCAAATGCTTATGCAGGCTTATCTGCCGTCGATCTACGATATGCTCGGCGTTTATCTCGCACTTATCGTTGTAAACTGCATAATTCTTGGCAGAGCCGAGATGTTTGCCAGAAAAAACCCCGTCCTTGACAGCGTTTTTGACGGTCTCGGAATGGGAATCGGTTTTTTGGTTGCTCTCCTTGCAATAGCTACTATACGTGAGGTATTGGGTGCGGGAAGCTTTGCGGGTCTCGCTATTCCCTTTATGGAATACATAAAGATCCCGATACTGAATCAAGCTCCCGGCGGATATCTTGTGTTCGGTATAGTCATAGCTATAATGAACAAATTGAACGCAAAGAGGGGCGGAGTCAAGAAAAAGTCCTTCTCCTGCGAGGGATGTCCCACCGCGCATCTCTGTAATAAGACCGAGTGCGGCGGCGCCGAGAACACGAAAAAGGAGGATACTGCGAAATGACGGAAGTAAAAGCATTGATCCTCATACTTATGGTCGGAGTCCTTATAAATAACTACGTTCTGCAACAGTTTCTCGGAATATGTCCTTTCCTCGGCGTATCCAAAAAGCCTAACCAAGCGGTTGGAATGGGTGTTGCTGTCACCTTTGTTATGCTTGTATCAACCGCCGCAACCTGGCCTATCTATTACTTTATTCTTGAACCCAATGGTCTCTCTTATCTTCAGACCGTGGTGTTTATTTTGGTAATAGCAACTCTTGTTCAGTTCGTTGAGATAATACTAAAGAAGTTTATTCCGTCGCTTTTCAAGGCGCTTGGCGTATATCTTCCTCTTATAACCACAAACTGTGCGGTTTTGGGCGTTGCGCTTAATAACATAACAGACGGTCACGACTTTATTCAGTCCATGGTCTCGTCTCTCGGCGTGGGTCTTGGATTTTTACTCGCGATGGTTCTCTTTGCGGGTGTTCGCTCAAAAATAGAAAACTGTCCCGCGCCCAAGGCCTTCAAGGGTCTCCCCACCACGCTGATCGCCGCGTCTATCGTAGCGATGTCATTCTTTGGCTTTGCAGGTGTGGTCGAGGGTATTCTCGGTTGATAGGAGGGTAACGAATGGAACTTATTGATATACTCAAAATACTGTTGCCCGTACTTGTATGCTTTGATATTGCAATGGTTTGTGGAATAGTCCTGATCGTTTCCTCGTCTCTGTTTGCGGTCAAGGAGGATGAAAAATTCTCGGTTATCCGCGATTGCCTGCCCGGCGCTAACTGCGGTGCGTGCGGATTTAGCGGTTGCGACGGATATGCCAAGGCCCTTTCCTCCGGTGAGTGCGACATTACCAATCTCTGCATCCCCGGCGGCGACGGAGCTGCCAAGGATATCGCCGCTATTCTCGGCCTTGAGGCAGAGGACGTTGCTAAGAAGGTCGCATACGTTGCCTGCAATGGAAACTGTGATGCTTCCAAACGTAAATTTGATTACAAGGGCGAGAAGAGCTGCCATATCGCAAATATGAGCTACAACGGCGACAAGCTATGCACCTTTGCTTGCCTTGGCTACGGAGATTGTGTCAAGGTCTGCCCGAACAACGCCATTACAGTTCAAAACGGAGTTGCAAAAGTCGATAGCGCAAGCTGCGTTGGATGCGGAATGTGTACTCGCGCCTGCCCCAACGGCATTATTAAAATGATCGAAGACACTGCCCGCGTAGCGGTTCTCTGTTCTAATCACGACAAGGGCGCTGTTACCCGTAAGGCTTGCACAAACGGTTGTATTGCCTGCGGTAAGTGTGTAAAATCTTGTCATAACGGAGCAATAAATATCGAACACAATCTCGCGGTGATCGATTATGACAAGTGCATCGGTTGCGGTGAATGCGCCAAGGCTTGTCCCGTTAAATGTATTACAGAGCAAAGCTTTATATGCGGAGCTAAGCTAAATTAAAAAAAGAGTAGAGAGCGTTTTATCACTCTCTACTCTTTTTTTGTTATCTTGCGGACTTTTTGGTGTCATTCCACATCCTTTTATTTGCGCCTTTCAGCGAAAAAATCAGAAAGAATAGCGGCGCACTCCTCTTTCATAAATCCGCTTTCAATGAGCGGCTTGTGGTTCAAGGGATAAGCGCACATATTTAGGACACTTCCGCAAGCGCCCGCCTTAGCGTCCTTTGCGCCAAAGACCACCTTTCCAAGGCGTGAATTAATGATCGCCCCCATACACATGGGGCATGGCTCAAGAGTTACGTAAAGCTCGCATTTTTCAAGATGCCAGCCACCGAGAACACGACAGGCTTCACGTATTGCCAAAAGCTCTGCGTGACCCGTTGCGTCGCCTGTCTGCTCACGATTATTTCTCGCCGTTGCGATGATCTCGCCATCCTTGACTATCACCGCGCCCACAGGCACCTCACCCTCGGTAGCCGCCAATTTCGCTTCTTCTATAGCTTCAATCATAAATTTAGCTTCGTTCATAACAAATTCCTTGATATTGATTTAATATTAATATTATAACACAAAGAACGCTATTTTTCAAGTTAAATACAAAAAACGGTTGGACAAAATCCAACCGTTTTCATCAATTTTGGGAAATTACTGCTTTACGCCGGAGAGCTTTGCGATCTCTGCTGCATAGTCTTCCTGCTTCTTCTCGATACCCTCACCCTTCTCGAAACGAACAAAGGATGCGATCTTGATGGAGCCGCCCATAGCCTTTGCGCTATTAGCAACGTACTTAGCAACGGTCTCGTGATCGTCTGCCTTAACGTACTCCATGTCAACGAGGCAGTTGCTCTCGTAGAACTTACCGAGCTTACCGATGATAATGCCGTCAAGAACCTTTTCGGGCTTGTTAGCCATCTTAGGATCGTTTGCAAGCTGAGCCTTGATGATGTTCTTCTCGCTCTCGATTACGGATGCAGGAACTGCGTCTCTGTCGAGGTAAGGAGTGGGATATGCACCAACCTGAAGCGCGATGTTCTTTGCGAACTCTGCGAAATCAGCGTGATCAGCGCAGTCGGTGTCGAACTTAACGATAACACCGATAGAACCAAGACCGTGGATGTAGGTGCTGGTTACGCCCTCAACAATTGCGAAACGGCGGATAGTGATCTTCTCACCGATCTGGAATATAAGCTCCTTGAGCTTGGCATCAACGGTAACACCCTCGTAGTCGGAAGCGAGGAGCGCCTCAACATCTGCGGGATTGTTAGCGATGATGCTCTTAAGAAGATTCTTAACGAACTCCTTGAACATTTCGTTTTTTGCAACGAAGTCGGTCTCGGTGTTAACCTCAACGATAGCGGTCTTGCCATTCGCTGCGAGAACGTCAACGATACCGTCAGCTGCGATTCTGGTTGCCATCTTGGTCTCTGCCTTAAGCTCGCCCTTCTCACGGAGAAGCTTGATAGCAGCATCCATATCACCGTCTGCCTCAACGAGTGCCTTCTTGCACTCCATCATACCAAGGCCGGTCTTTGCGCGAAGCGCTGCTACGTCCTTTGCAGTAATGTTTGCCATTTTTGTATTCCTCTTTCAATCGAAATAGAATTTGTTTTTCGAAAATTATTCTTCGGTGGTTTCTGCGGTCTCAACGACTTCAGCGGTCTCCTCACCCTGTCTGCCCTCGATCACAGCGTTAGCGATAACCGAAGAGATCAGGCGGATTGCACGAATTGCGTCGTCGTTACCGGGAATGACGTAGTCTGCGTCATCGGGGTCACA
>JAZNII010000098.1:0-1674 GCA_045577415.1 Eubacteriales bacterium
AGAGCCGGTAATACCCGAAGTCAGTATCCTAACCGCAAGGAGGGAGCTGCCGAAGGTAGGATTGGCGATTGGGGTGAAGTCGTAACAAGGTAGCCGTATCGGAAGGTGCGGCTGGATCACCTCCTTTCTATGGAGACCTGAGATGATGAATAATCATTTCTAACATTCCAAGGTCAGGACGGCTGAAAAAAGCCGTTAGGTCCTAAGTTAAAGTCGTTGTTTAATTTTTGAGGTTCGGACAGAACCTTTAAAACAGATGAGGTTAGGGTAAAGTTACAATTTCACTATTACCTATTACTTCTTACCTCAAACTACGGGGGTATAGCTCAGCTGGGAGAGCACCTGCTTTGCAAGCAGGGGGTCATCGGTTCGATCCCGATTATCTCCACCAGCGCAAGCTAAAAGGCTTGCAGTCGAGCTCGCAAGCGAGAGTGAGCGGGCAAAATTTGGGCTCATAGCTCAGGTGGTTAGAGCGCACGCCTGATAAGCGTGAGGTCGGAGGTTCGAGTCCTCTTGAGCCCACCAATTAGACATTAGACAGTAGAAGTCAGATGTTAGATTGGGGAAACGGATTAAGTAATGAATTTAAGCAAACAGCTTATGTTTACTTAAATTCAGGATTTAATCCTGAAAAAAGATGAAGGGTATCTAATATCCAACATCTAATTCGCACCTTGAAAACTGAACAAAGTAATTGCAAGACAAACGAGAGATAGGATACTGTGTCGACCGTCTTGAAAAGACACAGTATTTTAAAGGGTAATTAATACAATTATCGAACGAGTGAAAAACTCAACAATCTCAAAAAGAGGATCGCATAAAAAGTTCGTCAATAGCAGACTTAGGGACTGAGCTTAAAGGCTTGGCAAATAAGGAGCTGAATGACGGACTAAAAAAAGGTCAAGCTACAAAGAGCGCAAGGTGAATGCCTTGGCACTGGGAGCCGATGAAGGACGCGGTTAACTGCGATAAGCTGCGGGGAGTCGTAAGCAGACACTATATCCGCAGATTTCCGAATGGGGCAACCCGGCTGATAGTAGATCAGTCAACCTACGGTGAATAAAATAGTCGTAGGTGGGGAACCGCCTGAACTGAAACATCTAAGTAGGGCGAGGAAGAGAAATCAAACGAGATTCCGCTAGTAGTGGCGAGCGAACGCGGAAGAGGCCAAACCGAGGGTAGAAATACCTTCGGGGTTAGGACAGCAAACGGTATTGAAGGTATCTAGTCGAATTGTGTGGGAAAGCAAACCAAAGAAGGTGAGAGTCCTGTAGACGAAAGAGAAGATCAGCCAGCTGTATCCAGAGTACTGCCGGACACGTGAAACCCGGTGGGAATATGGGGGGACCACCCTCCAAGCCTAAATACTACCCAGTGACCGATAGAGTAATAGTACTGTGAAGGAAAGGTGAAAAGGACCCCGGGAGGGGAGTGAAATAGAACCTGAAACCTTGTGCTTACAAGCACATAGAGCGCGTCAATGCGTGATATGGTACCTATTGTAGAATGGTCCGGCGAGTGTGTGTTACTAGCAAGGTTAAGTTCTTAAGGAACGGAGCCGTAGCGAGAGCGAGTCTGAATAGGGCGCATGAAGTTAGTAGTACACGACCCGAAACCGGGTGACCTACCCATGTCCAGGATGAAGTGGAGGTAAAACTCCATGGAGGTCCGAAC
>JAZNII010000099.1:0-4195 GCA_045577415.1 Eubacteriales bacterium
CGAGCTGTCGAGCTTTCCGCAAAGGGCAGATTTTGCGTGATCGTCAAGCCCGTGTCCTATTGCAGGACGGGAGCGGTCTATGGCACCGAGATCATTCTTTTGATCGAAAACGGCGAGGTTGTATATTAAAATTGGCAATTGATTAAATAAACCGCAAAAAACAGGCTTTCCAAAGCCCAAAAGGCGTTTGGAAAGCCTGTTGCGTTATTTTGTTTTACTCTTTGATAGCTTGCGCGAGCTTTGCGGGGGTGTTGATCTTCGGGGAGATGTCAACAATGATCCCAGCCTCCTCAAGCTGTATCAAAAGCTCGGCGAGGTCGAGGGAGTCGAGTCCCATTTCGGTAAATTTCTGGTCGGGGTTGTAGCACGACACCGGCTTTCCCTGATATTCTGCGATGATCTCGATGATTTTCTGTTCCATAAAAACTCTCCATTCGTATTTTTTATGTAAGTCAACCTAAGTACTACCTAATTATTTTACCATAATATTGAATTTTTGTCAATAAGGCGACGGAAAAAATGCGATCGCGGTTTTCGTCGCAATCTTTTGTTAATTTTATTGTATCGGCGCTTCTCCAAGCGTTATGCTTACGTCGATATACTTGCCGTCACGGAAAAACTTAATATTTACTTGGTCTTTGCCGTGAAGATCGTTGAGGACGCTTATAAGCTGCTCGGACGTGTAAACCCTTGTGTTGTTTATCTTGGTTATTATGTCGCCTTCGAGAAGCTTGCCGTAGGCGTCGGTTCCCTCGGACGCGAACTTGACGTAAACGCCCTCCTCCTCGGTGTAAAACGCCGCGCCGGGATTTGACATGGCGTAGTCCTCTGTGACCATCCTTATTCCGTCCTCGGTGTTTACATACCAGGTGTCCTTCTTCACGCTTACGCAGGTTACGCCGATAAGAGGTCTGCCGCTTGCGATAGTTGATTTTACGTCGTCGGTGTTGCCGTTATCGATTATTGCCCCGACCAATTCAAGCACGCCGTCGGAGGGAAGCGCAAAGCCCATTCCCGCGGTGTTCTCCAGCTTTAAGGTGATGATGCCTATGACCTGTCCCGCCGCGTTTATGAGCGGTCCGCCCGAATTTCCGGGGTTTACGGGGGCATCGGTCTGGATGGTCCGAAGCTTTTTCTGAAGCGTTCCGCTATTGTCGTAGATCTTGATCTCTCGGTTGACTGCGGATACGATGCCATGGGTCACTGTCCAGGAATAATCTGTTCCCTCGGGCGCGCCGATGGCGTATACCGTCTCGCCCTGACGGCATTCGCTACAGTCCGTGACCAGCGTAGCGGGGCGAAGTCCGTTTTGGTCGATCTTCAGAACGGCAACGTCGTCATGCTCCGCGTAGCCCATAAGCTCTGCTTTGATAAAATCCGAGGAGCCGTAAAGCTTGACGTATATAGTCGTGGCATCCTTTACTACGTGATAATTTGTGACGATATAGCCGTCACTGCTTAAAATGATTCCGCTGCCCGTGCCTGTTCCGTCGACCCTGTCAACGCTTACGACCACTACCGAGTTCATTACCTCGGATATTATCTCGGAGTCGTCAGCTTCGGCGTTGTGATAGGGAATACTCACAACGGGAATAAAGACGGTTTTGCCGTCTCTGCCCAAAAACGCGATGAGAATGCAGGTGGATATGGCTATCATTACCACTATGGCAATAGCCGACAAAAGTATGCCGCCGAGCAAAAAGCTGTTGGTTTTGGTCTTTTGGGACGCATCGGAGCCGTCGGTCTGATTGTCTGAGTTGTCGCTGTCGAGTTGAGAGATGGGTGAGCTTGCGTTATTTTGGTTTTTTGCGCCGATGTCGGAGTCGGCATCGGTTTCTGTTTCGTCTGCCGCGCCGAGAGAGGTCTCTTTCTCGTTTTCCGCAACGTCTGAGAGGGAACGGTTTTTGATAGCTATCCGTTCACCCTTGGAGCTTATTCTTTCGCTCCGCGCGCTTATTCTTTCTTCCTTTTGGAGTATCTTGTCGTCCTTGCTTGACGGCGAGGATGGCGTGACTTCTCCTTGTACGCTATCGTTTTCTTTCATTGATCTCCTCTTTGAATCAAGTAATGAGCGCCAACCCAGGCTTTGAGTTGGCGCGTTTTATGTAAATAAACCTATCAGTTGAGAAGCTCGAACTTGTAGCCTACGCCCCAAACCGTCTTGATGACCCATTTTTCGCTGGAGCCGTCAAGCTTTTCGCGCAGACGCTTGATGTGAACGTCAACGGTACGGGAGTCGCCCAGATAGTCAAATCCCCAAACTTTGTCAAGTAGCTGATCGCGAGTGAACACGCGGTTGTAGTTGGATGCGAGGAAGTAGAGAAGCTCAAGCTCCTTGGGGGGAATGTCGATGCTTCTTCCGCGAAGCTTCAGCTCGTATTTTTGGAGACTGATCTCGATGTTTTCAAATCTGATCACCTCGTCGTCCGCCTGAGGAACGTGAGACTGGCAACGGCGCAGCACCGCCTTGATGCGAGCCGAAAGCTCCTTGTTGTCGATGGGCTTGACCATGTAGTCGTCAGCGCCAAGCTCAAGACCCAGCACCTTGTCGAAAACGTCGCCCTTAGTGCTTGCCATAATAATAGGCTTCGTGCTGTTCTCGCGGATCTCGCGACATACCTGCCAGCCGTCTTTTTTGGGAAGTGTTATGTCAAGAATTACGATGTCGGGATCATACATCTTGAAGAAGCTGATGCCCTCGCTGCCGTCTGTAGCTACCTTTACATCGTAGCCCTCGTTTTCAAAATATGTTTTGATAGGCTCGCTGAGAAGCGCCTCGTCTTCGATAATAAGAATTTTGGTATCCATCATTTTTATATCCTCCGGTATTGTCAAGTGTTATCTCTGAATTTAAATTATTGAACCGTCGCAAAACCGAGAAATAACCTCTTTTAAGATTATAATTCTCTAATTGGGCGTTTATGTGAAAAATGGCTGAATTTTGAACGAATTTTCAATAACGTTAAATTTGCGGTCACACTAAAATCGATTAATCTTTATCGCTTGTTAATAATTATACCACAAAAAATCCGATTTGTACAGTATTTTTTAAAAAATTTTGATTAAATTTTTAATATTTTGGGGATTATTTTTAAATTTAATTAAGAGATTGCTCTTGAAATCTTCAAAATTATGTATTGTAAAGTGTTTTCTGATACATCAATAAACTATGCGGCAAGAAAAGCGAAATCAACGTAAAAATCAGGGTATACAAATCAAAAACGATTTATACGCATATCTGCATATAAATTTAAAATATATGTGCAATTAAATCCCACAAATCGCTTGACAAACTGCATATTTTGTGATATAATAATATGCAGATACGGAGGAATGAATATGAGAAGATTTGATTACTCTTTTTTGAATAACGGTCTGCTTCCCGCAAGGCTTGTCAATCTGACCGCGGGAATTGCAGAACTAAAAATAATGGCGGGGGTGCGTAAAGACGAATACGCCAAGATCTTTACCGAGCTTGAGGCGGTGGCAAAAATACAGTCGGTTAAAAGCTCCAACGCTATCGAGGGAATTGTGACGAGCGACGACAGAATTGCCGCTATCGTCAGCGGAAATAGCGCGCCACGGGGTCACAACGAAGCGGAGATCGCGGGATACCGCGACGCTCTCAATGCCATTCACACGGGACACGAATATATCGATTTCCGCGAGGGCGATATTCTCCGTCTGCATGAGATGATGATGTCGATTGCGGGAAATGAGTTTGGCGGAAAATATAAGACCGATGATAACGTAATTTTGGAGGTAGATGCCGACGGCAACCGTCGAGTTCGTTTCCGTCCCACTCCTGCGCGAGAGGTTAAGCAGGCGATGGAGCAGCTTGAGCTTGCCTATATGGACGCGAGAAACGACGCAAACATCAACCAGCTTTTGCTGATCCCCTGCGTGATACTCGATTTTCTTTGCATTCACCCGTTCCGTGACGGAAACGGCAGATTGTCACGTTTGCTCTCGCTCCTTCTGCTCTATAAAAATGGTTTTGACGCGGGAAAATACGTTTCGTTTGAGGAACAGATCAACAATTATAAGGGCTTCTATTACGAGGCATTGAAGCAATCCTCGGACGGTTGGGAAACGGGCGAAAACGACTATTTCCCATTCGTTGAAAATTTCCTCTCCACTCTCTATATGTGCTATAAGGAGCTGGACAAGCGTTTTGCGGTCGTAAACGGCAAGA
>JAZNII010000100.1:0-15480 GCA_045577415.1 Eubacteriales bacterium
AAAACCTCATTTTTCCATTCATATAAAAAAGTCGCTTGAGCAAAATAATATCAGAGACGCAAAGCGGGTCTGATGCGCAAGGGTATTCATGCGAACGAAATAATGTAAATTTCGCGCCGCGGATACTGTTTGCAATTCTCAAACGGTCTGCGGCGCGGCTCGATTTATTATAGATTAATATGAATACGGCCGTTTCGCATATCGAAACGGAGCTTTAAGGAGAAAATTATGGCAAACAAGAATGCTAAGAAGGCTCTTGAGCAGTTCAAGATGCAGGCGGCAAGCGAAGTTGGCGTTAATCTTAACCAGGGCTACAACGGTGACCTCACCGCTCGTCAGGCAGGTAGCATCGGCGGTCAGATGGTTAAGAAGATGATCGAGAGCTACGAGAACTCTCTTCAGAACGGTTCCGCAAGATAATCGGTCGATTACTTTTGTGAAGTAGCCGTTTTTACGGATCATAATAAGGGGCTTGGCTCACTTGTGGGTCAAGCCTTGATTTTTTGTTGACTTTGTTAAATATTTTTTTCGCAACGAGGTGACAAAATGAAAAAAGTATGTTATAATTATATGGTAATTTTAAAAAATGCGCAAAAAATGCGCGTCGGAGGGATTTTTTATGAAAAAAACGATTTTGAGAGAATATGCAAAGCTCCTCGTAAAGAGCGGAATTGCCGTCAGAAAGGGCGATATAGTTATAGTAAACGCGGGACTTGATCAGCCCGAGTTTGTAAAAATGGTTGTTGAGGAGTGCTATCGCGCAAAGGCGGCGAGAGTAATGGTTGAGTGGTCTTATCAGCCCCTCACCAAGCTCAATGTCAACAATATGAGCGCGAAGCTGCTCGGTACTGTCGAGGCGTTTGAAGAAGAAAAGCTGAAATACAGACTTGAAAAGAACCCCGCTATGCTTTATCTTGCAAGCGACGACCCTGACGGACTTAAGGGCATCAATCAGAAGAAGATGGCTCAGGCTATGATCGCGAAGCAGAAGGTCGTAAAGCCTTACAGAGATCAGATGGACAACAAATACAAGTGGTGCATCGCCGCAGTTCCCGGAGACGCTTGGGCAAAGAAGATATTCCCTGAGGACAGAGTAAGCGTAGCAGTTGAGAAGCTTTGGAAGGCTATACTTTTCACGTCCAGAGTTATCGATAAGGACGGCAATCTCCTTGACGCGGTCGGCGAGTGGGACAAGCACAACGAAAGCTTCAAGAACCGTTGCGATATACTTAACGCGGCAGAGCTTGTGGAGCTTCGCTATAAGTCGGCTAACGGCACCGATCTTCGCGTTGGTCTTATGGATGAGGGTAGCTTTATGGGCGGCGGAGAGCATACTCTTAGCGGTGAGTATTTCAATCCTAACATTCCCACCGAGGAGGTCTTTACAACTCCCAAGGCGGGCATCTGTGAGGGTATAGTCTATTCTTCCATGCCCCTTTCTTGGAGAGGCGAGATAATAGACAACTTCAGCATGAGATTTGAGGGCGGCAAGGTCGTTGAGGTCAAGGCGGAGAAGAACGAGGAGCTGCTTCGCACCATGGTAAGCATGGACGAGGGCGCGTCAAGACTTGGCGAGTGTGCGTTCGTTCCTTACAACTCTCCCATTCGCGAGAGCGGGATCATGTTCTACGAGACACTCTTTGACGAGAACGCCGCTTGTCACTTTGCTATCGGCGCGGGCTTTACTAACACCGTAAAGAATTACCAGAACTACACCAACGAGCAGATGCACGAGATGGGTGTTAACGACTCGGCACTTCACGTTGACTTCATGGTAGGCACGTCGGATATGTCCATTATAGGAATAAAGAAGGACGGCAGTGAGTTCGTTATCTTTGAGAACGGACTTTGGGCGTTCTGATAGATTGGATCTGATATTTTGCCAAGAAAGGAGGCTTGCGAATGCCGAGAAAACCAAAACCGAAAAACACCTTGTCTGCCGGAGAGCGAGTTGCTCTTTACGAGGCGGAGCAGGAAGAAAAGAGAAGAACGCTTTCTTCTGCGTCGCAAGTCTCCCATACCGCCCCCGATGAAAACGTAACAACCGCCGTTTTGGACGACAAAAAGCCCGAAGGTTCGGAAATCAAGGCGAAAAAATCAAAGCCAAAGCCTCAAAGCGCGACGGTCAGGGTTGATTTTTCAATCCCGACGGGTAGCATCAAGCCTATGCACGGCATGTGCAACGGTCCCGTCTCCTACGGCGCCGATATTTCCGACGAGTTCAGACAAATAGGCGTTCCGTTTGTCAGATTTGATTGCACCGACACGGCAATTTCTGAGTATGCCGTGGACATATCAAGAATTTTTAAAAATTTTGATGCCGACCCCTCCGATCCCGAAAATTACGATTTTGCCTATACCGACAGATGCGTTGAAGCGGCACTCCTGTCGGGCGCGCAGGTCATATATAGGCTTGGCGAGAGCCGTGACCTTTTTGGGTCTGCCAAGACGGTTGAGTGTCCCGAAAATATTGATACTCTTGCCAGAGTTTGTGTCAATATCATACGTCACTACAACGACGGCTGGGCTAATGGCAGACATTACGAGATCAAGTATTTCGAGCTTTGGAATTGCGGTGACGACTCGTCTGCCGATATTGAGCTTTACGGCAGACTTGCAAACGCGGTGAAGTTATATGACGAAAGTCTGCGCGTGGGTGGAATGTCCTTTGCAAGCTTTTCCCACGCTCGTGAGATTCTGCGCGCTTGCAAGAAGAACAGAATACCTCTCGATTTTGTAACGGTCGATTGCTTTTCGGGAGACCCCGAAAGGGTTGGAGAGGACGCGGAACGCTTTGTCTCTTACGCCAAAGAGCTTGGATTTGACACTCTTGAGCTGATAGTCGGTAAGTGGGCGTATGTGGATGCGGATGCGTTGGGCGACGCTTCGCTGCCGAGAACTCTTGCCTCAAATGGCGATATAATGCGCGAAAAAAGACGGAAAATGTTCTTGTCGCAACGCTCGGTCAAGGGCGCGGCGTATTCCGCGGCGCTTATGCTTCGCCTTGGAGAGGTTGACGGTATGACTGCTACTTGCTACTACGATGCTCAGCCTGCAATATCTCCGTTCTGCGCCTTAACGGACAAGCTTGGCGTAGCCGAAAAGCCTTTTTACGCTTTCCGCGCGTTTGGCGAGCTTTTCAGAGCGAAAAACTCGGTGCTTTGCGCCGTTGACCGCCCCGAAGCTTACGCGCATAACGGTATATTTGCCTCGGCAGCTCTGTCCGACGATGGAAAGGGCGTCGTTATGATAGCCTCCTTCGGAGGTTGTGGCGTGGTGGATCTCAGGCTTGACGGAATAAGCGAAAACGTCTATACCGCCGACGTGTATATGCTTGACGGCGTAAAAAACATGGAGCTTGCCGATTCTGTTCCCGTGTCGGGAATGAAAAAAAGGCTGGTGTTGAACGTCAGCGAATACGGCGTGGTAGTCGTTAAACTGTATTGATAATCGCGCTCGCGACACAAGCTTTTCTGTTTGTCACGAGCGCATTTTTTTGAATACAGCATAAACAGATTGTGGAAAAAGAAACAATAAATTAAATGTAGCTGCAAAAAACAAGCCATTCCATGGGGAAACGGCTTGTTTTTTGCTTTGTGTCAATCTATATCGTGCTTTACCGTCTCGGGGGGAGAGGTAAGGAGCGAGGGGTTTTCTATGTATTTTTTCCAGCATTTGAAGCCTGCTGCGTATTGGAAGCCGTCGCAAATTCTCTCGTCGGTAACGACCTTCATGTCTATCACCTTTCTATTTACAACGTTGCCTTTGCGATCGACAGTGACGTCACGGCGCTTGGTTCCGTAGGATACGAATACAGGCAGGTTTCCGAAATTGTATATGTGGTGATATATCGGCTTGATGCCCAGAGAACCCATGCTCGTTATGATCATTGAGCCGTGGAAGGGACTGACGTTAAGAAGTGCAGTGGGGAGAAGTCCGTAATAGTCCATGACATTCAGCGCCCAGACCGCAAAGCGGAGAACGGGGCGGGGGAGCTTTGAGAGAGTTCCCATAACGCTTTCAAAACCGTCGTTTCCGTTCTCGTCCAGCTTAGCTGAGTCAACTACCTTGTTGAATTTCTCGTAAATGTCAAGGATAGTGTCCTCAGGCTCGAACCATACTTTTATGCAGGTGTCGGGGGATTCGAGGCTCATGGTCTTTTTCACGGTCATAGTGATCTGAATGTCATTTCGGGCAAATATCCTTTGACCGCTAACAAAGCGATTTAGAGCAGGGTGTTGGGAGACTGTGCGGACGTACGCGGCGATTATAACGTGGAGCATCGAAAAATTTTCTCTGCCCGCCATAAGCTGCTCACTGACAAACTTTTCTGCTTCAGTGATGTCGAGAGTCTCGGCAAAGGTGTTGCAAGCATCGCAACGCTGGGGCATTATAAAGGGCATGATCTTGTTCATGCTGTTAATAGTGCGTATCCTGTAGCCGTCCTTTCGGTCGCCAAGTCTGCGTCGTCTCTTGGGTTTTTCTGCTTTGGACTTGGCGTTTTCTTCAATATTAATTATATTCTCGTCGGCGTCGGTTGAGCTTGGGATCTGATTGTTGGGCATCTCAATGGTCTCGCTGCTGTGATTTGCGTCGGTCATGGTGTCCTCCATAAAAGTAACTTTTCGTAACAGATTTTTTACAATAATAACTCTACGTTAACATTATAACTCAATTATTAACGGATGTCAATAGACACTTTGAAAACAATGATACTTTAGATTAACAAACTGTTCACAGATTTTGCAAAGAAATTTAAATATTGCGCTTGATTTTTGATCTTGGTAATGGTATACTGAATATAATGTGGCAATGGAGAGGATTTTTTATGAAGCATGTAAATATATATACCGACGGAGCTTGCCGAGGAAATCCCGGCAGAGGAGGCTGGGGCGCGATTCTTGTTTATGGCAACAAGGAAAGAGAAATGAGCGGCGGAGAGCCTATGACCACCAATAACAGGATGGAGCTTTCCGCGGTCATATCAGCTCTTTCGGTACTGAAAGAGCCTTGTGAGGTAACACTTACCACCGACTCTCAATACATCGTTAACGCTATCGAAAAGGGCTGGCTTGCTAATTGGCAGAAGAATAATTGGAGAAAAAGCGACAGGGGCGAGGTGCTGAACATGGACCTTTGGGTCAAGCTTGCGGAGCTTGTTTCGGTTCACAAGGTCAGCTTTGTATGGGTAAAGGGTCATAACGGTCACCCGTATAACGAAAGATGCGATAAGCTTGCCACCGCGGTTGCCGATAGCTTTCAATAATAATGAAGTTTTTTGTAAAAAACGTTGGCGATTTTTTGGCAAAAAAATGTAATAGATGAGATGAATATTTAATAAAATTAAACGTGGACGCCAATAAAAAATATAATAAAAATATTGAAAGTTTCTCTTGACAAATCGTTTCTTGTGTGGTATAATGCAATAGTATAGTTATAATTGTAAATCTGTCTTGACATGTTTTTAGACGCAAAGAGCAGAACATACAGTTATTCCCGGCTCGGGCAAAAAATGTTTTGGAGCATCAGTAATGAACGAAAACAAATCAAAGTACGAATTTGATGTAAAGCAGATAGTTGATATGCTGCTTAAGCGTTGGTGGATCATCGTGATCGCGGTGGTTCTGTTCGTCGGACTTGCTATTGGCTACACCGAACTTGCAGTTACACCGACATACACATCAAGCGCAACGCTTTTGATAAACGGCGGAAGCGGTATGACCTCGTATCAGCAGATATTGGCAGGTCAGTACCAATCCAAGGATTACCCCTATATTCTCAAATCATACGATACCTTGGGAGCTGTTGCGGAGCGCCTGAATGCCGATGAAAAAATATCTTACAGAGAAAAATACAAGGCTTCGGACCTGTCCGGCATGATCAGTTATAGTGCTGAGGAGGATTCTCGAATTTTCAGGATCTCGGTTACGAGTACTAATTCCGAGGAGGCTCGCGACGTTGCTCGCGTTATAGCGGAGGTGTTCTCCGAGAGAACGGAAAAGCTTACTAAGGCTGAGGTTCAATCGGTAGAAAGCCCCAGAGAACCCACCTCGGCTTCGTCCTCGGATATGAAGAGAAACGTGCTTGTGGGAGCAGCGGCAGGTTTGGTGCTGGGCGTTGCTATTGTAATCCTTATGGGTCTTGGTTCCGATGTTTTAGATTCCGAGGAATGGTTGCTTAAGAGCTTCAAGGACGAAGCTCCGCTTCTGGCAACGATTCCCGATTCTTCGGTATCCGGTGGCAGAAACTATTACAGATACGAATATAAAGGGTACTACGGATATTCGTCAAAGAAAAAAAGCGACACAAACACATCCGAGTAATATCCGAACGGTTTGACAATAAATAAAGTGTGCTTGCCGTATACGTGAGCATTGGAGTATATAATATGTTGTTTAAGAAAAACAAAAAGGCATCTGCCGAAAAAAGAGGAACGCAAAAGATAGGTAAGGAGCTTGATTTTGCTTCTGCCGAAGCGTATAATCTGCTGCGAACCAATCTCTCTTTTTCGTTGCCGGATAACGATTCAGGCAAGGTCATAGGAATAACCAGTCCGTGTCCTCAGGAGGGAAAGAGTACGACCTCTCTGAATCTCGCGTATTCGCTGGCTGAGGCGGGCAACGCAGTCTTGCTTATAGATGCGGATATGCGACGTCCTTCGGTCTGCAAAATGCTTGATCTTTCTAAATCTCCCGGACTTTCCAATCTTTTGGCAGAGGATCCGGAAAACGCGATGCATACAGGTGTGCTGAGCGAGAGACTGACGGTGCTTTTGTCCGGAGATGTTCCTCCCAATCCCTCGGAGTTGATAGTTTCCGAGAAGATGAAAAAGCTTATTGAAGAGTTTCGTAATCAATATAATTATGTTATTGTGGACCTTCCCCCCGTTCTATCCGTGTCGGATCCTTTGGCTATGTCCAGAAACATTGACGGCATGATAGTTGTTGTTCGTCATGGACACACCAAGAGGGGCGATGTTGTTGAGACTATGCGTCAGCTGAAGCTTGTCAACATCAACGTTTTGGGATTTGTTTATAACGGCGCCCTGAGAAATAAGCCTTCTTACAGTCGCAGTTGAGAGCTTTAGGTTTTATTTAATCGGTAAAAAATTTTTAAATATATTTAAATGTGTCGACTCACGTCGATCTAGAAAGGAAATATTATGAAAAGAACAATTGCTTGCTGGCTGGCTTTGATCATGGTTTTCTGCATGAGCCTTGCAGTAATCTCCACTTCGGCAGCGGATGCTGATTTTGCCCCCAGTATTGAGGAAAAGCCCGTTCCCGAGATCGTTGCTCCCGAAATTGATGATAACGTTGACTTGGGTGAGATCGCTCCCGAGAATGTCGGCGCGGTAATCAACAAGGGTGAAGGTGAGGCAAAAGAATACGTAGAGAAGACTGACATATTCACTATCTACTATGATAATGCTAAGGAATTGATTGAAAACAAGGAAACAAATGAGCTTTCTCCCGAGGAAGAGGCTGTATGCAACACTCTTATCGACGCTTATGAAACGCTCAAGGAAAACGGTGTTCGCAGCAGCGTAGAAGCTATTGACGAGTTCGTTTCCGAAAATCTTGAGATCGCAAATCCCGAATATTTTGTTTCTCATATTTTTGAGCTGAATCTTGGCGAGGAAAATTCGGATAAGCTCGATGGTGAGGCTGCTTTAACCGTTCGCTTTGACAACACGGGCATCCGTGCTGAAGCAGGTAAATTAGTGGTAGCTCACATGGTAGAAGATAAATGGGTCATAGTTCCCAATGAGGACGTAAAAGTATTCGAGAATTACATTGAGGTAACCTTCGATAGCCTCTGCCCCGTTATTTTCCTTAACGTTGAGGAGGGCGAGGAGGAGACCACTGCTCCCGTGGGTGGTGAGTCTGGATCCGAGTCTGAGTCCGAGTCCAAAGAAGAGGAAACTCAGAAGCCCGGCACAGATGATAAAGATGATGACAATGTTCTGACCACAACCATTATCATTCTCAGCATAACCGTAGTTATTATCGCGGGTATAGTAGTATTCTACATACTTGAAAAGAAGGGCATCCTTGCTAAGATCTCCAAGAAAACCAAGTAATTAGAAGGTTGTTCAAAAACAATCACAATTAACAAATGATCGCGCGTAGGTACGCGCAATATGCGACGGCGATTGCCGAAGCGGTATAAAATTAGCGAGTACATTTTGCGTGTCGGTCAAGTCGAGCGCCGTCATTGAGACGTTGCAGGCTTTTGATGCTTATTTGAAACGGAGAGTGTATGTTAAATAACGGTAAAAAGATAATACTGTCTATCTCGCTTGTTTTGTGCCTTGCTTTGGTGGTCGCCGTCGCTTTTTGGATAAGCGATCTGATGTACGCGCCGCAAAATCAGACGGGGGACGGGGAAGAGAGTGTTGATCTTTCGGAAATATTAAACGCCATAACAATTGACGATGAGTTGTATTTCCCAAAGCTTGGTGTGCGTAATTATTTGATAATCGGAGTTGATAAATACGGCGACGCCGAGAGCGATCTGTCGAGTCAGGCGGATTTTCTGATGGTAATGTCGTTTGACAGTAACGCAGGGACCTATACTATGGTGTCGATAAACCGAGACACCATGGCAGTGGTCGATGAGGCCGACGGATTTGGCGGTCACAGAATGGTCTATAAGCAGATAGCTTTGTCTCACGTATATAAGGGTAGCGAAGGAGTTACCAACAGAGACAAGTGCGTCAATACTTCGAAGGCTGCGTCAAGACTGCTCTATGGAATGGAGTTTGACGGATATATGTCGATGACTATGGACGCTGTATCGATTTTAGTCGATCGAGTTGGTGGAGTTGATGTTCCCGTTGAGGAGGATCTTACGAGCATTGATGAGAGACTCGTTAAGGGTGAGACCGTTACTATGGACGGCGAGCTTGCCATGAAGTTTGTTCGTGCGCGCGGAGGACTTGACGATAGCAGTAATATTAGCAGAATGGAGCGTCAAGAAACCTTTTTGAAGAAGTTTTTTGCCAAGATCGGAGAAGCCCAGCTTGCAGACGGGCAAATAGTCGATATATATGAAGACGTATATCCCTACGTATATAATTCCGCAGGAGAGGACGGCTATGAGGAGCTGTTTTATAAGCTTTCAAAGTATAAACTGTCGGAATCTCAATCCTTAAAGGGTGAATCTAAGGTTGGACGAGGCGGCTACATGGAATTTTACGTTGATGAGGAACACCTTAAGGAGGTCATAGTCGATGTTTTTTACGAAAAAGCATATAAATAAGACCGCCACGGGTGATCACTGCGCTATTTTTACCGATTTTCATTCTCACATCCTGCCGCGCCTGGATGACGGAAGCAAAAGCGACGACGAAACGCTTCAGATGCTTCGAGCATCAAAGCAACAAGGAGTAAAACGCATTGTTGCCACACCTCATTTTTATCCTCATTTGTGGTCTCCCGAAAAATTTCTCGGAAAAAGAGAACGCGCGATGGAAGATCTGGTGTCTGCGGTGACTTCACGAAAGGCTGAGGGAGAGGAGTTCCCTCGGGTATATGTGGGCGCCGAGGTTGCGTATTTTTCGGGAATTTCAAAGTGCGAATGGATGGAAAAGCTTTGCTTGTCAGGGTCGCGCATCATACTTGTGGAGATGCCGTTTGAAAGGTGGTCGGACGCGGTTTTAGACGAGCTTCTTGATATTAAAAGCGGATTGGATATAATCCCCGTAATAGCTCACATAGAGCGATATTTTCCTTGTCAACCAAGGGAATTTATAGATGAGTTGTTTGGTCAGGACGTTTTGATACAGTTTAACGCGGAGAGTTTTCTCAACAATAAAACACGCAAGCGGGCATTAAGCCTTCTTGAGGGCGGTCAAATAGATTTTATAGGCTCGGATTGTCATGATCTTGTGTCCAGAGCGCCAAATCTTGGCGATGCGTGTAAAATAATAAATAAAAAGCTGAATAACGACGCTTTGAAAAAGCTCAACGATTTCGGAGATTTCGTTTTTGCTGATCTGACACCCTTGATATGAACGAACTTTGCTGAATTGAATTTATGAAAATAAGAATTATACTTTTGATAGTTTGCCTTTGTGTTATCGGCTTTATTTGGGGAAATTCGCTTTTGTCTGCGGAGCTTTCGTCGCAAATAAGTCAGGCGGTTGGCGAGCTTTTGGCAGATTTTTTGGGCGAAGGAGATGCCACCCAAACCGTGGGCGGTCTTTCAATAAGAAAGTTGGCTCATTTTGTTGAATTTTTCGCCCTTGGGGCGGTGATTATATCGCTTTTGACGATCTCGGTCAAGGGACTGTACAAAAGATACTCTATCGCCACGTTTTTGGGACTGTTAGTCCCCGTAGTAGACGAGACTATACAGATATTCAGCGGCAGAGGCTCATCCTTGCGTGACGTCTGGATAGACGTGGGCGGATACGCTCTCGGATGCTCGGTGGCGTGTGTGACCTTTTTCCTGCTTGAAAAACTAAAAAGACGGGGCAAAAATCACAACAAAAAATAATAAAAATCAAGGCTTTTTTGTAATCTTTTCCGATTGTACTTTTTTTAGTGTCGGAATGAAAAAAAGCCTTGACTTTTTTTGCGCTTTGTGGTATCATATTATTGTGATTTTTAGCGATTTCTGCGACTGACGGAATTGATAGGATAACAGTAATAATACGTGTTCGCCTCGAAGCCTTGCCTTATAGTGCTTTCGGTGGCATTCGTCCTTGGTAGTGGGTAACCACGGTGGAACAGAAATCTATATTTGCCGACCGTCTGGGCTCACTTGTTTCCTATGGGATAAGTGTGCCGTTTTTTAGTTTTCGGCAAATTCGTTATCATAAATCAATAAAGAAAATAATATTTACTATACTTTGGAGGCTTAAAGCATGAAAAAAGTCGGTATCGTTATGGGAAGCGCAAGTGATATGCCCGTTGTTAAGAAGGCATTGGATACACTTGCGTCTTTTGACATTCCTTTTGAGGTTCACGTTTACTCCGCGCACCGCACACCCGTAGAGGCTGCGGAATTTACAAAAAACGCAAAGGCAAATGGCTTTGGCGTAATTATTGCGGCGGCGGGAATGGCGGCTCACTTGGCAGGCGCTGTTGCGGCAAACACCACTCTCCCCGTTATCGGTATTCCTTGCAAGTCCACCAATCTTGACGGACTTGACGCACTTCTGTCTACGGTAATGATGCCCTCGGGTATCCCCGTTGCTAC
The DNA here is from genome assembly GCA_045577415.1 of Eubacteriales bacterium. Classification (GTDB taxonomy): domain Bacteria; phylum Bacillota; class Clostridia; order Oscillospirales; family CAG-272; genus SVTX01. The sequence continues at coordinate 11,209 of JAZNII010000100.1, forward strand.
CGTTGCTATCGACGGCGCGACTAACGCGGCTCTTCTTGCGGCGCAGATCCTTGCTCTTTCCGACACGCAGCTTGACGCGAAGATCGTGGCAAAGAGAGAGGCAGATGCAAAGGCCGTTCTTGAGAAGGATGCAGCGATTGCCGCTGAATATAACAAATAATTAGGTTTAAGTAATTACAATTCGCAATTTCATTAAAAAGAGGTATATCAATGGGAGGATTTTTCGGAATCTCGTCGAGAAAAGAGTGCTTGGGCGACGTGTTCTTCGGAACCGACTATCATTCTCATCTCGGAACCCGCCGCGGAGGTCTCGCGGCATACGACGCTGAAGATGGACTTCAGAGGTCGATCCACAACATTTCAAACTCGCCGTTCAGAACGAAATTTGAGCATATTTTTGAGGAGATGAAGGGAACGAGCGCTATCGGATGCATCAGCGACAGCGACCCTCAGCCCCTGCTTATCCGTTCGAAGCTTGGAACTTATGCGATCTGCATCGTCGGAATTATAAATAATACCGATTGGCTTATGGAGCAGTTCTTCTCTCATAGCGGACACTTCAACGCTATGACGGGTGGCAATATCAACTCAACCGAGCTTGTGGCGGCGCTTATTAATCAAAAAGATAATTTTGCTGACGGCATTAAATTTGCTCAATCGGTCATCGAGGGTACGGCATCGATACTTATACTTAAGGACGGTGGAAATCTTATTGCCGCCAGAGATAGGGTGGGAAGATTGCCTATTCTTATCGGCAAAAACGAAGACGGTTACGCGGTGACATTTGAATCGTTTGCTTATCAAAAGCTTGGATACGATAACGAAAAGGAGCTTGGTCCCGGCGAGATCGTTGAAGTAAGTCCCGATGGCATAGTTCAGCTTGCGGCACCCGGCGAAAAGATGAAAATGTGCGCTTTCCTTTGGTCGTACTACGGTTATCCCACGGCGACCTATGAGGGGGTCAACGTTGAGGCGATGCGCTACAGAAACGGCGAGATCATGGCGAAGGCGGACAAGGATAACGGCAGATGCGAGGGCGTTGATTACGTCAGCGGAGTGCCTGATTCGGGAACACCTCATGCTATCGGATACTCCAACGCCAGCCACATTCCATTCTCAAGACCCTTTATCAAATATACTCCCACCTGGCCCCGTAGCTTTATGCCTCCCAGTCAGGCGGACAGAAAAAAGGTCGCGAAAATGAAGCTTATTGCAGTTCATGACCTTATTCAGGACAAAAATCTGCTTTTCGTGGACGATTCGATAGTCAGAGGCACCCAGCTTCGCGAGACGGTTGAGTTTTTGTACGAGAACGGAGCAAAGTCGGTACACATGCGCTCGGCTTGCCCTCCAATTATGTTCAGCTGTAAATATCTGAATTTCTCGAGAGCTACCAGCCCAATGGAGCTGATCGCGAGAAAGACGATAATGGAGCTTGAGGGGGATGAAGGCTTTAAGCACATTGAGGAGTACAGTGACGGCACCACAGAACGCGGCAAGAATCTTCGCAAGACGATATGCAAGCAGTTGCATCTCTCCACCCTTGATTTCCAGTCCATAAAGGGAATTGTCGAGGCTATCGGCATTGACAGAGATAAGCTCTGTACCTACTGTTGGACCGGCGAAGAAGACTAAATCAGAAAGAAATATTAAGAAAAAATTAGAGAGGATACAAAAATGCATAACAATTCCAAGAGTGAAAGCTACGCTGCGGCGGGCGTTGATATTACCGCGGGTTACCGTGCGGTAGAACTGATGAAAAAGCACATCGCGAGAACCAAGAACGAGGGTTGTCTCGACGACGTTGGCGGCTTTGGCGGTTGCTTCGGTCTCCCTATTGCGGGTATGGAAGAGCCTGTACTTGTTTCGGGAACCGACGGTTGCGGAACCAAGGTCAAGATGGCTATTCTTATGGACAAGCACGACACTATCGGCATCGACGCTGTTGCTATGTGCGTAAACGACATCATCTGCTGCGGAGCAAAGCCTCTGTTCTTCCTTGACTACATCGCTTGCGGAAAGAATATTCCCGAGAAGATAGCGGCTATCGTCGGCGGCGTTGCCGAGGGTTGCGTTCAGTCGGGCGCGGCGCTTATCGGCGGCGAGACCGCGGAGCATCCCGGTATGATGCCCGTGGAGGACTACGACCTTGCAGGCTTTGCGGTCGGTATCGTTGACAAAAAGAAGATACTCGATAACACCAGAATGGCTGAGGGTGACGTGGTTATAGCGCTTGCCTCAACCGGTGTTCACTCCAACGGATTTTCCTTGTGCCGTAAGGTTTTTGAGATAGATAAGAACCCCGATTCTCTTTATGTTCCCTGTGAAAAGCTTGGCGGCAAGAGCATCGCGGAGACACTTCTTACTCCCACCAAGATCTACGTTAAGAGCATCCTCGCTCTGCTTGAGCAGGTTGACGTTAAGGGTATTTCCCACATCACGGGCGGTGGCTTCTATGAGAACATTCCGAGATCTATCCCCAAGGGTCTTACCGCGAAGATCAACAAGAGCGCAGTTCGCGTTCTTCCCATCTTCGATCTTATCGCAGAGACAGGTAACGTTCCTGAGAGAGATATGTATAACACCTACAACATGGGCGTTGGTATGAGCGTTGTTGTTCCCGCAAATGAAGTGGATAAGGCAATCGAGATACTTACCGCAAACGGCGAGACGGCTTACGTTATTGGTGAGATCATCAAGGGCGACGACGGGGTAATTCTGGAATGACAAAAATTGCAGTTTTGGTATCGGGCGGCGGTACCAATCTTCAGGCGCTTATCGATGCCGAAAAGAGGGGCGAGCTTGGAAACGGCAAAATAACGTTGGTCATCGCGTCAAAGCCTGACGTTTACGCTCTTGAAAGAGCGGCTAATGCGGGCATTGAAGGCAGAGTCCTTGCGAGAAAGGAATACGACAGTATTGCGGCGTACTCCAAGGCTCTTGCCGACACTATGGTCGCCGAGGGCATCGACCTTGTGGTGCTTGCAGGATTTTTGACTATCATCGACGAGCAGGTCTACGAGGCGTTCCCGAATAGAATTCTCAACGTACACCCTGCGCTTATTCCTTCCTTCTGCGGAAAGGGATTTTACGGTCTCCACGTCCACGAGGCGGCACTTGCGAAGGGCGTTAAGGTTTCGGGTGCTACGGTACATATCGTGACCCCCGAGTGTGACGCGGGTCCTATCGTGCTTCAAAAGGCGGTCGAGGTCAAGCAGGACGATACCCCCGAAATGCTTCAGAGACGCATTATGGAGGAAGCCGAGTGGAAGATTCTCCCTGAGGCGGTCAGACTTTTCTGCGACGGCAGGATAACGGTTGAAAATAATAAGGTTTATATTAAAGAATAAGTGCAGAATGCAGAGTGCAGAATGCAGAGTTATAAAGGAGATAAAAATGAAAATATCTACTATCAAGGACGAGCTTAACTCTCTCGCCTACCACGGCAGAGGAATTATCATCGGCAAGTCAGCCGACGGAAAGAAGGCTGTAACTGCTTACTTTATTATGGGTCGAAGCGTTAATAGCCGCAACAGAGTTTTCGTCGCTGAGGGCGAAAATATGAGAACTAAGGCATTCGATGAATCCAAGATGGTAGACCCCCATCTTATCATCTACTATCCCGTAAGAGTTCTTGGCAACAAGACCATCGTTACCAACGGCGACCAGACCGACACGATCTACGATCTTATGGACAAGCAGATGACCTTTGAGCAGGCGCTCAGAACCCGTGAGTTCGAGGACGATAAGCCTAACTTCACCCCCAGAATTTCGGGTATCATCCACCGTGAGAACGGCGAGATGAACTACGCGCTTTCTATCCTCAAGAGCGCAGAGGGTGACGACAGCTCCTGCGAGCGTTTCACCTACGCTTACTCTAACCCCATCGCAGGCAGAGCAAAGTTCATTCATACATACAACTGCGACGGCAACCCCCTGCCGAGCTTTGAGGGTGAGCCTAAGACATTGGAGCTTCCCAACGTGGCTATCGACGAGTTGACCGACCTTATCTGGACAAACCTCAACGAGGATAACAAGGTTTCTCTCTTTGTTCGCTACATCGATATTGCTACGGGCGAGACAGAGACGAGAATTGTAAATAAAAACATATAATAAAAGGAGACTGTTAGCATGAAAGAATTCGAATTGAAATACGGCTGTAACCCCAATCAGAAGCCTTCCAAGATATTTATGCACGACGGAAGCGAGCTTCCTATCGAGATTCTCAACGGCAGACCCGGATATATCAATTTCCTTGACGCATTCAACTCC
>JAZNII010000101.1:0-1614 GCA_045577415.1 Eubacteriales bacterium
TTGCACTTTCCGGTGCGCCTTGTCTTTGAAAATTTTATCTCGATCTTTTGTTTGTGTGTTTGGTGGTTAGCTTTCGCTAAAAAGCAATTTTGATTAAAACCTCACTATCGAGGGATGAATGATCGTATAAAATTATTCTCCACACGATTCGGGAAGCTTCTTTGCCTACTTTCTATTTCGCCAAATAAACCTCACTGTCGAGGGATGAATAACCGTTTAAAATTATCTCCACACGATTTGGGAAAGTTCTTTTGCTTACTTTTCTTTCCAAGAAAAGTAAGTTAGTCGATTATCTCTCCGTAAACCTCGCCGAAAGCGCAGCAAGCGTTGCACTCGTCGGTGTCGATGTGCATAGCGGGAGCGTAAGAGTCGGAAACGCGGCAAACTACGTCGTCAAAAATAGTGGTTCTTTCGCTGTCGATCTTAACCTTAACGATCTGCTTGTCGGAAATACCCATAGCATTAGCGGTTGCGGTGTCGAAGTGGATGTGACGCATCGCGATGATGCAGCCCTCTGCGATCTCAAGTTCGCCGCAGGAGCCTACGAGCTTGCAACCGGGGGTGTTTGCAACGTCACCGGACTCGCGGACGGGAACGTTCTTGAGACCGAGCGCTCTTGCGTCGGTGAAGGAAAGCTCGACCTGATTAGCTTTTCTTGTGGGACCGAGTACAGAGAGCATAAGCTCGCCCTTGGGTCCTACTACCTTGATCTTATCGTTGGTAGTTGCGAACTGACCGGGCTGGGAGAGCATCTTCTTAGGCTCGAGTTTCGCGTCAGCACCGTAAAGGATAGCAACTGCTTCGTCGGTCAAGTGGATGTGTCTTGCGGACGTTTCAACAAGGATTTTCTTTTCCATTTGCTGTTACCTCACTTATGTAATTAAATTTTTAAACGTGTTTGAGACCATAAAGTCCCATTCTCCTATATTTTATCACATTTTACGCCATTTGTAAAGATATATTTTTAATAAATGTGTCGGTTTATCTTAAAAAAATCTTGGCAATACTTATATAAATGCAGAGTGCAGAGTGCAGAATGCAGAATTTGGGTGTTTTGCACGGATTGGAGAAATTATGTTGAATAACGAAGATAAGAAAATGAACGATTGCGAAAATGAGACTTTAAATGACAAAAAGCTGACCGAGCAGGATATGATCGAGGAGAGCGGCGGCGTGGTGGCGAAGAACGGGGAGGAAACTATTCACTGCCTTTCGATAATTGGGCAGATCGAGGGTCATTACATTCTTCCCGAGGGGCAAAAAGCGACGAAATACGAGCATATTCTGCCGATGCTGGTGTCGATCGAGCAGGACGAGGACATTGACGGAGTGCTGATACTGCTCAATACGATGGGCGGTGACGTGGAGGCGGGACTTGCCATCGCCGAGGTCATAGCATCAATGAAAAAGCCCACCGTCTCGGTGGTGCTTGGAGGGGGACATTCTATCGGCGTGCCGCTTGCGGTGTCGGGCAAAAAGTCTTTTATCGTGCCGAGCGCTACGATGACTATTCACCCCGTAAGAATAAATGGACTTGTGGTGGGCGTTCCCCAGACCTTCACCTATTTTAACGAGATGCAGAAGCGGATAATCGACTTTATTTGCGCCCATAGC
>JAZNII010000102.1:0-10504 GCA_045577415.1 Eubacteriales bacterium
TTCACAACATAATACCAACCATTTTCACTGGTTATCTTCAGCATAAGAGTTCCCTGCTGAGTTGCAGTGTATGTGAAGACGTAACCCTGAGAACCTTCTGCAAGGGTAGCAGTGATATCGCCAAGCTCGTCAATGACCTCGGGATTCTCCATAGTTCCTGTGGGGTAGGATACAACGAGAGTATACTCAACGTCTGCATCGGTGGAGTTGGTGATACTGAACGTACTGGGCGTACGCATCATCATACTGCCGTATGTAACCTCAACCGCAACGCCGTTAGCGGTAAGGCTCATTCCTTCGCTTAGATTGTAGGTTGCGAAGTAGTAGGTCTTGCCAGCGGGAACGGTTACCTTAGCCGTAAGCTCCTCGTCAAATTCGGGATAAATAGGATTATCCTCGGATTCGCCGAGTACGGGTACGGGAACCTGAACATTGATGAAGTCGGCAATCAGAATGGATCGACCGTCATATGTTTCTGCGTAGAACTCAATGGTAACGGTCTGACCTGGGTAAGCCGAGAGATCAACACCTGCAGCACAATTGAACTTTGCGCCCTTACGGCAATCGGTCTCTCCCGATGCGGTAATACCGAGGCCATTTGCAATAGTTTCAAGAGCAGAGTTGGTAAGCATCTGATCGCCGGCGGCGGACTCTACGTCTGTCTGGTTGCCGTCTTTATCGATAATGCGGATCTTGTAGTTCTTGGTTCCGCTCTCTGCGATAAACCAACCGTAGAATTGGATAGAGTTAGCCTGCGCAAGAGGTGTATCCAAAAGGTCGAAATGATTTACTACATTGGCTCCTTTTTGGCATGTGACCTCGGTGCCGTTTACAACTAGTTTCTGGATTTCAGCTCTGAAATCTTTGTTCTCCTCGGTTCCGGGTTCAGTTCCGGGTTCGGTTCCGGGTTCGGTTCCGGGTTCAGTTCCGGGTTCGGTTCCGGGTTCGGTTCCGGGTTCGGTTCCGGGTTCAGTTCCGGGTTCGGTTCCGGGTTCGGTTCCGGGTTCGGTTCCGGGTTCGGTTCCGGGTTCAGTTCCGGGTTCAGTTCCGGGTTCAGTTCCGGGTTCAGTTCCGGGTTCGGTTCCGGGTTCGGTTCCAGGTTCGGTTCCGGGTTCGGTTCCGGGTTCGGTTCCGTTGCCACTCTCATCAGGAGTGGTACTTGAAGATTCTTCGCTTTCGCTCGATCCAGTACCGGAGCCGTCAACTACAGGCTCATCTGTACACGCAAAGAGAGAGAAAACCATTATTGCCGCAAGAGCGACAAGAAAGAATCTCATTGTTTTAGTGATCTTCATAGAAAATCCCTCCATAAATTAGATTATTGAGGTGTACCAAAAAGGATGCACCTTAACGAGATAATTATATCACACAGACTTTAAAAATGCAAGCAAAATTGTTCATTAATGATTAAATTCGCCATTTTCACCTATTCGCGGATATGTATTTTGTGCATTTTGACATCACATAACATTATTATAATGATAAAAGTCGCCGTCACACGCGCCGTAACAGAATAGATGCTCGAATATGATCCTTTCGTCGAGTTTAAAATATATGATAGACCTCGCAAATATAAAAACACAAACAAATATTTACGCGAATATTTTGCGCAAATATTTTGTTGTTACGCTATTGACAAGGCTGCGGTTTTGTGATATAATATTTAGGCGTCAAACGCAAACATCAAAAAAAGATGTAGCTTTTTACTCAAACTCAATTTAATATCTTTACTCGGAGGCATATCGAAGCGGTCATAACGAGGCGGTCTTGAAAACCGTTTGGGGGCAACCCCACGGGGGTTCGAATCCCTCTGCCTCCGCCAAACAAAAAAGCACCCTCGCGGTGCTTTTTTGTTTGGCAGGGGTGACGCTTCTCCGCGTCATTTTGGCTCGTTTTTGCTACTCTTCCCTTTTCGCCCAATTCCCTCTACAAGACCGATGATCTGTCCCGAAAGAATAACGGTTAAAAGCGAATATAGTATCTCCGTAAAAGGAATATAGGTCAGCGACAGAGCCAGCACTGTCAGATCAGAGATGAGATATACCCATCTGATACCCAATCTCGAGCGCCGCGAAATACTCATCGCCAACGCATCGTCTCCGCAAGGAGCGCCGCCGAATCTTACGCAAAGTCCAACGCCAACACCCACAAACACCGCGCCCAAAACAGCCGCCGCAAGTCTATGGTCGGCAATAGCAGAATAAACGGGACCTATGCACTCAAATATCCAATAAAAGCCCGAAAAAGACAAGCAACAGACTGCGCTGTAAGCAATAAAATCCTTACCCAGAGTTCTCCAACCTATAAAATAGCACACTGCGTTAAGGACGATAGAGGTCAATGCGGGGGATATGTTAAACCAATGATTGAGAAGCAACGTAAGACCCAGTGTGCCACCCTCTGTAACCCCCGAAAACGAATGGACGTTAAAAAGCCCGAAGGCAAGGATCGCGCCTCCGAGAATCAAAAATATGCAATTTTTCAGCTTTATATGCGGCATAATGCTTTTTAAACTGCGACTCATTTCCATTCTCCTCCGTTCGGGTCTCATTATAGCATAAAGCGTGGTTTTTGTCAACGAAAAACCATAAGATAGCTTCAATATGGCTTCACTCCAAAAAAACTCTTGCATTTGTCAAAAAAATATGATATACTAAATACATAGTTAATACTCTCTTGAGGAGGTTTGGTATGCACATTCAGGAATCGGGCGAGATGTATCTTGAAACGATACACGTTCTATATAAAAAAACAGGCGCGGTCAGAGCTATCGACGTTTGCGAATACATGGGTTACAGCAAGCCCTCGGTCAGCCGCGCTATGGGAATTCTGAAGAGCGCCGGATACATCGAGGTCGATAAACACGGCTTTATCACCTTGACAAAAAGCGGTCTTGAAATAGCTGACAGAATGTACGAGCGTCATACCCTGCTGACAGGTCTTTTGGTCGGTCTGGGAGTTGACGAGGAAACCGCCGCAGACGACGCCTGCAAGATCGAGCATCACATTAGCGAAAAAAGCTTTGAAGCAATCAAAAGATTCGTCGAGGCAAGCAAAAAATAATAGGAAAAAAATCAACAAAAAAACGCCGTGGATTGTACTCCACGACGTTTTTGTTATTTTATGAAAGAGTCAACTCGCCTTTTTCACATTCTCTTTTATACCCTCAAATTCCAAGGGATGCCGCGCCGACGATACCTGCGTCGTTACCAAGCTCGGCAATTCGGATCTGCGTCTCGTGATCGATGAAGTCTCCGCCGTATCTTTCCTTGTCAACACAGGGGAATACCAGATCGATCAAGAACTGTCCCTCGCCCGAAATTCCGCCGCCGATTGAAAGCACCTCGGGCTGGAAGATATTTATCATGCTGGCAAGACCGCTTGCGAGGTACTTAATATAGGTATCAACTACCTCTTTAGCCGCGGTGTCTCCCGATCTCATACAGTCAAAAGCGGTTCTTCCGCTGACCTTGCCGTGCTTTTCAACGTAAGCGGTCATAGCGGTAGCTCTTCCGTTTGCTTTGCACTCCTCGATCTTCTCCTTGGTCATATTGATAAGACCCGTTGCAGAGCTGTATGCCTCCCAACAACCGCGTCTTCCGCATCCGCACTGTCTGCCGTCGACCTCGATAACGATGTGACCAAGCTCGGCACCTGCGTAGTTAGAACCCGAAAAGACCTTGCCGTCGATAATAATGCCGCCGCCGACACCGGTTCCGAGGGTTATCATCACGGAGCTTTTGGTTCCCCTCGCCGCGCCTGCGACCGCCTCACCCCACGCCGCCGCGTTTGCGTCGTTTTCAACGTGGATATTGGTCATTCCAAGTCTTTTGCCAAGCTCAACGCAGATTGGGAATTTGCGGAAAGGAAGATTGCAAGAATATTCAACGACACCGTCGGTGTGGTTTACAACCCCCGGTGATGCGATACCGATGGCCTCGATCTCGGAAAAGTCGATGCCCGCCTCAGCGCAGACCTTCTTGCAGAGAGCCGCCATATCGTCCATAATAAGGCTCGCGTCTCTGTCCGCTCCCGTGGGAACGCTCATTTTCTTAACTATCTTAAATTCATTGTTTACTATTGCCGCGGCAATATTTGTGCCGCCAAGATCGATACCTATGCGATACATTTTCTACCTCATTTTTTGTGTTTAATTGTCAAAGCATAGCTCTGAGATTTAATTATAAGAGATTTTTCGCCCTCTGTCAAGCACTTAATCGTTTTTTATCATTTCTCAGAGCAAATTTATCATTAGATCTCGATTTCAAGTCCGTTGTAGGCAACAAGCGCACCATAGACTAAATTCGTCCGAAAGTTATCAAAATTTATCCAAAAACCTCTGCCGCCGCGACCACGCGCAGAATATCCGCATCCACACGGTCTCTGCCGTATGCGTCGAAAAATCGTTCCCTAAATTCGTCGGTGCCAAGATTAAAATTTAAAGTCCACGCGCCCCAGAAAAGGTCAACGTGACGATCACCTACTCCGCCGTTGCCAAGGTCGATAAAGCCGCTGAAGCGCCAACCGTCGAGCATGATATTCGGCAGACAGTAGTCACCGTGAAGCAGAGTGTCGGTCTTCAAAAAGCTTTTGCCCTCTTGCAGGACCTGCCAAGCCTCCTCGGCTGTACTGTACCCCCAATTATCGGGAAAGAGCGAGGTGTCGTATGCGCCAACCTCAAAATTATGTGTTGCGGTGGCAAGATAGCTTGCCGTGTGGTCAGCGATCGGGCAACCCGAGAAGTCGCTTTCGTGTAGCTCTCGTAGCCTTGTCGCGATAAGATCACACAGTCGCTTCGGGTCGGAAAGATAGTCCCTATGGGTGCAATCCTCGCCTGATATACGCGTAGTCAGAAGCCAATCGCGATCGCCCTCGATGTATTTTATCACCTCAGGCGCGCCCAGCCCTTTTTTGAAGAAATAATCGTCCATAAGGGCTTCTTTTTTGAGACTTCCGCCTTTAGCTGTCTTTAAATACAAGCCTCCGTCCACGTCAAGAAAATAAACTCTTGCCTCAGGTGAACAACTGCTGTCAAAGACCTTCGCGCGTTCTAAATACGGGTGAAATTCTTCGGGAAAATCCCCTAAGCTTATATCAATTTTCGTTTTTTTCATTGTAAAGCAACACTTCTTTATTGGTGCCGTAGAAGATATCGTCGTGACCCGACATCATCTTGCAGAATTCTTCCATTCTGACCCACGCCGTCGTCGTAGCTGAAGGTCAGAGCTTTCATTTTTCCGTTAAACATGATTTTTTCCTTTTTATACTTGTATATCTTGCGTCAGACTTTTCTTTGAAAGTTTCCAAACACCTCGTTGACCTTTTCAAAGCTCGCAAAGGTATCGGGGTATTTTTTGATTATCTTCATCATCTCGCCGATCTGACGCTTGTTGATGATGCAAATCAGCATATATCTGTCGGTATCGGCGTACATTCCGTGTACCTTCATAGACGTAACACCGTGCTTCAGCGACTTCATCATCTCCTCCGAAAGCTCCTCGGGGTGTGTGGTGACGATCTCAAACTTGTAACCGTCCTTGATTCCTCCAAGACCGCGATCTACAACCACGTTTGCGATAAACAGGTTCAAAAGGGTACACATTACGGGCGTAACCTTCATTCCGTAAACGAAAAAGGCGATAAACACTACGCTTGCATCCATAGCAAAGGACACGAAGGCAACGTTAAGATCAGGCTTCGCTCTCTTTATCAGCGCCGAAATACCGTAGGTGCCTCCGCTTGCGCCAAAATGACGAAGCATCAGCGAAAAGCCAAAGCCAGAAATAACACCCGTAGCAATTGCCGCAAATATTACGTTGAAATCTTCTCCGTTGTTTGCAAAGCAATAGGGTTTAAAACCAACAAACTGATATAGCTTCGGCAAAAAGGATTGAACAAGCAGATATATGCTCAAATAAAGTCCCAATTTTTTATTTATCAGCGCGCTGACAAGCACGAATATGGGCAGATTGAACGCCACCATAAGCAGAGACCAGTCAAGCTTATAGCCCGATAAATGATATGTAATAGTCGCTAGACCGCCCACGCCGCCCGGCGCGAATCCGTTGCTATTCTGGAAGAAAAAGTATGCCGTTCCAACAACGATTCCCGACGCTATGGCGAAGAAAAGGTCAACAAATATGCTTTTTACCTGTGAATTATTTTTCATAATGATTTCTTTTGCCTCCGATCAACATCGCACCGGTCAAGATCAAGTAAATAAGTTTTTTATCCATAAAAAGCCTTACCAAATAAATGGTATAAGTCTGTATTTTACTTGTTTTTTGTACTCCGCGTAGCCGTCAAGTCCGTCGGTCAGCACCTTTTCCTCGTTAAGTATACGTATAATGATCACGACGGGATAGCTCGCCATTGGAATAAGTCCCCAAAAGGATTGCAGGATCAAGGGGATCGGCAAAAACATCAGTAACGTCGCAAGATACATCGGGTGGCGAACAACACCGTAAAGCCCCGTGTCTATCACTTTCTGCCCCTTTTGAACCTCAACAGTTCTCGACAGATACGCGTTCTCTCTCATGACCTCGGCGTAAATGCCGTATCCGATAAGAAACAGCACCGCCGCCGTTATCGTAAGCCATGTGGGAACGTATGACCAACCGAACCGGAAATCAAGAGCCGAGATCAGAAATCCGCCCAAAAACGCCAAGCCCGAAATCGCCACAACGCCCCTCTGGGTCGCCTCTTTTTCCTTGTTGTTAAGTCTTTTTTCAAGGAGCGCAGGTGCCTTTACGAGCATAACGGCTCCCATTATCAGCATCGGCAGGAAAAGGACGCCTAAAAAGAGCCACGCGCCAAAATAATTGAACGTCCAAGCGGGGAGAAACAGCAAAAGCCCTATGAGAACTATGCCGAATATTAACTTTGTGAGTCCATCAAATAGAAGTTTCATAGTTAATCCCTTTGTTCGGAAAGACTATTCCGTTTCATTTTCCTGTATATTGACGCGTTCAAATTCAGCGCCTTCGGGAAGATCAATATACATAAATTCATCCGATTCGGATGCGAGATATATCAATTTTCCGTCACGGTATTCAAATTTAAACGTGCAGGTATGCGGTCCGCTCAAGGTCGGGATATTATTATCAACAAGAGTGATAATATTCCCGACAACGGTGTATTGTCCCATACCGATGTAGCTACTTACCAAAGTCGCGTAATAGCTACAAGAGCCGTCGGAATTGAGTGTTATAGTAAAATAATCGTTTTCAAACGTTTCGTTTTTGCGAGCATACGTGCCGTATATCGTCTCTTGCGTAAAGGTAACTTTTGCTTCATCACACCAACTGCAAATATCGCACGCAGTAAATGTAAAAAGGATCAAAACAAAGAAAAATAAACAAATAATTCTTTTCATAATGATTCTCCTCAATTAGTGGGTTGAGTTAGCTTTCAACGTGGGTCAATACGACAAAAGGTATATTTTATAGGGGTGGAAAGTAACATTTGTCCCTGATTGTTAAGCAGTATTTGGAGACATATCATTCAAACATAAATGATAACTTTATTTGACTTTTTCTTGCGTAAATATAGTCTTAATGGTAAGCTTAATTTGATTTTTAAGGCTTGCCGCGGGCAGGACTCAACGCACCTAAGACATCTAATGCATTTGCCGTTTATTTCCCCCGATTCTATCGCTCCAAAGGAGCAACGCTCGGCGCAAAGGTTGCAGCCATCGCAATCTACATTTTTTTGTATCGTGAGTCCAAGTCTGCTTCTCAGTTGTGGAAAAATATCAGCCAACGGATTTTTATAGAGCTTGGGGAGTTGTATATATGAAGGGTTTTTGATTTTTTCAACGATGGGCTTTAATTTATCAAAATCGCACAAAGCATCGTCATTATCTATGTAGGAGTGTTTCGTAGGGATATATGCTCCCGCAATTATTTTTTTTTGATATTTCTTTTGAATTTCATATAACACATTTCCGCTGCACATTTTTCCGTAGGTAGCAACAACCGTTAGATTTTCAACGGATACATTCTTCAAAAACTCTTTTACAATATCAGGAATGTTTTGACAGTGCACAGGAAACACAAGAACAAGATTTTGATAATAATCGGTGTAATTCGTTTCAATATCTGCAAGTGGGTAATTCAATTTATCGGCAAAATAAGCAGCAATCTTTTTGCTTTGACCCGTGTTTGAATAAAAAACCACCGCGTTCATTGCTTAAAATACTCCCGCATAATTGCACATTCGGGTATTTCATCAAGCGAAAAACCAAGCGAGGCTTTTAACTCTGCCAATGCTTCCTCTCTGGATAAATTATTGCTTCGGCTCGCAATTGCGATTTCAAGTGCGCTGAACGGAATCATTGTGCTTCTCATATGATAAAACCTTGCAAATTGCGAATACTCTTTGCATTTTTCGATTTTACAACTTGTATGTAATCCTTTATCCGTTTCTTCGGGAGCAACCCAACCACACTCACGAATGATAGTATCTTTAATCTTTGACCATTCGTAAACACCACCGCATATTTCATCAAAATCCACCTGTATAAAAGCGGGAATGTTTCCCAACCAAGAGGATGTGCGAATGGCTCTTTTTAACGGGTTTAAAATACTTGGAACTTCTTTTATTGCTTCACATACGTTATAAACGAGTTGATTGGAATATCCCGCCATATTCTTTATTTTGCTATCGCCGTAGGCAAGCTGTTTCATAGTGGCAAGAGTGTGGAACTGCCCTTTTTTCAACGGAGGGCGTAAAGTTAAAATTCTCCCAAGATTAAACAAAAAATTCAGCCATTTATTATCGGGGAAAGTATAGGCTATCTTCGGTGCCATATGATTGAAATATAAACCAAGCAACTGTGCAGGCTCATTTCCCGCAACAAAATACGGTACTTTATTTGCAACAAGTTCGGGGTAGAACAGTGCGTAGGCTAAAGAAGGGCAAGCGCAGGTGTTTTCGCTTAAAGAATATAATTTTTGGTATATCCTTCTCAAATCGTCATTTGAAACCTTTCGGCTGATAAACTCTACCGAATCAAGCATAGTTTTTGCGTTTTCAATACTCTTTTTAGCACATTCGGACATATATGGAATTTCCCACGTAAGTGCCAACACGCGAAGCTTTAATTCCTTTGAGAGATAGTACAGCAGGTATGTGGAATCCTTTCCCCCAGTGTAAAATAAGGCAACGTCGAAGCGCGATTTCTTTGACCTCGGGAATGTATTCATAATTGGAACGATGCTTTTCAAATTTTTTGTCTTGTCTGCGGATTGACAAATCGGGCATCTGCCCTCTGTGTCAAACTCGATACCGGGAATCATAAAATCATTTGCAATACAAGTTGTGCAAAATCTTGCCTCGTCCAAAGAGGAAGGAATTATTCTTTTAAGCTCACTTTTAACTACCTGTACGCCTATAATACCGTTTAACAGCTCAACTTCCTCGGCTGTTAGCTCACAGGGAAGTGTTTCTATTATCGTTTTTTGCTTTTTGGTAAGCTTAACAGTATTTTTGAACATATTAGGCTGATTTCTCAAGCCATAATATCTCAAAACATTACCCTCAAGCTTCCATCTGCTTTGAATGTCGTACATAGCAATTCCTTTCTTCTTCGATATGTTATACCGTACTGCTGTAAAATGAACTTTTGAGCCTCGCTCAAAAGTAAGATTTGTCCCAAGGTGGTTTTGGGGCGAATTTTGATTCAAACACGTGTCTTACTAAAAAGTCATTCAAAAAGGCTGAAAAATGCCCGTTTTAGGGTCAAAATCGCTTATTATCGGGTTAGACAAACCACGCTTTCGACGTGTCCCGTACCGGGGAAAAGATCAACCGGTGTAACTGCGCCGATTTGATAACCTTTCTCGGCAAACCAAGCACAATCGCGCGCCAAAGTATCGGGATTACAGGAAACGTAGACTATTCTCGGCACGCCGAGAGAATCAAGATAGTAAACAAGCTCGCGTGTAGTTCCCTTTCTTGGCGGGTCGATTATGACCACGTCGGGACAAAAATCGCCAAGTCTGTCCTTCGCAGTTGCAAGTAGACCGCGCGTGTCCGACGCGTCGCCGCAAAAAAAGTAAGCATTTTCTATGCCGTTGAGCTTCGCATTTTCTTTCGCGCACTCAACCGCCTCGTCAACTATCTCAACGCCGACGATACGCGCGGCATCCTTTGCCATAGAAAGTCCGATAGTTCCCGCACCGCAATAAAGGTCGGCGACCGTCTCTTTTCCGGTCAGTGCCGCGCGTTCCTTCGCCAAACCGTAAAGCAGCTCCGCGCCGTCTCGGTTGACCTGATAGAACGAGCCTGCCGAAATCTTGAATTGAAGACCGCAAAGCTCGTCGACTATATAGTCGTTGCCCCCGATGCACTCAAATCGCTCACCGAGGATAACGTTCGTATTCTTCTTGTTAAAATTCAGCATTACAGAGGTGACTGACGGGAATCTGTCCACCAGTTCGTCGGCAAATCTCGCCGCACAGGGCAACTTATCCCCATTGATTACAAGACAGACCATGATCTG
>JAZNII010000103.1:0-8028 GCA_045577415.1 Eubacteriales bacterium
TAGGAAGTCAAGTGTTAACTACAACTCCTTGGCTCACAGAACGACATGGCTACGATCCGACTTGGCGGAACTGGCAGACGCGCACGTTTGAGGGGCGTGTGGTTCACACCGTACGGGTTCAAGTCCCGTTTCTCGCACCAAACTTGCATCAAGTCGGAGGCCAAGCGGTCTTAGGAAGACAAGTGTTAACTACAACTCCTTGGCTCACAGAACGACATGGCTACGATCCGACTTCCTATATTATACCACATTTCTAAAATCCTGTAAATACGACAAAAAAGCCCAAAACCTATGTCTTGGACTCTTTGTCAGTAATCTGAGCAGACGGAAAACCGTCTGCTTTTTCTGGTGCGGGTAAAAGGACTTGAACCTTCACCGAGTTGCCCCGACTAGAACCTGAATCTAGCGCGTCTGCCAATTCCGCCATACCCGCGGCGAGCAGAATGTAATTACATTCTGCTGGTGCGAGAAACGGGACTTGAACCCGTACGGTGTGAACCACACGCCCCTCAAACGTGCGCGTCTGCCAGTTCCGCCACTCTCGCATATTTAAAACACCTTTAATTTTTACACGGAGTAAGGTCTCCGAGGTGGGCTTGTTGCTTATCCACGCAAATCGCCACTTGCGGCGACCTTGATATTATACTACATAAAACAAATTTTGTCAATAGGTTTTTAAAAAAGTTTTGAGAAAAATCAAAAAGACCCCCTTGAAGCCATGCCTCAAGGGGATCAAATTGTTTATTCGGATCAATTTGTTATTCAGCAGTGATCTCATTACCCGTTTTGGGATCGATCTTAGTGGATTCCTCCTGCGCTGTGGAGAGAGTAACGTAGCTCATATCTGCTTCGTACTTGTAAATATCCTCGATATCGTTGGAGAAACCGATATATGCTATGTCGTAGCTGACCTCCTCGCCAAATTGAGAGTTGAAGAAGTCGAAACGGAAATATTTCGCGACGTATTTACCGTCCTCGTTTTTGGCGTAGGTGCTAAGCCCTCTCGCCTCAAGGTCAACGATAAGTACCTGCCATCCGCCATCGGCTATTACTTGAGTTCCGGGGCCCTTGCAGTTATAAGCGTTTGTAGCAGTGTCTGCCTTGCCGCCGTCGGTATTGAGGTAGAATTGCCAATATCCGAGGTTTCCGGGGTTTGCCTCGGGAATTCGGTATTTCAAGATCAGATAGCGTCCCGTTTCCTTGGTATTCTCATGAAAAAGTTCAACAATAGCCTCGCTGCCCACAGAGCCTGCGAAGGTGACATAATCGCGGTTCTCGGAGAGGGTGACCGAATGGAATTTCGACTTGTAGTGGTCGACCATAGCCTTAAGCTCGCCGGCATCAAGGTGGAGATTCAGTGCCTCGTTGTTCTTGGTGCTTCTGTGTTCGTAGGTGGACACATTTTCAAAGTAAGCAACGGTGGGCAGATCCTTGTTATATTCAAGAATTTCGTCCATGGAATCGTGGAGAGCGATGTATGCGATATCGATAATAGCGTCGGTGGCGTAGCCTTTCTCGAATACGTCGAAGCGGATGTAGTTAATGTAGTAGTTTCCGTCCTCGCTCTGCTTGAAGATGTCGGTCTTGCCGTAAGCCGCAAGGTCAAGGACTATAACCTGCCACTCGCCGTTCGAAAGGGTGGGGCAGGAGGCATTGAAGTTCTGACCGACTATAAGAATTTTGCCGTCAGCATCATACATCGTGTTTTCGGTGGAGGTGTAGAACTGCCAGGTTTCGATCTTAGCGGCTGAACCCTGAGGAACTCTGTACTTGTAAACCAAATATCTTCCTGCCAAAGCGCCATCTGCGTCATCAAACAGTGCAAGAGTTGTCTCGCTGTCCGTGCCGTTGCGCTGAACGCGGATGAAGTTTATTCCGTTTTCGGACATCATAGAGAACTCGCCGAATCTTGAAGCCGATACGGTGAATTGTGCATTCAGATCCTGAGCGTCCATCCAGAAATTCATAGGATCGGGTTCTTTGATTATCTCAGGCCAGCCTTCAAAGTCCTCGGCTGCGGTCACGCGGAATTTTCTCGGCGCGCCGTTGTCCATTGTAGTAATAAATGAGTAGGAGTATGTTCCGTCACTGTCGTAGTAGACACCGTAGCCGTCGTACTGATAGCCGTAGCCGAATGCGTCGGGAGTGCTGAGTGACGAGAGGTCAACAAGCTTCCATTCGCCGTCAACGAATTCTTCAACGACGGGAACGGTGAGCTTATGGAAGCCGTAAATTCTGACTGCCACGTTGTTGTGACCGCCCGAAAGGGTGAACTCTGCACTCTTGCCGTTAGTGGTCTTTACCTTGGGCAAAAATACGCTCTCGATGATCTCGCAGTCCTTGTCTGCGGTTGCCTTCAAGGGATCAAGCAGAGTGTTTTCTCTTACTCTGCGAACGTTTTTGTCGGGTTCTGCCGCGTCGTACTCATCGTAGTACTGCCAGGGCATGATGATCGCGTTGATGGTGAAGGTATCGCCCTTCTTCAGCGCAACTGCCTCAAGGTCGAGGGAGAGAGAAAGCTCGGCAAAGTTGTTGACAAGCAGGAAAGAGGGAGTGACCTTTTCACCGCCCATTGTAAACTCGGCATTATAGATCAAGAAGGAAAGATTGTTGTAGCCTCTTGCCGTGTCGCCGCAGTTTTTCATATCGAAGAAGGAGAAGTAGGGGCAATTATTGCCGAGAACATATTCGAAGCTCTCGCCACGTCCCGCCGCGGTTGCAACCTGCGACGTGTTGTTTGTATCAAGGTAACCGACCTTGGAATAAAGACCGCTGGGGTCAAGGGATTTTACAGAATAGAAGGAGAAATCGCGTCCGAAATCGGCGAAGCTGATGTCTTCAAGGACCTCATACTTCATTTCGTAGTAAGCGCGGTTCTCATCGGTCTGGGGCATCTCCATGTGGTTGTATGTGACCTTGATCTTGCCGTCGTCGGAGATGAAGTGCATGGTCACGTCGGCGTAGATAGGACCGTAAGAGCCTATGGTGTCGAGGATATTCTCGGTTGCCGCGTAGTTTCCGTCAGCGTCGGTGTACTGGAGGAAGGAGTGAACGCCTGCGTAGGTACGCTGGGGGTCGCCGGACCAGACGGGACCCGACATAGGACGGTGGTCGGGAAGCATATTAATCGTCTCACCCCACTGACAGAAGTAGTAGGGAATAATGCAGTTACTCTCGTGAACGCCTGTGGACAGGTGATAATAGGGCGAGTAATACTGAATGAACGAGATCTGCTTAAGAGGATATTTACCCCAGTTGTAGTAGAGGTTGACTATGGAATAGGTGCTGTCGGTGTCAGCGTTGGCTATCATAGGAAGGATAGTTTCGCTGTACCTGGGGTCACCCTCATAGAACATCGGAGAGTCGTTACCCTCACTGAAGTTTTTACCGACCTCAAGAGGAATAGGAAGCATCATCTGCTTGCCGTCGAGCAGCGCCGCGCATTCAAGCGCTCCGCCGCCTCGGTACTGCGCGAGAACGTAGATCTTTCTGTCGTTTACGCCGTCGCCCTTGAGATTGAAGGTGACGTTGTACTGTCTGTTCTTGTGAAGCTTGTAGGGAGGTCCAAATCCGTTCTCGCCGTCGATGTTAAGTGTGTAGCAGCCGCGGAGAGCGTCGTATCCGACGAACTCGCCAAAGGTGGAGGCTTCACCGTCGATGATGAAGTTTTCTTTGCCTAGAGGATTGACCTCAAGCTCCGCCTCGGCTATAAAGCGGTCGAAGGTATGGAATCTGTCGTTGTAGATACGGTGACCCATATAGAAGTCGTTGGCATTATTAGTACCTTTCAACGACGCGCGAAGTGTGTAACCGTCGGGAGCCTTGGTCTGCTCGATCTTATAAACTCCGTCGTCAAGAGTTACGCGGATAACGCCGCCCGAGCCGTCGTAGGGAAGAATATATCCGTAGATACCCGCGCCCTTGATGTCAAAGCCGACGTATTGTACCGTGTTCCACGCGATACCTTTAAGGTCGTAGTGCAGACCGTTTCTATCCTTTATAAGTATGCCGCCAACTTTGCTCTCGGGGATCTCGGTAACGATACCCACCGCCAGCACGTTGTCAACGTCCTTTTGAGCGGCGATCTGTATGGTCTGATGAAGCTTATCCGAGTATGTGTTGAACATACGGTTGAGATAAACGCCTTGGGTAGGGGTTGCTTTAAGGTCTGCCTTCAGCGCTCTGATGTCGCTGACTGCAAAGGTAGCGTCGATAGCGCCCTGCATAGTCGATAAGTCAAGACGAAGTCCCGTGACCTGACCCGCGTAGCCGCCGATCAGATATAGAGGTACGTAATAGGTGTGGTATTCTCCGTCGGGAATGATATCGATATCTATCGACTGCGCCTTTGAGAAGGCAGTGTTGCTACCCGAGTTTGCGCCCGCAACGATATAGACCCCAAGATCCGAGGAGAAGTTTTGGTCAGCCTTCATGGTAAGCGCCAGAATGTTATACTCGGACGCCGAGAAACTGACATTCTTGTAGGAGATCCAAGGATCTTCGTTGTTGGTGACCTTTATATTGACGCCGCCGCCTTCGACACCAACGAATTCGGTCATGTTGTATCTGAGGATATTGTTTGCGCCGCAATTAATCTTCTTGCCCTTTTCGTCCTCAAATACGTAACCGCTGTTGAAGGAGAGACCCTCGATGCGATTTTCGTAATAGTAGTAGCCCATACGGAAGATGTTGGCGATGGCATCCTTGTCGGAATCCGACGCGTAATACGTAGTACCGTCGGTCATACGGACGAAAACATCCATAGTGTTTTCTATGTAGTTGCCGCCTGCCTTGTTGCCGATCGAGCTGATCAGCTTGGTGTTCTCCAGATCGGAGGTCACGCAAACATTCTTATTTTCAAAATAATAAGAGGTTCTGGTGGGATCGGTAAAGTATGCGTTTACGCCGTTGGCGATGCGGTCAGCATACTCGATAAACTCCGCATTATCGCCGTTAAGGAGAGGGGGATAGGTCTCCTCAACGTACCCGTCGTCGGGAGTCGTAGAGCTTTCCTCGGAGCCGTCGCCGCTCTCGGAGGAGCTTCCCGAACCCGACGAGCTGCTGCTCTCGGAGGAGCCTTCAGATCCTGACGTACCTTCGGTCTCGGAATTGCCGAAAAGCCCTACGCAGGACGAAAGAACTCCCGCGAACATTATCAAAGCGATAAGTAGCGATAAGATTCGTGTGCCTTTGATTTTCATAAAATTCAAATCCTTTCAAAAAATTGATTTTCTGACCAATTAATTATACCATGTTTTCAAAAATAAGTCAATAGGGTATCCGAAATATATAAAAAAATCCATTTGTGCATCTGACTTTCAACTTGTTGACGATTGTTAGACTAACATAATTTATTGAAAAGTTTATTTCCCCATCCTCTGAAATTAAATCAATAGTTTGTCCGAAACATATAAAAAAGTCCGATTTACTCATCGGACTTTGTGTTTTTATCCATGCCCCGTCGGAACTCTCCGGGGGTCACGCCTATGTGCTTTGTGAAGAATTTCCCGAAATAATTTACGCTTGAGAAGCCTAATCTTTCGCTGATGACGTCAAAAAGCTCGTCGGTCTCAAGCACCATTCTTTTGGCGTCCTCGATCTTCTGGCCGTGAATAAACGATAAAAGCGAAGTGTTTTCATACTGTAGAAACAGTCTGCCAAGCTGCTTTGTGCTGAGGTTGCAGTAGCGCGCCACCTCGTCGCAGGTGAGGAAAATGTGGTGATTATCCTCAATATATTTCTTTGCCTTGATAAGACGCGTGTCGTATTCGTCGGCGAGCGGGGACGGATGCGCGCCGGTGCTTTCCACTATTGCGTAAATTATCTCGTAAAGTCTGCTTTTTATCATCGTCTCGGAGCAGACGGACTTATTTTGTGCCTTGCGTATTATAAAAGATACCGACTCCCGAAGTTCGTCGTCCATCGGTACAATACACTTGCTATTGCTTCGAAGAATATCGCGAAGCTCTCCCTCGCCCCCTACCTCAAAGGCTACGGTTATCTTTTGGAAATCCTCGCTTTCTTGGGGGATGCTGTGTATGGTGCGGGGAGAGATCAGGATTATGGAGTTTTCGTCGATCCTCACGTCGCCGTCCTTGAAACGGTAAACGATGCTTCCGCTTGTTACTATATGCATCTCAAAGAATGTATGATTGTGAGGCTTGAGATTGAGAGTGAATTTGTTCTCGTTACAAGCGGCGTTCATCCAGAGAAATTCGGGTTCGGAACCAAAAATACTCTCTTTGTGAAAGCTTATCTTATTTAATGCGTCAACACTTGTATTTTTCAACGCTCATCCTCCTTTCGGGGACATAAATAAACATTATCAACATATTGTAACATTAATGTCGAAGTGTGTCAATACGTTTGTCCGAAATTTATCACTGATTTTTTTGTGACGGTCGGGTGAAGGTCGAATTTTCCTTTAATCTGTTGACATATCGCGAATAAAGTGTTAATTTCACAGACATTTTTCCAATCGACAAGTACGGCAACGCCGAGGCGATAAAGGGGAGGTGCGGCTTCGAGGTGCTGTCCCCCTTCGAGGGCGATGTTTTGGAGATCTGATGTTTATTAATATGAGTCTTGGAGATCTAAATTTATATATATTATACAAATTCACTTGACAAGGTCTGCCCAAGGTGCTATAATGTAGATTGTGATATTGTGTGGAATTGTTACTTTGGCGAAGCAGTTCAAATTTAATTTAGATGAAAGGTGATAATAATGTATAAGAGTTTTTTAAAAAGAATTATCGATGTTGTGCTTTCTTTAGGTGCGCTACTGGTTTTGGGCTTGCCTATGCTTATTGTTGCATTGGTGATAAAAATAGACAGCAAGGGTCCCGCCATCTTCAAACAGGAGCGCGTGGGTAAAAACGGAAAAGTGTATTGGATGTATAAGTTCCGTTCAATGTGTGTCGGCGCGGAGCAACAGGAGGGCGGAGTTTACTGCTTTAAAGGCGACAAGCGCGTAACGAAGGTGGGTAAATTCATCCGCGCGACCAGTATTGATGAGCTTCCTCAATTGATAAACATAATCAAGGGTGATATGTCTATTATAGGCCCTCGCCCCGTGCTTACATATTATCCGAAAAACTGGGAAGATTACACCGAGGAGGAATTAAAGCGCTTTGACGTTCTCCCCGGAGTTACCGGTTGGGCTGCCGTTCACGGAAGAAAGACCAATACGGTAAAGGCTCGTTTTGAATACGATAACTATTATGTTGATAACCTTTCTATGTGGTTGGATCTTAAGATCTTCTTTATGACGATCAAAGCCGTTTTAACAAACGAAGGTAATGAGGACGACGGTTCCTCCGAGGTTGGCGTGGAAATCAACGATTTGGCTACAGAAGCAGAGAATGATGCGGCAGTAGCTCAAGGAAGCGTATCGGCTGATAGCTCAAGCAACGTAAAATAAACTTTATCGGGAGCAAAATGTATTATTTTATAAACTTCATTCGCGCCATAGCCACGGTTCTTATAACGAACTCGCATTATGGAAAGATCTGGCCGATAGACGATCTGGCGGCAGGTGGATTGCTTGGTAATATTCTGTTCTTTGCGGCATCAGGATTTTGCTTGTTTAACGTCAAAGAGAATTTTGGAAAGTGGTATTTAAAGCGTATCGCTAAAATCTACCCCGTGATGGCAGCGTTTACCTTTATTACGGTTCTCATAGCTGATTACACCTTGACGAGCCTAAATGATGCCGTTAGATTATTCTTGTACCCCACCAATTACATATTCCTTGTGTGGTTGATGCTTGTCTACATTGCTTTTTATTTCGTAGCGTGGTTTTCCAAAAAGCAGGGCAGGGCTGTTGAATTTGCTCTCGCAGTTACCTTGTCGGCTTGGGTATTGACGTATTTCGTTTTCGTTGATAAGTCGGTTTATCACATCGACGACGTAAGCAATCCGTTTATCTTGTTTTTGTATTTCTCGAGCATGCTCATGGGCGCGTTGTTCAAAAAATACTCCGACAGAGCCAAAGGCGTAAAATCAATCAATCAATCAATCAATCAAT
>JAZNII010000104.1:0-3476 GCA_045577415.1 Eubacteriales bacterium
AACCAACCGAAGAATTGGAGAGAGTTAGTCTTCGTAAGAGGTTTATCCAAAAGGTTGATATGATTTACTACATTGGCTCCTTTTTCGGTTGTGACCTCGGTGCCGTTTACAACTAGTTTCTGGAGTTCAGCTCTGAAATTATGATTGATTATCTTTTTGCCGCAATCGACACAGTAGGTGCAGTTGTCTACGGTGTTCTTCTCGGTGGTGGTGTGATCAGCCTCGGCTATCTTTTCGCCGCAAGCGACACAGTAGGTGCAGCAGTCTTCGGTGCTCTTCTCGGTCGTGTCGTGGTCGCATTCAATAGTGAATCCCAGTGTGTAAAGGATATTGTTTCCTGCGGAAGCAAGTGCCATATCAAGGTCTGTATAGATCTCTACACTCTTAAAGGTAATCGAACTGTCTCCTACGACAGAGCCATTCTTACAGCAGTCAACGCGAAGCGTGTATATGTTTGCCCCTTCAGACATAAAGGCTTCGGCGTCAACTATAACAGTACACCATTCATTGACGTTATTCATAATTTGTGCACCGCCGCAATTTAACACGGTCGTCGTATTAACGCTGTCATACAAACGAAGCATGTTAATTTGCGATTTGGTTGTGTTTGCCTTAACGGTAAGAACTATGTATCTACCGAGCGTTTCAGAAGCGTTGATAAAGGTTACGTAGTTATCGCCGCCGCCGGAGACTACTCCGTTATAAACTACAAGCTCTCCGTTTTCATTATAATTGTACGTAGCATTACCTGTGGTGGCGGGGACAAGCGACGTTCCGGAAAAACCCCATACAGGAGTGTTCAGCTTTTTGCAGAGTTCGTTAAGATCGTCGTGGAACTCAACACCCTTGAAGGTTATTGTAGAACTAGCCTGAGCGCCTTCACAAACGTCGAAACGGAGTAGATCAAGTTTAGCCCCTTCACCGAGAATGGCGTATATATCTACGATCAGGGTGTGCCACTCTCCGTCCTTTATGGTAGTGAAAGGCTTACTCGTAGTGTTAATAGCTGTGCCGTCAGCAGCGATACCATGCATAAATACAGTTACATTGGAACCCGTGGTCTTGTAGGTGACGGCTATATATCTTCCGGGCGTTTCTTTGTCAATAAGTGTGAAGTTTACGTCGGCGCCTGACGATTGACTCGTGTTGGAGACAAGGAGATTTCCTTCGTCGTCGCGATCTATAGTAATAGTAGCAGCTTCAGCAAGCACCGTAAGATTCTCGCCGTATTTTCCCCAGAACTTTTCGATGATCGTCTCACAAACAGGACAGTGTTTCGTATGAGTAGTGCCGTTGTCAATGTACTCAGGCGCGTGGTGGTTCTCACACTCTGCGGGCTTTACCTCGATGGAGGGGGTGTTGGTGATGATGTTAAGCTCACCTTCGTCGCTTGTATACTCGTTGGGAGTAGTGCTGAGCTTATATGTGCCGGGATCGGTATCGGTAGCGTCTACGGTGTAGGTAACTGTTACGATGATAGTGTCATCAACGAAGGTTCCGTTAACTGCGCTTGCCTCGATAATAATGTTCTCCTCAACGGTGCAGGTATATATTGTTTCGTCGAAATCAGGATCGGTGGCGTTTTTAAGCACGATGGTGCTATCGTTGAACTTGGAGGTCAGAGAAAGAGCCTTGAGACCTGCCGCGTTGGTTATAGCGTATGTAACCTTGATCTCCGCGGTCGAGCCTGCTCTTATCTCCGGTGCGTTGACGGTAACGGTAATCTTGGTATCAGCCGAAATCGTCTTTCCACAGTCGGAGCAGACGATTCGTACAGTCGTCTCAGTAACCGTCTCAGTGTGAGTACGCTCGTGGGTACATACGGATACAAGGTTGCCGGATTCGTCGGTTACGAGATCACCGTTCTCGTCCTTTTGCTTAGGACCGGGAACGTAGGAGTCATCGGTGAAATCCTTCATGCCCGCGTAGAACAGATAGAGCGATTTAGCAGTGTTCTTGAGTGCGTCGTTAGCGAGATAGGAATCCATCGCGTTGAGAGCGTAGTCGAGAACGCTGTATTCGAAATAAGCGGTCGTACCGTTTTTGCCCGCTACCTCGACGGTGAAACGGGTGTCGAACTGGGTAGCGACGATGTTGGTGATGGTCACGTACTTTCTGCCGGTATCCTCATCTGTATGTATCTTGACAGTCTTGGACTCGCTATTCGTGTCACCCTTGTATATCTTTGCGGTGGTAACGGTGTCGGGGCAAGAGAAGAAAATTCTCATGCTGACTGTGTTCTGAAGAAGCACAGAGCCGCCGAAGAATTCAACGCCGGTACCCTTATTTTTGTCGGTATAGTCTTTTCCTTTTGTAACGTCGTAGAAATGCTCCGCCGTCATATCGTTGATGGGGTTAGAGCCGCCTACGAAAAGATCCTTGTTTGCAAGGTTGGCATTGTTCTCGCCAAGATTGTGTCCGAACAAGGTCTGAGCCATAGCTCCTGCGTTAAGCATACTCTTAAGAGGAGCAATGAGCTCTTGATGCTTTTCGTTACCCTTGTTGGCGCTCTCTACGACTGCGTCATAGTAGTCTCTTACGGTTTTGATACGAACCTTACCGCCCTTGTACACGCCGTCGACCTTGCTAAACCACTGCATAGTGATCTTGTCGTTCTGCTGCGCGTAAGCAACGGGAACTTCGACGAGCCATCTCTGTTTGGTTTCGTCGTACTTGCCGTTATTCTCGAGCCAAGCTTTGGTTCGGGTTATAACCTTTTTTGAATCATCTTCTTGAGGAACGATGATCTTAATATAGTCGTTGGGATCAAAATCCTCAAGGCCCTTGAAGTAATACATCAAAGTGATGCTTCCTGCGAGGGATACGTTGGAGGCATTCAGTTCTTCGTTGAACTCTGCTTCCTGCACAGGCTCTGTACTATCTGCCGCAACTGCTGCGGGAAGGATAGAGACTACCATGAGCAGTATCAGCGTGAGCGCAATAGCGAAAACTGATGCCTTTTTGAAAATTGAAGTCACTTTCATATGATCTTCTCCTTTATGATTTTACGGCCCGTGAAGGCCGCTTTTTTGGTTAAGCTTTATGCCGCCGCGTTTTCCCGGCTTTGAAAACAGGGGGCATTTAGCCATTATTCCATCAAACATTATACCAAAAATACCAATGTTTGTCAAGCAAAACAATAATAAAATGTAGAAAACGACAAAAATTCGACCATTTGAACAAAAAACAAGGCTTGAATTTGGCGTTTTGACGAACAAAAAAACGCGCCGATCTTTACTCAAAGCGCGTTTAGAAAAACAAAAAAACCGCCGAAGCGGTTCTTTTGCATAAAATTTTAGTTTTACTCTTCAACTTCCCAGTCGTCGTTGCCGCCGATTTTGTCTCCCCAATCTGCGCTATCTTGGATGTCGTTTGCTCTAATATCGTCTTCGGTAAGGGCGATGCGAAGCTCGGGAGTTTCGTAAGTAAGCTTTTTCATAACACTTCTCTCCTTAAAAAATATTGCGCGCGCAAGC
>JAZNII010000105.1:0-4991 GCA_045577415.1 Eubacteriales bacterium
CCGCGGCATCGAGTGAGATCGTCGGCAAAGAGGAATTCAGACGAATGATGGTCGCATCGCAATCGTCAAGAGCTTTGTGCGGCTATGTTTACGCTGGCGCAGGAATTGGCGAATCAACGTCAAGCTCGGTTTTTGGCGGACACTCCATGATCGCTGAAAACGGTAAAGTGCTTGCTGAAAGAAAGCCGTTTGCCGAGGGCGAGCTTCTTATAAGCGAGATTGATCTGCAGAATATAGTTCACGAGCGTAGAGGTAAGAATACCTTCTCAAAGGATACCGCAGGTATGGAATTCTCCGAGATAGAGTTCGATCTTGAATTTGGAGAAACAGAACTGACGCGCTTTATCGATCCCCATCCCTTTGTTCCCGCCGATGCCGCCGAGAGAGCAAGCAGATGCGAAAGAATTTTGGATATTCAGTCCTTAGGACTTGCTCGCAGGATCGAGGCGTCCTACTCTAAAAAAATCGTTGTGGGTATTTCGGGCGGACTTGATTCCTGTCTTGCCATACTCGTGATGGTTCGCGCGATGGACTATCTCGGCCGCGACCGCAAGGATATAATCGCGGTGACTATGCCCTGCTTCGGCACTACCAAGAGAACGAAAAATAACGCCACTGTCCTTTGTGAAAGATTGGGCGTTGATTTCCGTGAGGTAAATATATTTGCGGCGGTAGAACAGCATTTTAAGGATATAGGTCACGATATGGATGATCATAACGTGGTTTACGAAAACGCGCAGGCGAGAGAAAGAACCCAGGTGCTTATGGATATTGCCAATGCCGAGGGCGGTATAGTTGTCGGCACGGGTGACCTTTCCGAGCTGGCGCTCGGTTGGGCTACCTACAATGGCGACCACATGTCAATGTACGGCGTAAACGGCTCAATTCCCAAAACTCTTATCAGATACGTGGTAAGACATTACGCAGACAGCGTAAAGGAAATCGGTGAGGAAGAACTTGCCGCTTCTTTTTACGATATTCTTGATACTCCTGTATCGCCCGAGCTTCTTCCCGCAAAGGAAAACGGTGAGATAGCGCAGGTGACCGAGGATCTTGTAGGTCCTTACGAGCTTCACGATTTCTATATTTTCAATTTCGTGAGACACGGATATACTCCTAAAAAGCTTTTTAGACTTGCCAAGGCTGCTTTTGGCGGAAAATACGACGATGCTACCCTTGTTAAGTGGCTTGAGGTGTTCACAAAGCGATTCTTTGCTCAGCAATTCAAGCGCTCTTGTCTTCCCGACGGACCAAGAGTCGGATCTGTTGCTCTTTCAAGTAATGAATTCAGAATGCCCTCTGATGCCACAAGTACAATATGGCTTGCAGAGATCGCGGGGCTGAAAAACGAGCTTTGATATACTAACAAAACTCCACGGTGTGATTAAACACCGTGGAGTTTTGTTGTTTAAAGAGTTTTGATAAATTCCATAAGAGAGTCAAAGGAGCCGTGGGGATAGAGCGATATATCCTTATTTTCTTTGTTGATCAAGCAATCTGTGAGTAAAAAGACCTTGGCTCCGAGTGCCTCTGCTATCATATCCTCGCCGACGTCGTTGCCTACCATCAGACATTCCTCGGGAACAACATCAAGCTTCGACATTACCTCTTTATAATAATTGAGGTTAGGCTTGCAGTAGTGTGAATTCTCGTATGTGGTATAAAGCTCGAAATCGCTTGGCGAAAGTCCGGTCCAGCTAATTCTCTGCTCGGTTGCGGTTGACGGAAAGAACGGATTTGTTGCGAGTGCTATGCGAAATCCGTACTCTTTTATTTTACGAACCGTTTCCGCTGCCTTTGGGTTATGACCGCAGGAGGCTTGAACCTTGCAGAAATCGTTGGCGTAAAACTCATCAAAATATTTCAGGTCCCCTCCAATCTCTTTTCCAAGTATCTTGTTGAATACCTCCCAGAAAACCTCCTCGTTCATCTTTTCGCCGTTATTTATTATCATAGCCTTGGTTCCCGACCATATAGCGTTGATCAGTCTTTCGCTATCGTAACCGTGGGGTGCCATCTTTTTTGCAAGTCCCCCAAAGTAAGCCTTTATAAAGGTATCCTGATCCATAGGCAGAAGCGTGCCGTCAAGATCAAATAAAACAGTGGTTATCTTCATAAAAATTATTCCTTGATCTTAATTAAGCAGATTCCCGTTCTTGCGGGAAGATATATCTGCAATTTATTCTTTTTATCCGGTTGCTTTACAGCCGTATAGACGTATTCCTTTGAGATGCGGTCATATCCTCCGAAATCAGAGTCATCAGTGGACATTAATACCTTATATTTCCCTGCTGTGGGAACAGTAAGCCAATATCCCTCGTAGCTGTTGGTCGGATGGAAATTGAGAGCAAAGATAAGTCCTCCGCGCTCGTAGTTTATCACCTTATCATCGTTAGCGATAAACAGGACCTTGGGCTTCTTTCTGAATATCTTTTTGTCGTCCGTCAGCGCAACCATCGCTTTGTCAAATTCACGGAGATAACCGTATTTCAAGCGCTCGTCATCGGAAAGATGCCATTGACGGCGACAGTAGAAATAGCTCCAACTATTGCCCTCTCTTGGAAAGTCTATCCACTCGGGATGACCGAACTCGTTGCCCATAAAGTTGAGATAACCCTCGCCGCCAAGAGACATAGTTGCCATTCGTATCATCTTGTGGAGAGCCATGCCGCGTTCAATTATCGGGTCAGAGGAATCCTTTGACATATCGGTATACATCTTGCTGTCGCAGAGACGGAACATAATAGTTTTATCTCCCACAAGCGCCTGATCGTGAGATTCGGCATATCCGATATATTTTTCAGCAGGACGCCTGCTTGTCAGCTCGCAAAAAATATGCCACATATCCCAGTATTCGTCGGGATAGTCCTTCAGAAGTCTGATCCACATATCGGGACTACCCATAGCGAGTCGGTAGTCAAAGCCGATACCACCCTCCTCTATA
Organism: Eubacteriales bacterium; assembly: GCA_045577415.1. Classification (GTDB taxonomy): domain Bacteria; phylum Bacillota; class Clostridia; order Oscillospirales; family CAG-272; genus SVTX01. The sequence goes on from JAZNII010000105.1 coordinate 2,945, forward strand.
GGCAAGCACATTCCGGGCATTGCGGACATATCCTCTGCAATAGTTATCGCCTTTGGATTGACCTCTCTTATCAACTCGTTGGCAAGTTGGAGATATGTGATCGCCTCGGTGTCGGTGTTCAGCGAAAAATACTTGGAATAGTCGGTAAACGCAACGCCAAGACCGTGGTCGCGGTATATCATAGAGGTCACACCATCGAAGCGGAAGCCGTCGAAGTGATATTCGTCCATCCAGAATTTGAGGTTGGACAGAAGAAAATGAATGACCTCGTTCTTGTCGTAATTAAAGAGTTTCGTACCCCATGCGGGATGATCGCCCCTCGCACCCTCATGGAAGAACTGATAGGTGGTTCCGTCGAACTCGTTAATTCCCTCTGCGGTATTCTTTACGGCGTGAGAGTGTACCACGTCAAGCAGAACGGCAATTCCCATTGAGTGAGCCGCATCAATAAGCTCCTTCAACTCGTTAGGAGTGCCAAACTTGGAGGATGAGGCAAAGAACGACGAGACCTGATAGCCAAAGGAGCCATAGTAAGGATGCTCCATTATCGCCATTATCTGGATAGTATTATATCCAAGATCCTTGATCCTCGGAAGTATATTTTCCTTGAATTCAAGATATGTGCCAAGGCCCTCTTTTTCCTGTGCCATACCTATATGACTTTCATAGATATAGAGGTCCTTTTTAGGGGTAAATGATTTCTTTTTCCATTTATATTCGGGTTCGTCAACTATTACGCCGCACCATGAGAATGTGATGGGATCCTGCTCTACGCGGCGGATATAAAGCGGTATTCTTTGAAGCAGATTCTCACCGCGACGGATAATAGCGGCGACGTGACATCCGTTATACAACGTGTCTCTGCCGTCGAGATAGATCTCGAAAACACCGTTGCCGATAGGTTCCATCTTGTGGTGAAGCCATCGCCAATCAACGAAGTCACCCGTCAGATACATCTCGTCTGCGGCAGGCGCCCATTCGCGGTATACCCATCCGCTCTCGGTCTTATGAAATCCGAAATACTCGTGACCGTTCGCAAAATCTATAAGCGTGCCGTCTTTTCCCACAAGTTCTTTTTTCTTGCGAGCATAGTTCTCCATGCGAAGCTCTATATCGTCCTTAAAGGTCAAAAGAAGTGGGTCATGTTCGAATATTTTGTATGACATAAGATGATTCCTTTCTGCAATTCTTTATATATACAGTATAACATATTTTTGACGCTTTTTCAACCGTTAAAATATAAATTAACAAAATAAATACGGGGGGGTATTTCAGTTTCGGGCATAGCCCTAAGGATACTGGCGGCGCACAAGTGCGCTGTGTATTGGCCTGCCAGCCATGCAATTGTTACTTACTACCCATAAATGGGTCCCGTGGGTCGAACATACTTAATCGATCGCTTTCTCTGTCCCTTTTTAACTGATCTGCGATGTATTCCTTTATTGCCTTTGTGTTCTTCCCCACGGTATCAACGTAATATCCCTTACACCAAAATTCGCGGTTTCGGTATGCAAACTTCATATTCCCATACTTCTGGAATATTATGAGTGTACTTTTTCCTTTGAGGTACCCCATAAATCCCGAAACGCTCATTTTGGGCGGGATGCTGACCAACAGGTGAATGTGGTCTGGACACACCTCTCCTTCGATTATCTCGACCCCTTTCCATTGGCAGAGTTGTCTTAGTATTTCTCTTATCTCTACCCGCTTTTCTTCAAAGAAAACTTTTCGTCTGTATTTTGGCGCAAATACAATGTGATACTTGCAATTCCAGCTCGTATGTGCTAAACTATTATTGTCTATGTTTGTGGTACTCATAGATAAATCCTCCAAATATGTTTTTTAGTTTTGACTGGCAGGTCTTTTCTATTATAACATATTTGGAGGATTTTCGCTCACCGTTTAACCTTTACTGAACCACGCGACTATCGCGTGGTTTTCGTCTTCAATTAAGCCCGTTGGGGGTGGCAAAAAAGAGAAAAAGTGTGCTACAATAATATTTGTGCTTCGGCACACAATTAAATATCACGCCTCCATAGTTAAATGG
>JAZNII010000106.1:0-20783 GCA_045577415.1 Eubacteriales bacterium
TCCTCTGCCGCCTGCTTTGCCTTTTCGTATTCTGCGTCTGCTTCCTTGCGCGCTTTGTTGAATTCATCCATGATAACGGCATCAAACTCGTCGTCCTCGTCTTCATGCTCGGCTTCCTCTCTTGCACGTTTTGCCGCGGCGCGAGCAGCCTTTTCCGCTTCCTTTGTCGCCTTTATTTCATTTTCCTTTGCCTTGAGCGTGTTGATCTCAGCCAATATATTGTCAAGCTTTGCAAGAGTTTCGGAGATCTTGACTGTCAGCTCCTCTGCGTCGCTAACGTTAAGCTTCTTTAACTTTGCGTACGCCAGCTTACCTAAAAGCTTATATTCACGGTCGCGGTCAGCCTCTTTGTTGGCGATCTTGATCTTGATTGACGCGGCTCCGGTTATTTCACGGGTCTTGTCCGCGGTCTTGCCCGCGATAGATCCGATGCCCGATTTAAAATCATCCCATTTTGACATATTGTCACCCTGCCTTTCGATCTTATCGATGTTCTTTTCTACGTTAACATTATATAATAAATGCTTGCGGTTGTCAAGAGATAACAAAATTTTACAGTGACGAAAGAGCTTTTTAACGTTTTGTTTTTTAATTTTTGCGGAAAGATAAATGTGAGAGATGATAAATTGGAGTTTATCGGTGGGACGCGTGCCTCCGGCGGGTCGCTTTTTGGAAAAAAGCTCCGCAAAAACTTTCAGGAATTTTTTAGGCCCTTTTAGGGTGTCGTAGGATTTTTCACTTCGCTACGCTCGTTAAAAAAATCCCTCACTGTCGCTTTTGTATTGATAAGGTATTGAACCCGAGACATTTTATCTAACTTTAACTTAAAGTTACTTTAATTTTAGTTTAACTTTATCGGCTGGGTTCTAAACTGTTGCAACACGAAAGCGGATAGCAGGCTGAAATTTGCTTGCAAATTTCAGCGTCACCTCACGGCAGTTAGAACCCCCTTTTCCGGGAAGCTTTTTGGCTCCACCTTTTTCTCGAAAAAGGTGGAACGCATCCCCCGCATCCCCCGACAAATCAAAATTTGAAACTTTGCAAAACACAAGGAGAATTTATGAATATTGAAAAGAAGGTTTATAAAAAATACGCCGCCGCCCACGCGCCTGCTTCTCCCATAGTAAAGGATTGCGCTTTGGCGTTCCTTATCGGCGGCTTGATATGCGCCGTGGGACAAGGGTTGTTGATGCTGTACCGCGATGGCTTCGGAATTAATCAAAAGGATGCGGGAACGCTGACCTCGGTGTCGCTTATATTCGCGGCAGCACTGCTTTCGGGTCTTGGCGTATTCGAGAAGATCGCCAAAAGGGCAGGTGGAGGCACTCTTGTACCTATTACGGGTTTTGCAAACTCGGTAGTCTCGCCCGCTATAGATTCCAAGGCGGAGGGGTTGATCTTAGGAGTAGGAGCTAAAATATTTTCCGTCGCGGGTCCTGTTCTGCTTTACGGAACTCTGGCAGGCGCCGTCTGGGGAGTTATTTATTGGGTCATGAGCCTGATCGGAGGATGACTCCGCGGGTCGATCATTAACCCCTTATCGCCTTTTTTGCCGCTGACAGAGCGTTTTTCGTGTCGGTGGAGATGATGAGTAGAGCATAGTTGCCTCTGATGCTGACATTTGCGTTCTCTAATATTTCGGCATATTGGGGATCGGTCTTTGTAATCCTTATAGCCGATAGACGTGAGCAGAGAAGTCTTGCGGTGTCCTCGGCGGCGTCGCGGCTTCGGCAGAGAATGACGGCAAACTCGCAGGGGTGGTTACCGAGAGAAAGATAGAGGGCGCAGTCAAGCCAATCTGCGGCTACCGCGGGATATGAGCCGTTGCCGAAAAGCGAGGAGATAAGAGAGTCGGAAAGATATTCTGCGTCGCCCTCCGGGGCGGCAAGGGAATAATATTTGCCTGCGGGGAGACCTATCTCGGCAGCGGTCATAGCGTCTATCACCTCTCTGCAGGGGGTGTGAACAGCTCCTACCGTTGAGCATGAAAAAAGTGACGAAACCAAAAAAATAATAACAAAAAATAAAGCCGCAGGGCGTTTCATAGATAGCTTCCTTTCATTTTTAACTATTCTATGATTGTCCTGCGGCTAAAATGTTATTATTTGTGATATTTTGTTCCTTTTATGATATTCATGCACCTATAAACTCCTTCAAGGAGAAGGACGCGCATGAGCTGGTGGGGAAAGGTCATTTTGGAGACCGAGAGACGGAGGTCGGCGGCATTTTTGACGCTGTCGTCCAGTCCGTGGGATGAGCCGATGACGAAGCAGATCTCGTTTGCCGCAGAGAATGCCGATTCAAGCTTTGCGGCAAGCTCCTCGGAGGAGAATTGTTTGCCCTCGACGCACATGGCGATCTTATAGGAGCGGTCGGGCATAGCGGCGAGTATCGCTTTCGCTTCCTCGGCGAGGGCGCGTTTTATCTCTCCGTCTGAGGGGTTATTGGGGAGCTTGGCTTCTTTCAGGTTGACTTGTTCAACGTGGCAAAAGCCCGAAAGTCTTTTTTCGTATTCCTTGACCGCTTCGCGGAGGTAGTCCTCTTTGAGAGTACCAACGGTGATGAATTTAATCGTTGCCATTTTATCCTCCAATCAGCCACACCGGTTCGTTCTGCCTTGCCACTTTGAGGTTTACGCTCTCGTCGGCTATGGCGGCGAAGACCTCGTTAAATGCCAATTCGGGCAGATTGTTTTCTTCGCTGAGGTGAGCTAACATTATATGCTCGGTTCCGCTTTCGTAAAGCTCTGCGGCGAGAGCGGCGCAATCGGCATTTGACAGATGCCCCTTTTTTGAGCGTATGCGTTGCTTCAGGTCATAGGGGTAGGGTCCGTCTATAAGCATTTGCAGGTCGTGGTTTGATTCTATGACCACGGCGGAGCAACCCATAAGATTTTCGCGCATGGTGTCGGTGACGTAGCCTGTGTCGGTGGAGACGGCAAGTGAAACCTCCTCTCCGTCCTCGCCCTTGAAGGTAAGCTTGTAGCCCACCGCCGCGCGGCTGTCGTGGGGGGTAGGGAATGCCTTGACGGTAAGGTTCTTGATCTCGACCTCAAAGCCGTCGCCCCGATAAATACGGAGACAGTCGCATAGCCTTTCGTCGCAAAGGCCGTTGAACACAAGCGCCGAATTTAAAAGTATATGTATCGGTATCTTATGCTTGTGAGACAGCACCTGAAGCGCCGAGACGTGGTCGTTATGCTCGTGAGTTATAAAGATAGCATCGATGTCATCTATGTCAACTCCGATGCCACTAAGCGCGGAGCAGAGCGCCTTTGCGCTTCTGCCCGCGTCGATAAGTATTTTCGCGCCGCCTGCCGAGACGAAGGTGCAGTTGCCCTTTGATCCCGAATAAAGACAGCAGATCTTGCAGTTTTGCATTTCGTTACTCGCTTATTGTAATGTTATTCCAAAAAGGTTTTGGATAAGTGGGAGCGTAAAGAGATAGAGCGCGTCCAGAGCTATGGGGACGAGCAGGGGAATGATGACCGAGAGCATCCAACGGGATCTTTCAAGCCTGCGCTTGCCGTCGGCAACGTATTCCTCTCTTTTTTCGAGTGTCCAATCTCTCGGAAGCATATCCGTGGTCAGATCCTTGCGGCTGAATGCGCGGTTGTAAATAATATATGCCATAAGAAAAGCGGCAAACGCCACCCAGTATCCTACCGATACTATCGGCGAGATCAGCCAGAGGGCGGGATCCGTGATTCCGTAGCATGCGCCGAAATAGATTACCGTGAGCAATACCGAGTTTGCGGCTATCGTGAGGACAAGCCTTTTTTTCTCGGGGGAGAGTGGGGCGCGAGGACTCTCGGGGATGTTTTTGTTGTTTCTGAATTTTTTCATATCATCAAATTATTTTAGTAGCACCGATGGGACGGATGCCGAGAACGATGCAAGCGCCCTCTCCGAAGAAAGCGTCCATAGTCGCCTTATATTCGGGAACGGTCTCGGTGGGAACGAATGCCTGAATGGTACCCGCAAAGCCGCCGCCGTGGACTCTCCAAGCGGCTCTCTTGTCGCCAAGTATTCTCTCTGCGAGACAAAGCGCGAGGGAAAGACCCTGCTCGGTCAGGTTCTTTGTGGTATATACATTCTGGAGATAGCAGAATGAGGAGCGCCCCGATGCCTTTACGTTCTCAAAGAACGCGTCAAGGTCGCCCGACTCAAGCGCCGCCTTTTGCCTTGCGACTCTGCGGTTTTCTTCGAAGAAGTGGAGTGCGCGCATAATTGCTCTGTCGCCAACCTTTTCACGGAGAGTAGGAATAGCGGCGATAACCGCCTCCTCGTCCGTCTCGCGAAGCACATCTTTACCGAAATGCGCGGCTACCGCCTTCATCTCGGCGGGAATGGAAGCGTAATCGTCGGTAAGGTCGGCGTGGTTTCCTCCCGTGTTGACGATGCAAAGATTGTAGCCTGCGGCGGTCATATCAAAGTCAATCGGAGTGATAATGGGATTCCTGGTGTCGGCAAAGTCGATAGCCACGATGCCGCCAACGGCGCAAGCCACCTGATCCATAAGACCGCAGGGCTTGCCGAAAAAGTTGTTCTCCGCCCATTGGGAAAGCTTGGCGATCTCAACATTGTCTATCTTTCCGTCGTTGTAGAGGTGGCTTTCGATAGTGCCGATCATATCCTCAAATGCGGCGGAGGAGGAAAGTCCCGAACCCTTAAGCACGCTGGAGGTAGTGTGCGCCACGAAGCCGCCCGTCTTGTGACCGTTTGCGGAAAGTCCCGCGCACACTCCTGCGATTATCGACTCGCTACTTCCGAATTTTGCTTCGACAGGCGAGGTGTATTCGTTGATGTTTACTACGTCCTCGTCAAATCCCTCGCTCTTGACTCTTACCATGCCGTCGTCGGTAGCAGATGCGACGGCGATGATGTCAAGACTGATGGATGCGGCTACGACGCAGCCCCTGTTGTGGTCGGTGTGGTTGCCCGACAGCTCGCTTCTGCCCGCGACGCTGAAAAGGCTTAGGTCACGGTCACAGCCGTAGAGGGCGACAAACTCTCCGATAGCCTTCATGTATCTTTTCTTTGCGCTTTCCACGTTTTCCTTACCGTAGAGAACGGTAAACTTTTCATTCAAAGCGCCTGTCTTTATTTTATCGACAAGAGCGGAATATTTCATATCATGAGATTCCTTTCGCAAATAATTTTGCAATACAAATATATTATAACACATTCGAGACGTTTCGGCAAGGGCTTTTTATTATTTTTAAAGGGGTTTTTGGTGTAAAAAAAGGGAATATGCGGCGATTTTTGCAGCATATTCCGATTTTTATGAAATCTCATCAAAACGATTCTTTTATCTTATTTAGGCAATCCTCACAAATGCGCTTTCCGTTAAAGAAAACGATATTGTCGGCGTTGGCGCAGAACACGCAGGAGGGCTGATATTTTTGAAGTATTATGCGGTTTTCATCGGTGAATATCTCAAGAGAGTCCTTTTCAGCTATATCCATAGTCTGTCTGATGCTTATGGGGAGTACGACGCGTCCAAGCTCGTCTACCTTGCGTACTATTCCTGTTGATTTCATGGTTTTGTTCTCCTTACGTTTATTTTGGTTTTTTGATACTGTTCGACATTTTTGTCTTTTAACAAACTAATTTTATCATACGAAAAATGGAATGTCAACACTAAAATTGGGAATTTATGTATTGTTTACAAATTATATACATTAATTAGTCGAGAATCGTCGAAGTCTGTCGGGAGATGTCAAAAGGATGATCAGCGGCTTTGCGTCGCTATGATTATTATGAGCTTTTTTGAAAAATATATTTATCTTGCGTTTCTTGGGTGACGCAGATGGCAAAAATAACTCAAATCAAACTTTTGCGGAGGAAAAATGATAAAGGGCGCTCAGAAAAAGATGATAGTGATAAAGACGTCGGACAGCGCGGTCTTTGAGGAAGCGTATTTCGTGCTTCGGCGTGAAAGGAACGCGGTTGAAGCGGATATGGTGAGAGAGGCTAACAGAATAATTGAGAGCAACGGCGGAAAAAAGGCGGCGGGGGAAAACGACATAAAAAATCTTGCTTTTTGCGTGGCGTGCTTTGCTTGCGGAATAGCTACGGGCGGCGGTGTAGCCGCTCTTGTTCTTCTGTTCTGAAACCTTCGGTCGAAGCGGGCGTGAAAGAGTCGAAAGGTATCTATTGACAAATCTTTCGTTTTGTAGTATAATTGATAAGATAGTTGATCTTAACTTTGTATTTTTAAGAGGGAAACCTCTTTGATATATTCAGATCCGATATTGCGGTGTATTTCTCCTGCACCTCTTTGAGCGTCCTTAAAAACCTGCGGAACGAAGGCGGGATTTTTGGGGAGGCTTTAACTTGTTGCTCTTTTTCGGGCAAGACGGGTCTGAAAAGCATTTCTTGCCGATGCGCGAGAACGAAAAGACCGTTACGTACGTTTTAGAACTCAAAAAAGGAAGGTAATTTATGGCAAAAAACAACTATAACGACAAAAACGCTCACAAGAGCGACCGTGGAGATCTGCGGAGCGAGAAAAACAACGATAAAAGATTTGATAGCAAAAAGGATGGAAAGGGAGGCGCATCAAAGCCCAATCTCCCCGCGTTGCAGAAAAAGAGCAAGCGCCGTCTCTCCCAAAGGGACGTAGAACGCGAAACTGTCTATGAGTTTGAGACCGAGTTTGTCGATAAGAAGGGCAGAGGCTCTGACAAGTCCGAGCGTGAAGCCGTAAAATCGCAAAACGCAGAAAAGACCAATAAAAGGGCAACGTCTCCCAAAAAAGTTAACAAGAATATAAAGCAGGATAAGAAACAAAAGCAGAAGGAAGTTTTTGTCCCCGAAATAGCGTACGATCCCTGTGCAAAGGTCAGGATCATTCCTCTTGGCGGGCTTCACGAGATCGGCAAGAATATGACCGCCATCGAGTGCGGTGATGATATTATCGTCATCGACTGCGGTCTTGCGTTTCCTGACGAGGAGATGCCCGGTGTCGATCTTGTAATCCCCGATGTGACCTATCTTGAGGCTAACGCGGCGAAGGTAAGGGGAATAGTTCTGACCCACGGTCATGAGGATCACATAGGGGCTATTCCTTACGTGCTTCGAAATATCAATCCTCCTATTTACGGAACGAGACTTACCGTAGGTATCGTCCGAAATAAGCTGAAGGAGTTCACCCTTGACGTAGAGCCTAAGCTGATCGAGGTCAAGGCAGGCGACGTTATCCGTCTGGGCGGTATGAGCGTTGAATTTATTCACGTCAATCACTCGATAGCCGACGCCTGCGCGCTGGCGATAAAGACACCTCTCGGAACCATCGTTCATTCGGGTGACTTCAAGCTCGATCTTACTCCCATCGACGGCGAGATAATGGATATTACTCGATTTGGCGAGCTTGGCAAGGAGGGAGTTCTGCTCCTTATGTGCGAGTCCACCAATGCCGAGAGACCGGGAAGTACCCCATCCGAGAGAAAGGTGGGCGCGTCTCTTGAATATATCTTCAACACCCATAAAAAGCAGAGGATAGTCATAGCTACCTTCTCGTCAAACGTTCATCGCGTTCAGCAGATAATCGACGCGGCGGCGAGACATAGACGCAAGGTTGCGGTCACGGGCCGCAGTATGCTCAATATAGTGAGTGCCGCTACCGAGCTTGGATATATGACAGTCCCCAAGGGCGTGCTTATTGATATTGCCGAGATCCGCAAATACAATCCCGAGCAGATCACTATCGTTACTACGGGAAGTCAGGGTGAGCCTATGAGTGCGCTCTACCGCATGGCATTTAACGAGCACCGCGAGGTTCAGCTTAATATGAACGACGTGGTGATCATTTCCTCAAGCGCCATTCCCGGCAACGAAAAGCTGGTGGGACGTATTATCAACGAGCTTTGCAAGTGCGGCGTCGAGGTCATTCACGACGCATCGGTTGAGGTGCACGTTTCGGGTCACGCGTGTCAGGAGGAGTTGAAGCTGCTTCAAGCGCTTATAAGACCTAAATATTTTATGCCCGTCCACGGAGAATACAAGCATCTTGCGGCAAATCGCGATCTTGCGCTTTCAATGGGCATTCCTTCGCAGAATATCTTCATTTCAGACATCGGTAACGTGCTTGAAATAGACAAAAACGGGGCGAAGATAAACGGCACGGTCAATTCCGGTCGCGTTCTGGTTGACGGCTACGGCGTAGGCGACGTAGGAAACATCGTGCTGCGCGACAGATTGCTTCTCTCACAGGACGGTCTTATCGTGGTGGTTGCGACCGTCAGCTCCGATGGAGATTATCTGCTTTCGGGTCCCGATATCGTTTCCCGCGGCTTCGTATACGTCCGTGAGAGCGAGGAACTTATGGATGAGATGAGACAGGTGGTGCTTCAAACTATAAGCGGCTGTCTCAGAGCCAATAATAAGCTTGACTGGTATCATATAAAGGGAAGAGTCAAGGATGATCTGGCGAAATATATATATACCTCAACAAAGCGCAAGCCTATGATAATTCCTATGATAATGAACGTGTGATGTTTGATCTGAAATGCCGAAAAATTTTCGGCTTGTTCATATTCTGTTCAACAAACCGTCACGCGATTATACTATAATTAAGAATGTTATGCTCCGAAACTGTTCGGAAAATCAAAAAAACGAAATATAATGAAAAGGTGGAACCTATAATGGGAAAAGGTAACAGAAACAGTCTTAAGAGGTCCCAGGAAAGCGTTGAAATCGCTGAAAAGAATCTCTCAAGACAGAAAGCAAAGGCTAAAAAGTCGAAATTCGATAAGTTTATAGCTATCACAGTTATAGCTTTGGCGGCTATTATCGTACTGACTCTTGCCGTTTCGGTAATGAGCGAGGCAGGTATTTTCCTGCGCACACAGAACGCGGTATCCGGCGAGACTACCCATGTGGACGGCGCGATGATGAGCTTCTTTATGAACGATTACATCATGAACTGGTATAGCCAGTACAGCGGATACATGAGCTTGTTCAGTCTTGACCTTACAAGAGACCTCAAGCTTCAGAAGTTCGGCGACAAGAGCAACGGCTACGGCTACGAGACCTCGTTCCTCGGCAACTTCGACGGAACATGGTACGACTACTTCCTCAAGGAAGTAAAGTCCGAGGTTGAGATGTACATCGTATACGCAGACGCGGCTAAAAAGCTTGATCTTGAGCTTACCGACGAGGATAAGACAGCCATCAACGAGATCCTCGTTAACATTGACAATAACCTCAAGAGTCTCGGAATTTCTTACGGTGACTATTATGGCAGGGGCGTAAGCAAGAGAGACGTTCGCCGTTGCTACGAGCTTGTTTATCTGGCAGAGAATTTCTCCGAATATTATCAGGAGAAGCTGGAAAATGATGTTACCGACAATCAGATCAAGGAATACCGCGAGGAGAACAAGCAGGATTTTTATACCGCAGACTGTCTCACATATACTATCAGCAAGAACTCCAAGGGAATGACCGAGCAGGAATACGATGAAGCGGTCAAGGCTGCAAAGGCAGCGGCTGACGCTATCGCTGCTGCAAAGACCCCCGCAGAGTTCGTTGAGCTGGTTGAAAAGTACGAGTCCGAGAGCAAGGCGGCTGAAAGCAATAAGACCGAAGCTACCGAGTCTGCATCCGCTACCGAGTCTAAGGACGAGACCGAAACCGAGGATATGGAGAAGAAGTACGATAAGTACAAGGATACTATCGAGTACGAGACCGGCACAGGCAACGAGCTGAACGACTTCCTCTTTGGTAACGATGAGACCGGCTCCGACGCTATCGAGCCTGCGGAGAAGGACGATGTTACCGTTATCGAGGAGACCGGTACTCAAACCGAGAAGGAGACCACTACCGCAAAGAAGGAAGCTGATAAGAAGGAAGCAGACTCTCAGACTGCTACAGATACCGATTCCGCCTCCGAGAGCGAGAGTGAGACCGAGACCGAGACCGATAAGAAGGACAACGGTGTTAAGACCTACGACACATATAAGGTAACCGTTTATTACGTAATCGATCCTATGCACTTTGACAAGGAGCTTACTCACAACTTCGCATACCTCGTTTCTAACGACAAGCACGCTATTGAGGAGTTCATTGAGAAGTTCAATGCAGGCGAGATCAAGGATATGGATACCTTCAAGAAGATTGCAGAGCAGTATTATGAGGAGATGCATTCCTCCGAGGAACACGAGCATAGCGACGAGGAAATGTTCGCATACGATAGCCTTGAAAAACAGGCTGCGGGAGCGTTCAATACCAGCTATAAGGTGCTTAACGATTGGGTAGAATCCGCCGACCGAAAGGACAATGAGCTTTCGGGTGTTCTCAATATCAAGGTAACCTCCACAGGCTCCGATAACAAGGTGACCACCAAGACCCAGTACGGAGTTATCTTCTTCCAGAATCATGACGACGAGACTTGGTACGTTAACGCTAAGGCGGGAGCCGTATCCGAGCAGTTCGGCGATTGGTACGAGGAACAGCTTAAGAACAATCCTATTCAGTACGGTAACGCGATCAATCAGATCCAGACCGCTAAGCCCTACCTTGCACTGTTAGGCTACTAATATTTGAAATTTTATAGGGCTGCCGCGAGACGTGACAGCCCTATGTCAATAAATATATCCGTTGCATATTATGTAAAGATACCGCGCTTTAAAGCGGATATTTGATAGGAGTAAAATATGGTTATAGATCAAAAGCAAACCACCGTGGCGTATCGTTGCCCTGAATGTGGAGCGGGGGTTATCAGTCTTGTGGGACTTTTCACTCTGTCAGCCGATATGGTCAAGCTGAAATGCACCTGCGGAGGAAGCGAGATGCAGGTAGTTTACCGCAGAGACGACGGAACCATGAGACTGACTGTGCCTTGCATCTTTTGCAGTAAGCCCCATACCTTTAATGTTAACAGTAATATGTTCTTTTCAAAGGACGTTTTTCTCCTGCCCTGTCCCTATTCCGATATAAACATCGGCTTTGTGGGAGAGAGCAACAAGGTAAAGGCAGAGCTTGCAAGAACCGAGCTTGAGCTGCTTGATATGCTTGAAGAAAACGGCATCGAGGATTTCAAGAGCCTCCACGGAGACGAGGAGACCCTGCCCGACCCCCAGGTGCTTGACGTTATCTCTTATATAGTGGGTGACCTTGACGCCGAGGGTAAGATATACTGTAAATGCTATCCGGAGGGCAGAGAACCACTCCAAGACGGAGAGCTTGACCGCGAGGATTCTGACTATGAGATTGAGGTCTCGGATGACGGAGTTTGCGTAAAGTGTGTGAAGTGCGGCGCGAAGAAGCTGATACCTACCGACTCGATGCTCTCGGCGCACGCTTTCCTCAACAGTGATTATTTGAAATTGGAATGATTGCGATGGGGCTACTTCATTTAGCGCAGAACAAAAGCCACTTTTAAAAAGCAAGGACAAAATTTGGTTTAAAAATATAGTTTTTAACTTTTATATGTCGAAATCCGCCGATTTCTCGGCGGATTCCCCATTTTATGTGGCTTTTTAGTCGCGTTTTGGCTCTCTGGCGTACCCCCGTACGCCTACGAGAACCAAACCACGCCTTCTGCATCTAAATGACTCAGCCCCACACCCCCTCAACCCTAAAAACTTTTCAAAAATGGGTTGATTTAATAGTGAAAATTATCTCTCTGATTGGAGAGATTTTTTCTTTTTCACCGTAGAAGGAAAAACCCTGATCAAGACGAGCCAATTTTTTGAAAGGTTTTTCGGGTGGGGTGTGGGGAGGGTGCTTTTTTGGGGAAAGCACCCTCCCCACAAAAATCATCACTTAATGGCAGCAGCAGGTGATGAGAAGGAACGCGATGATAAGGATCCAGATCCAGTTATCGTTGAAAAGACCGCAAAGACAGTTGTTATTCATAAAATATCCTCCTTAATAAGTGATATGTGTTTGAATTGAGAACGGGTTCTCACTATCATATTATGCGAAAGAATGACGGATGTGAGTGGTTGTTGTCGAAAAAAGTTAATTTTCGGCAGGGGAGAGATGCGGAGATATATTTGCAAAAAAATCGAAAAAGCTATTGCAGAAACGCAGAAAATATGGTAAAATATAAAATGAGTAAAAATGCTATTATATTGAACGGAGATAAATTTGATGTCACGATCTGGCAGAATGAAAAAAATCAGAAACTTTTCCATCATAGCTCACATCGACCACGGTAAATCCACTCTGGCGGACAGAATACTTGAGTCCACCCAGGCGGTCTCCAAGCGCGAGATGGAGGAGCAGGTGCTGGATAATATGGATCTTGAAAAGGAGAGAGGTATTACCATAAAGGCGAGAGCGGTCAAGCTCGACTACACCGCTCCCGACGGCGAGGAGTATATCTTCAACCTTATCGACACCCCCGGTCACGTTGACTTCAACTACGAGGTGTCTCGATCGCTCAACGCCTGCGACGGCGCGCTTCTGGTGGTTGACGCAACACAGGGAATCGAGGCGCAAACCCTTGCAAACGCCTATCTCGCGGTTGATGCGGGGCTTGAAATAATTCCCGTAGTCAATAAGATCGACCTGCCATCTGCCGACATTGAAAAGGCAAGAAACGACATTGAGGATCAGATCGGTATTCCCGCTGAGGGCTGCCCTGCGGTCTCAGCAAAGACGGGACTTAACATCGAGCAGGTGCTTGAAGCGGTAGTCCGTGACATCCCCGCACCACAGGGCGACGAGAACGCGCCTCTTAAGTGTCTTATATTCGACTCTTACTACGACAGCTACTTAGGCGTTGTGGTCAACGTCAGAGTCTTTGACGGTTGCCTCAGAGCGGGCGACACTATCCGCCTTATGAGTACGGGCAAGGAGTTTGAGGTAGTCGAGGTCGGCACAATGGAGGCGTTCGGTCTTTGCAAGTGCGAGTGCCTGCGAGCCGGCGAGGTTGGCTACATTACTGCATCTATTAAGAGCGTCGGCGACACCCGAGTTGGCGATACCGTCACTCTTGCCGACAACCCCGCAACCGAGGCTCTGCCCGGATTTAAGTCGGCTCAACCTATGGTCTTTGCGGGAATCTATCCTGCCGACGGCGCAAAGTACGGCGATCTGCGCGATGCACTGGACAAGCTTCAGCTCAATGACGCGGCTCTTACCTTTGAACCCGAAACATCTATCGCTCTGGGCTTTGGCTTCCGTTGCGGATTTTTGGGACTTCTTCACATGGAGATAATAGAGGAGAGACTTGAGAGAGAGTTCAATCTCGATCTTATCACAACCGCCCCAGGCGTTATATACGAGGTCAAGCTTCGTACGGGAGAGACGGTCATGATCGATAACCCCTCAAACTATCCCTCGCCCGACGTTATAGACGTGGCAAGAGAACCGATGGTCAAGGCAAGTATAATCACGCCTACCGAGTTCGTGGGCGGACTTATGGACCTTTGTCAGGATCGCCGAGGCGTTTTCCACGACATGAAATATATCGACTCGACGAGAGTGGAGCTTCACTACGATCTGCCTCTTAACGAGATAATCTACGACTTCTTCGACGCGCTCAAGAGTCGCTCGCGGGGTTACGCGTCCCTTGACTATGAGCTTAAGGGATACGAACCCTCAAAGCTTGTCAAGCTTGACTTCCTTCTCAACGGCGAGCAGGTTGACGCGCTCTCCTTTATAGTCCACGAGGAAAAGGCTTATGCAAGAGCGAGACGAATTGCCGAGAGACTTAAGGAGAACATCCCGAGACAGCTTTTCGAGGTCCCGATACAGGCGGCGATCGGTTCCAAGGTCATCGCCCGCGAGACCGTCAAGGCGATGCGTAAGGACGTTCTTGCAAAGTGCTACGGCGGAGACATTACCCGTAAAAAGAAGCTGCTTGAAAAGCAGAAGGAGGGTAAGAAGAAGATGCGTCAGCTCGGTAGCGTTCAGGTGTCTCCCGAGGCGTTTATGGCGGTACTCAAGCTGGGAGACGACAACTGATATGTCTTATACTAATATTGATAAAAAACGGAAAAACGTGGGTATATATATCCACGTTCCGTTTTGTCTTTCAAAATGCCATTATTGCGATTTCTGTTCGATGCAGAGGGCAGACGATGAGAAAAAAGAGCTTTACGTCAAGCGTCTTTGCGAGGAAATAGCGTTTTTTGCCGAGAAGATCGGCGAGAGCGGAGAGCTTCCCGTAGCCGATACCGTCTATTTCGGCGGCGGTACGCCTACGCTTTTGACCTCAGAGCAGATTGGGCGTATCTTGTGCGTTATCAATGAGAAATTCGGCATTGATAAAGACGCGGAGATCACCGCCGAGACAAATCCCAAGTCTGCCGACAGAGAAAAGCTCGCGGAGATACGAAAAACAGGGGTCAATCGACTTAGCATAGGTATGCAGAGCGTTCACGACAGTGAGCTTCGCGCGCTTGGACGGATCCATAGCTTCTGTGATTTTCTTGAGACCTTCAGTAGCGCCAGAGAGGTTGGATTTGACAATATTTCGGTTGACTTGATGTACGGAATACCGACCCAGACGAGAGAAAGCTTTGAGGGGGCTGTGGAAAGACTTGCCATGCTTGATCCTGAACATATCTCGTCCTATTCTCTGACGGTGGAGGAGGGAACTAACTTCTATCGCCGTCGTGACAGCCTTGATCTGCCCGACGAGGATACTGTGGGCGATATGTATGCGGATATGGGCGAGATCTTGACGAAACACGGCTATCATAAATATGAGATCAGCAATTTCGCAAAGGTC
Source organism: Eubacteriales bacterium (assembly GCA_045577415.1). Lineage (GTDB taxonomy): Bacteria > Bacillota > Clostridia > Oscillospirales > CAG-272 > SVTX01. The sequence continues at coordinate 14,689 of JAZNII010000106.1, forward strand.
GGCAGAGAGTCACGGCACAATCTGAAATATTGGCGATGTGAGGATTATCTCGGCTTTGGCGCGGCGGCGCACTCTTATTTTGACGGAAAAAGATTTGCTCATTCTCGCGATATTGACGCATATCTTCGCGGCGAAAGCATAATAATAGACATAGAGGATATTTCTCTGCGTGAATCAATGAACGAGTACGCGATGCTTGGTATGAGACTTTCCGAGGGCATCGACTTTGACGCCTTTTCCAAAAGATACGGTAGAGATTTTTTGCGTAAGTTTGCCGCTTTTAGGAAATATGCTCCCGAATTCGTTGAAATAGGGGACAAATATTGCCGATTTACCGAAAAGGGAATGTTGGTCAGCAACTTTATTCTGTCCGACACCCTTGATCTGTCATGATGCTTTGGAGCAAAAATATTTCAAGCTCGCAGAATTTTTTTGAAAAAAGTGTGTAAAATGCACAAAATAACTATTGACAAGGTAAACTTTTTGTGGTATAATACAAGTGAAAAGAAAAGAACCCAAACAGCTTCCGCCATTCGAGCGTAAGCATTATATAGATTTTGGAGTTCCGAGGAAAGAGAGGTAACGTCCAATGAACGACAATAAGAATACGGAGCCACAGAACGCAGAGGAAAGCAGCATAATCACCCTGACCGATGAAGACGGAAAGGAGATCGATTTCGAGGTCATTGGTGACGCGGAGATCGACGGAGTTGTTTACTATGCGATGACACCTGCAGGCGCGCAGGAGAATAACGAAGGCATAATCGAATACGTACTGCTCAAGCTGATAGAGGACGAAGAAGGCGAAGAAGTGTTCGTCACTGTTGACGATGAAGATGAATTTGATAAGGTCGCTGATTTCTTTGACGACATGTTTGACAGCGAAGAGGATTATGACGCGTGAAAAAGCTGCTTTCGAAGTAAAAAGGGAAGTCTACAATTGAATAACTGAAAATTGAATATTTACATTTGAATATTAAAAAGGTTTAATTACGCCAATGGAAATTTAAATTTTTTAAGTATCTTATAGGTTATAAACAAACGCATTTTTAAAGGTACACGCCAATGAAAAACTAAGCTTTGTTCGGACGTGAGAGGATAATGTGAAGAATCTGTAAGAATATAAACCAAGATAAATTTTCGGTATAAGCCAATGAGAAATTAAGTTTTTGAAAAACGTGATTTAAGCTTAAATATTCGTTAAGAACCCTATATACCTATGGGCATTAAGCGCGAAAAAATCCTTGAATGCCCATAGGTATTGATTTTAGAAATTTATCCTGCTTAGTGCGTGATATCCGCTTGATTGAGACCTACAATTGATTAAAGGAGCTTGACCGCGCGATGGTTTGCAGACCTCCTCCTGTCTATTTCGGTTGACTTGTCCCGATAGACCTGCGAGACGTTGGGAGCAGTAAAGTCGAGCAAGAGAGCGCCGCCCTGGAGTTCAGGGTTCCATTTCTTCGGGTACACGGCTCGGTGGGGCTACTTATAGCAAAAAACGAGACACTTTGTGAGTGTCTCGTTTTTTACTATAAGTGATGTCAAATTACAAATTCGAATAAAGCTTATAAAGCTCGCTATATATTCCGCCCTTTTCGATAAGCTCGGCATGGGATCCCGATTCCTCAATTCCGTTTTCGGTGAGGACAAGGATACGGTCGGCGTTTCTGATAGTGGTCAGACGGTGGGCGATGGTGAATGTGGTACGTCCCTTTGCAAGCTTTTCAAGGGATTCCTGAACCAGCTTTTCGCTTTCGTTGTCAAGAGCGCTGGTTGCCTCGTCAAGAATAAGTATGGGAGGGTTCTTTAAGAAAAGACGCGCTATTGAGATCCTCTGCTTTTGTCCGCCCGAAAGCTTGACTCCGCGCTCGCCAACGTATGTGTCGTAGCCGTCGGGAAGAGCGGATATGAAATCGTGCGCTCCCGCCATACGAGCCGCCTCGATTATCTCCTCGTCGGTGGCACCGGTCTTTCCGTAGGCAATATTTTCACGGACACTGCCTGAGAAAAGGTAAACATCCTGCTGGACCACACCGATATTGTCGCGGAGGGATCTCATGGTAACGTTCTTGATGCTTGTTCCATCAACCAAAATGTCGCCGTCGGTGACTTCGTAGAATCTGGGTATAAGCGAGCATAGAGTGGTCTTTCCTCCTCCGGAAGGACCGACGAGAGCTATGCTTTCGCCTGCTTTGACTTTAAGGTTAAGGTGAGTGAGAACGTTGCACTTTTCGCTCTCGTAACGGAAGGAAACGTCTTTAAATTCAACGTCTCCTCTGACGCCTTCAAGCTTGACGGCATCCTTGGCGTCGGCAATATCGGGTTCGGTGTCCATTATCTCCTGGAAACGCTCGATACCGCTCATGCCCTGCTGGAACTGCTCGGCAAACTCAACTATGCGGCGGATAGAGGTGAGAAGGGTAGTGACGAACATAAGATACGCTACGTAGTCGGCGGGGGTTATGCTTGCGGGATTGGTGTCGGGAAGCATCATAAAGAGAGCGCCTACTACCACGACAACGATATACATTACACCGTCAAAAAGCCTTGTGGATGAAGTAAATACGCCCATAATATGGTATCTTTCGGATTTGAGCTTCAAAAATTTTTTGTTGCCCTTGTCAAATTTTTCTTGCTCAAGACCCTCACGGGCAAAGGATTTTACAACGCGGATGCCAAGCAGACTGTCCTCGATCTGAGAGTTCAGCTCGCCTATGTGCTTTCTCGACTCCGTGAAGTTTTTCTTCATCTTGAATCTGAAGAAGATCAGCACTCCGATCATAACGGGTATGACCGAGAAAACGATAAGCGTCAAGGGAACGCTCATAGTGCAGAGAAGTATAAAGGAGCAGACTATCTTGATGCCCGCTATGAAAAATTCCTCGGGACAGTGGTGAGCGAACTCGGTCACATCAAAGAGGTCGTTGGTGATACGGGACATCAGCGTTCCTATCTTGGTGTTGTCGTAATAGGAAAAGGACAGCTTTTGCAGGTGCGCGAAAAGATCGTGACGCATATCGGTCTCGATCCGCGTTCCCATTATGTGTCCTACGGTGGTCATATAGTAGTTTGCGGCGGTGTCTATAATTCTGAGAACGATATAGAGTATTCCGCATTTTAAGATAAGATCAAGTGTCAGACTTTTGATGTCCTCGGTGGCGGCGCCGGTTATCTCGCGGACGATCATAGGAAGCACCAGCTCGCAGACGGTGGTAAGCGCCGCGCAAAAAAGGTCGCTTATCATTACGGGCATGTGCCGCTTGTAATAGGGCAAAAATTTAAACAAAAGCCCCTTTTGTTTTTTCTGTTCTTTCATTTTTCTCTCCAAATCAATAATTACTGAAATTTTACCACATTTTTTGCCGTCCGTCAAGACTTGACGGAATTTTTTTGCCTTTTTGTTCTCGTCAAGATATAAAAAACATACATTATTATTAAATATACGGCGAGGGAGAGAATAGGCGTGCGGGAGAGAGTGGGAGCTATCGTTTTATCGGTAATTTTGTTCGTCTGCGTAATAAGAGTGCAGGCAGGCGCGGAGGACACGATCGAAAACCACGTGACCGAGGTAATACGGGATGGCTTTTACAGATTTTCCGAATCCATTGACATAAGCGAGTTCGCCATAAGGCCCGAGGAGCTGACGGGAATGTTGGCGTCAATAATCAAGGATGACCCCTACCTGTTTTTCGTTAACGGTCAGATGTCATATTCCTATAAACCGGGCGGTTCCGTGCTTTCGCTGAAGCCAACCTATCGCTTTGTGGGAGAGGAGGCGTTTGAGGCGTGGGAGAGCTGTCGGACTCAGGTGCGCGAGATAGCGACCGAGGCTCAAAAATACATCTTGCCCTATAAAAAGGCGCTTTATCTGCACGACAGAATATGTCTGTCCTTTGAATATGACGAGACCTTTGAAAGCGACTCGGTGTATAGCTTTTTTCAGACGGGCAAGGGAACCTGCCAAGCTTATACACATCTTTATATGGCGGTCCTTCGAGAGTGTGGGATAGAATCACATTTCGTGGCGAGCGACACCATAGAGCATATCTGGAATTACGTCAGAATAGACGGCGAGTGGTATCACGCAGATCTTACTTGGGACGATTCGGCGGTGACGGCATCGGGGGTCAGCCGACGGCATTTTCTTTGTTCCGACAAGGTCGCCACCGAGCGAGGGCATCGGGATTGGTATTCCTCGGTAAGCGTCAGTTGCCTTTCGGAGCGTTTTGCCGAGACCGACTTTGACGAAGCACTTGATGCTGACGTGTCCGATTGGGACATTGACAGTGACGGAAGTTTGTCCCTTGCGGACATTTTAATATTGAGACGGTATGTGGAAAGCGGTGATGTTCCGATCTCCGGTGGCGGCGACCTTGACGGAGACGGCGAGGTAACCGCCCTGGATGTGGTTCTCTTGCGAAAAAAACTTTTGGGCGAAGATTGACATTTGAGTGAAAATCATATATACTTATTGTGTAAAGTCAAAGCAAAGGAATTTTAAATAATGACCGATAACAAAAAAAGAGCCGCGTCAGCGGTTGAAATATTAAAAAGAATATACCCCGATGCCACCTGCGCTCTTGAGTGGGGCGGAGAGGACGGTTGGCGGTTGCTGGTTATGGGCAGGCTGTCGGCTCAATGCACCGATGCCAGAGTAAATATCGTCTGCCGTGATCTTTTTTCGGAGTTTCCTACTCTCCAAAGCCTTGCCGACGCGCCAATCGAGGAGATCGAGCGCATAGTCCACCCATGCGGTCTCTACCGCATGAAAGCAAAGGATATAAAAAATTCTTGCCGTATGCTGCTGGACGATTTCGGTGGTGTCATACCCGATAATATGGAGGATCTTCTGAAGCTGCCGGGCGTTGGCAGAAAGATCGCCAATCTGCTCCTTGGCGACATCTACAAAAAGCCCGCCGTTGTAGCCGATACCCACTGTATCCGTATCTGCGGCAGACTTGGATTTTATTCCGAGGAGCTGAAGGATCCCGTTAAGGTGGAGCGGATAATGTCCGAATATCTTGACCCCGCGGAGCAGAGCGATTTTTGCCACCGCATCGTGCAATTTGGACGCGACGTGTGTATCGCAAGGTCGCCGAGGTGCGCTGAGTGTCCGCTTAGCGAGATATGCAAGGGGAAAAGATGAAAAATTAACGTAGGGAGATGGCTTCGCCATCTTCCTTTACTATATATAGCTTGCCCGCATCGTTGCTTGTCATACATAGAACGTCGCGGATAGCGAGAGAGTGTTCCTTCAGTATCGACAACAGCCACTTTTCATCCTTATTTAATATATCAAGACCGTGTGTGTTGATTATTCCGTCCGAGATCAGAATGTGCATAGCTCCGCTGTTGTCGTCGGGGATGCCCATGTCACTACGGTCGGGCTGACGGTATAGGCTCTTTGGGATAATGCTCATCTTTCCGTTTTCTTCGAGTATGGCGTAGTCTACCTCCTCGAGATCGTATATTCCGTTTTGTCTTATCTGGCTGATAAGATCTTCTATGGATATTCGAACCTTGTGCATGACCTCTCTGTCTATTTTTCCGCGAGATATAAGAACAGCAGGCTTGGAAGCAAGAAGCTTTTTTATTTTTGGAAATTTTAAGATGAGTGAAGACGAAAGTATTTCAAGAAAAACTAAGGTAGCGATCGGAACTATTGCATCCCAAATTGATTTTTCGGGATTGGTGATCGGAAGGGAGGCGATCTCCGACAGAAGTATCGTGATAACAAATTCTCCAACGTCAAGCTCGCCAAGCTGTCGCTTGCCCATAAGACGCATAATTATCATAAGTATCGTGTAGATTATGACCGTTCTTATAATAATTGATATCATAATAAGCTCCCAAGTGTTTTTTTAGTATTTTGATACAAAATAAGCGTTTTTATTCGCTTTTGGAGTCTCATTTGGTTACCACATCCCCATCCAAGCAACCTTAATTGTGGAAACTGCACAAAAATTAGGGATAAAGATTGTACAAATTAAAAAAGCGACCAAAAGTGAGGAAAATTTAAAAAAGCACTTGACAAAAAGAGGAGAAAGTGGTAGAATAGTGAAGCTGTCGCAAAGAGCGGTAGCGAAAGAAAC
>JAZNII010000107.1:0-10762 GCA_045577415.1 Eubacteriales bacterium
GGTGGGCGGTGTCGTTCCGCTTTCCAGACACGCGGCTGTGCCGTAGCTGATCGCTGCTTTGAGGCACTCTGCGGCATCTGCGCCGCCCTTATACGCCGCGATGAAGCCTGCTATGGTACTGTCGCCCGCACCGATGGTTGAAAGGGCATTAACGGCAGGGGGGACTGCGGCAAAGGCGGCTTCGCGTCTCACGAGCATTGCTCCCTTTTCGCCAAGAGAGATCATTACGTTTTCGATTCCGTCGGCGCAGAGAGATCTTGCAAAATCGAGGCAGTCGGCGAAAGAATTGACCTCTTTTCCCGAATAGACGGCGATCTCCTCACTGTTAGGCTTGATGAGCCAAGGCTTCACCTCGGTAAGGTCGGCGAGGGTGAATGAGCGTGAGTCGATCACGATCTTTGCGCCTCGCGCCTTTAGCCTTGCAAGGAATTTTTTGATCTCGGGCATATCCACGCCTTTTGGAACACTTCCCGTGAAGGTTACAACGGTGTTCTCGTCGGCAGGGATAATATCCTCGATCTCTGTCAGCACGCCGTTGTCGAGCGAAAATCCCGAAAAGCTGATGCGCGTTTCGCCCTCGCCGTCGACGTGAACGGTGAGATTTTCTCTTATTCTGCCGTCCTTTTCGATGGCAATACAGTTCATTTTCTCGGAGTCGAGAGTTGTTTTGAAGTCTGCGCAGTTGTCGCGTCCAAGGACGACTATGGCGGTATTTTCTATTCCGTTGCAGGTCAGCGCGCGTGAGATATTGACACCCTTGCCGCCTGCATCACGCGACGTTACGTGGGCGAGATTTTCATGGCAAAGCGCCAATGAGTCCGCATAGGCGTGTACATCGTACGAGGGGGAGAGTGTGATCGTGTAGATTTTCATGTCGTTTTTGTTCCTGTCAGTTAAAGCATAGGATAAATGTAAAAATCGATCTTGATCTATTATATAATAATTACAAAAAAATGTCAACAATGCACTGCATTTTTAAGCACAAAAATAATTTTTATTTAATTTAAAATTTTTTCTAAAAAGGCTTGACAAATCATTCGTTTTGGTGTATAATACCAATGTTGTCGCAAGAACAGCCTCGGAGACCTTCTCCGTGTGATAAATCAAAGGTGTTTTAATATGCGAGAGTGGCGGAACTGGCAGACGCGCACGTTTGAGGGGCGTGTGGTTCACACCGTACGGGTTCAAGTCCCGTTTCTCGCACCAAAAATGCCATCGCAAACGCGATGGCATTTTTTTAACCGTTTATGAAAGGATTTAAGATAATGATAAAACAAAAATGGTCCGTCACCGTTGACGGGGAAAAACATGAGGTCGGTTATGCCTGCTCGCCTCTTACGGGTAAGACGGTATTGACAGTGGACGGCTTTAGCTTTACCGTTAAGGGCAAGCCCTTCGGTATCGGACTTGAACGCCGTGAGCCGATCATAGTCGGTGGAACTCAAGCGATCCTCGACGTAAAAAAAGGCGGCAAAGCCGCTCTCATCTGCCGCGAGGGCGAAGTTGAGGAAGTGTGATTAAATGCAGGGAGGGGAGAAGAACCTTTTTGAGAAAAGGGTTCTTCTCCCCTCCCTTCTCCCACCCCTCATCTCCAAAAACTTTCAAAAAAGAGGGTAGTTAATGCTCATAATTTATCCGTCTACGTCACGGCTTTAGGTGGATGATAATAAAAAATACCCCCTTTTTTCAGGGAGTTTTTGAAAGAGGAAGGGGTGTGGGGGAGGAGAGAACTTTTCGAAAAAAGTTCTCTCCTCCCCCACAAATACTAATCTAATAATCTAAATCCTGCGGTTTCGGTGACGGGCAGGGAGAAGGTGAGGGGATGAGTGCCGTGTTCGTTAGTATAAGCGGCGATAGCCTTCATAATATCGGTCTTCTGCTCTTTGCGGGAGACTATATAGATGATCTCTTTTTCATCGGAGATAGCCATACCGAAGAAGGTATCGGAGCCTGATGCGGTTCCTTTAGCCTTAATAACGGTACCGCCGGTAGCGCCTGCTTCTCTTGCGGCCTTCATTATTTTGTCGCTATTGCCTTTTATGCAGATTGCAATTATAAGTTCCATTTCTATTTTCCTTTCGGTAAATTCCTGATTTTGGGGCATGGGGACGGTCTGCTCGTTTAATATGTGGTCAAGCACTCGCTTTGAGGCGATGCTTGTCAGCGGGACTGCCAAGGCGATGCCTCGGTCGGGCAGGTCGATGCTCATTTCGTGGGTGAGAGCGGATTTTAACTCGTATATCTTGCTTTTTGTCACGATAGATTTCGTGACGACCTTTTCGGATTGCTCAAGACCCAAAAGCGAGAGCGTTTCAGAGCTTGCCGCGCCGTGTCCGATAGAGCTGTAAATAGGCGCTACATTGTGCCTGAGAAAGAAATCAAGAAATTCCTTGGAGTCGGATTTTTTGTTTATAGTGATAAATAAATATAAATTTTCCATAAATCTTTCACCTCCTGTTAATCCTTGGTGACGTGCGAAGGTGCATCGGATGTCACCTCGTCAAATTCGGTGTCGAAATCGATGATCTCGGTGTCATCCTCGGCGGTCGCGTAGACGGCGGCGGTGTTCAAGCGATCGTCTGCGTTGACCACAGTCTCGAATTCTTCGCCAAGGCTTTCGATAACGAGAGCGTCTCCGTCGTCAACGATCTCGGTCTTGCTGTGGCTGAGCTTGATCTTATACATCACACCAACGATCTGAATAGAGACGGTAGGAGCCATTGCCACAAGTGCGATAGTGCCAAAAGCATCTATCATTATCATATCGGGTGTTGCGTCTCTTACCGCGCAAACACCGATTGAAAGCGGCAGCAGGAAGGTCGCCGCCATAACGCCCGAAGCAACTCCGCCTGCGTCAAAAGCGATGGAGGAGAAGATGGGAGGGCAGTGGAACGCAAGAATGACCGCGGCAATATAGCCGACGAGAAGGAAGGGGAGGATCGGTATTCCCGTAAGCGCGCGAACCATTGCCATTCCCGAGGAAAGCGCAACGCCAATCGCCATAGCCATAGGAATGACCTTGGGAGGAATAGTACCCGACGTAGCCTCCTCAACCTGCTTGTTGAGGACTCCGACGGCAGGCTCTGCGTAGGTCATACAGAAACCAATTATCATTCCCACGGGTATAACGACCCAAGCCTGCTCCATTTTCGCGAAGGTCTCGCCGAGATAGCTTCCAACGGGCATAAATCCGACCTCTACTCCAACGAGAAAGAGGATCATTCCCACGAATATATAGCCTGCGCCGATAAATATCTGCGCCAATTCTTTTCTGTGTACTCTCTCGGTAAAAAACTGATAGACAAGGAAGAAAACGAGAATCGGGATAAGACCGAGAAGCACTTTTCCGATGATAGTGGGAGCTGCGGAAAGGAAGGACAGACCCATTTCCTGAGAATTATCGAATACGGGCGGAAAATGAGCCGAATAGGTGATATTCTCAAAGCCGCCTGCAAGTCCCATTATTAAAATCGAGATGATAGGGCCTATGGAGCATACCGCCATAAGACCGAAGCTGTTGTCGTCGTCTCCGTTCTGGGTGGTGATCGCCGCGATACCTGCGCCGATGGACATTACGAAGGGAACCGACATCGCTCCCGTGGTAACGCCGCCCGCATCAAATGCGATGGCGAGAAACGTGGGATTGACAAAATAGGCTATTACGGCAAGAATAAGGATCGCGCCGTAGCCGCCCAAGATTATGTATTTGAATTTGATATTAAAAATGATTCGCATTACCGCGATAACGAGGAAGATGCCAAGTCCTGCGGCAACTGCTAAAACGAAGGGGAGCATCTGGTCCCCCGTATATCCTGCCAGAACGTGAAGGTCGGGTTCGCAGATCGTGATAAGCACGCCGACGATCAGTGAAATAAAGGCGATTATGGGGATGTTACGGGATTTTGTGAGGTTTGCGCCTATATGAGCGCCTATGCGCTCCATAGACATCTCCGCGCCAAGCGAGAAAAGTCCAAGTCCCACTATCAGCATACAGGTACCTACGACGAATGCGATGAATATGTCGTTGGGAAGTGGGCAGACGGTAAAGGAGAGGAAAAGTATGATCAGCGCTATGGGCAGAGCCGACATGCACGCTTCCTTTACCTTCTCCAGAATTGTTTCAAGTCGTTTGAATTTCATTTATCCTACCTATTTTTATAATATGTCATCATATAATTATAACTTATTTTTGCATTGTTTTTTTTGAGAAAGTGCAACCCAACGGTGAATATTCTGTGAATTAAAGCGACGGGGTGCCGTTAATAGATCATTTAAAGGAAAAATAACGGCAAAAAACAGAAAATATGTTGCATTTTGTAAATGTTTGTGATATAATGCAAATACGAGATTTATTTCACTTGGAGGTTTATAATGGAAAAATTAAAAAAACTGCAAAATCTGTTTCCCATTGCTTTTGCAAATTGCAAAGACGTTAAAAGCTTGATCAAGAGTGCGATCCTTCATGCTCTTATTCCTTTAGTTTATGTGATAGCGGTTATTGCCGCTGTTACGGTGATATCGACTGTCGCAGGCTTTATTTATCTGGCTGCATTCTTAGTTAGCTATCTGCTTTGCTTTATTATTATCGGCATCCCGATTCTGTTTGTGGTGATAATCGTATACAGTCTGTTTATGACTTTGCTTTGTTTGGCTTCTTATGCGGCGTTCTGCGTAGTTCCTACCATTTTTCTTTACTCCTTGTCCGGAACCGTCCTCTCGGTTCTCGCTCATATAGGTATATTCGGTGAGATCGTTATTCCCGAGAAGAAGAGCAAAAAGGCAGAGGATAAGGCTGAAGCTGTAGAGACCGAGGCTGAAGCTGTAGAGACCGAGACTGAAGCGGCAGAGACCGAGGTATAAGCCTTGATTTGAATAAAAAATCCGATGGGATAGCTTTGTGTCCCGTCGGAATTTTTTTGAAGATGCGCTTTTTTGATTTTCTTTTGCGTAAAGGCCGATTAATTGCGTTAAACATCTTGACAACTATTGAAATGTATGATACAATCATTAATTATATTATAGTATTTCTTTTCAATACATATTTATGCCGTGAAAAGCGGCGGAATGGAGTATAAAATGAAGAACACAGAAAAGACAATGGACAAAATCGTTGCTCTCTCGAAGGGCAGAGGCTTTATTTTCCCCGGTTCGGAGATCTACGGCGGTCTCGCTAACACCTGGGACTACGGCCCTCTCGGCGTAGAGCTTAAGAATAACATCAAGAAGGCTTGGTGGAAGAAATTCGTTCAGGAGAACAAGTACAACGTCGGTCTCGACGCGGCAATTCTTATGAACCCCCAGACCTGGGTGGCTTCGGGTCACCTTGCGGGCTTCTCCGACCCCCTTATGGACTGTAAGGAGTGTAAGGAGCGCTTCAGAGCCGACAAGATCATCGAGGATTGGTGCGCGGAGACCTCTTTTGAGCTTCCCAAGCCCATCGACGCTTTCACTCACGCAGAAATGAAGGAATTTGTTGAGGAGCATAACATTCCTTGTCCCACCTGCGGCAAGCACAACTTCACCGACATTCGTCAGTTCAACCTTATGTTCAAGACCTTCCAGGGCGTTACCGAGGACGCGAAGAACACCGTTTATCTCCGTCCCGAGACCGCTCAGGGTATCTTTACCAACTTCGTAAACGTGCAGAGAACTACCAGAAAGAAGATGCCCTTCGGTATCGCTCAGATCGGTAAGTCCTTCCGTAACGAGATCACTCCCGGTAACTTTATCTTCCGTGTCCGTGAGTTCGAGCAGATGGAGCTTGAGTTCTTCTGCAAGCCCGGCACCGACCTTGAGTGGTTCGCTTACTGGAGAGAATTCTGCCACAACTGGCTGCTTTCCATCGGTCTCAAGGACGAAAATATCCGTCTCCGCGACCCCGATCCCGAGGAGCTTTGCTTCTACTCCAAGGCAACTACCGACTTCGAGTTTCTTTTCCCCTTCGGATGGGGCGAGCTTTGGGGCGTTGCCGACAGAACCGACTACGACCTGACTCAGCATCAGAACGAGTCCAAGAAGGATCTTACCTACTTTGATCCCGAGACCAACGAAAGATACATTCCTTACGTTGTTGAGCCTTCTCTTGGCGTTGAGAGAACAGTTCTTTCCGTGCTTTGCGACGCTTACGACGAGGAGGTCATTGACGAGGCGAAGAACGACGTGAGAACCGTTCTCCACTTCCACCCCGCGATCGCGCCCGTTAAGGCGGCTATTCTTCCTCTGTCCAAGAAGCTTTCCGACAAGGCGGGCGAGATATACGACGAGCTTTCCAAGTATTTCACCGTTGACTTTGACGAGGCAGGCTCAATAGGCAAGAGATACCGCCGTCAGGACGAGATCGGTACACCTCTCTGTATCACCGTTGACTTCGACACCGTTGGCGATGCCGAAAAGGCAGGCGACGGATGCGTTACCGTCCGCGACAGAGACACCATGGAGCAGGTTCGTATCCCGATTGCAGAGCTTAAGAGCTTCATCGAGAAGAAGATTGAATTTTAATCGTTAACGTGGAATATTATTAAAAACGCTTTGCCGTCTCCTGACGGCAATGCGCTTTTGTTTTGTGAGTATTTCAAAATTTGATTTATAGGTAAGCCTTCCCCGCTGGGGAAGGCTTTAATTCCAAGCAAAAACGAGCCGCGCGACTGTTGCCGCACGGCTCGTTCTGTTATCCAAAATTAACAGACAGTTTAACTTGCAATTTGTTGTTTAGAAAAGGATCTAAGGTTCAAATTACTTGATCTCAACGGTTGCGCCAGCAGCCTCGAGGTCAGCCTTAACCTTCTCAGCGTCTTCCTTAGAAACGCCTTCCTTAACTGCCTTGGGGCAGCCCTCAACCATGTCCTTAGCTTCCTTGAGGCCGAGACCGGTGATCTCACGGATAACCTTGATAACGTTGAGCTTCTTGTCGCCGAAGCCAGTGAGGATTACGTCGAACTCGGTCTTCTCCTCAGCTGCGGGAGCTGCTGCTGCGCCTGCAACTGCAACTACACCTACGGGAGCTGCTGCGGATACGCCGAACTCCTCCTCAACTGCCTTTACGAGGTCAGCGAGCTCGAGAATTGTGAGTGTCTTAATTTCTTCAACAATATTTGTGATCTTTTCGGATGCCATTTTAAATTACCTCCTGAATATGGAAATATAAATTGTTTTTGTGTTTTTGTCGGTTGAAACCGATTATTCTGCAGCGGGAGCTTCCTCTGCGGGAGCTGCGTCTGCTGCGGGTGCTTCCTCGCCCTCGTTCTTCTTGTCGACGATGGCCTGGATAGCATAAGCAAAGTTGTAGATAGGAGACTTGATAGAGCCGAGGAACTTCGCAAGGAGAATTTCCTTGGAAGGAATCTCTGCGAGGCTGTTAACGCCTGCTGCGTCGATTACCTCTCCATCACAGTAACCAGCGAGGATCTCGAAGGAGCTGATCTTTTCAGCGTATTCCTTGAGGATCTTTGCAGGAGCGATGGGATCTTCGGGGCTGGAGATAGCGATAGCAGTCATACCGTTGAGGTACTGCTTCATATCGCTGTAACCGCACATGTCGCAAGCTCTGCCGGTGAGGGTGTTCTTCATAACAACGTACTTAACACCTGCTTCACGAAGAGCCTTACGGAGAGCTGTGTCATTCTCAACGGTGATACCCTGATAATTAACAACTACGCCTGCGGCACTAGCCTTGATCTGCTCTGCGAGGTCTGCAACTACCTGTTTCTTCTGTTCGAGTATTGCGTTACTAGGCATTGTTTTTAACCTCCCGTGATTAAATAAAAAAACTTTCTTCCCGAAGCGAAAGTTCGCATACCGAGAAGAAAGATCTAACTGCCCGAAGGCAAAATTATATCGTTTTGATTCTTCCTCGGCAGGGTGGCTTGCGCTTTTACGGGAACCTGCTGTCTTTGGATAAGAGCTTTTTTAGCTCACTTCGGTATTATAGCACGAACAAAACGATTTGTCAATAGGTTTTTTGAAAAAAATTAAAAAAAATTAAAAATCAGGATTTATTGTTCTTGATTATGTTTTCCGCCAACTTAACCAGTCTCTCGCGTATCCACATCGGCTCAACTATTTTGAAATCCGAGCGGAGCGTAATAAGCACGCTCAAAAACTGCTCAACGTTATGGAATTCGCAGACGTACTTGTTTCGGGGCTCCTTGGAGATAATGAAATTTTTGAGGGAGAGAACCGAGAGCTTGTCGGGGATCTCCACCGTGGCAGTGTAAGGGATCTGCATCTGCACGAAGGTGTTTTCCGCCTGCATCGACGCGCCCGACATGCTGTCGGCAAGCTCGTTGAGAGAGTCGTCGTTATCGCTGGAGAGAACTAAGGGCAGGGAATACTGCTCGGTATAGTAATATCCCTTGTGTTCAAGACTGTATTCCATTGGCGCGCCCAGCTTCTTTTTCAGATAGTCAACGTCGCGCTGGGCTTGACGGTGAGAGATATTGAATCTCTCGGCAAGTCTCATAGCGTTGGGATAGTAGCTGTTAGCTATCTTTTTGTGAAGCCACTGTATTCTTGTGTTTGCGGAATTTCCTGATGATGTTTTCATTTTTAGGACAGTTCCTTTCATTATTATATATAAGGGGTCATTGGTCGGCTTCGGGGAGCGTTTCGCCGTCCTCCGCTGTCGGGTTCTCTGCAGAGTCATCGGTAAGATCTTGCGCTATTGTGTTCTTGGATGATTCTTCGACCGGCGCGGCTTTTACAGAAACGGTAAAGAGACCAAACGCGCTTGCGACACCGTAGAGCAAGAAAAGAATAGAGAAGGCTGTGTAGTCGTATCCGTATTTTTCAATGTTGGGTGCCGCTTCAAAAATGAAGCCTGTAAAGTTAAGCAGACACACTAATGCCGTTATTAATTTCGAGGATATGAGCATCGGGGTGTGCGGCTTGTCAACGAAAACGCGCAGATCGCTGACTGTTCCTATCATCACAGCGGCGGCTGAGAATTGAAGCAATAGCTTTATAGGGGAATTAAGCTCCACCGAGAAATCCAGATAAAGCTTGGTTATAATTGCCGCGCAAAAGATCACCTGTCCGTAACCTGAGATCAAGGTGAGCGTTCTGTTGAGGTTGAGCGCGCATGAAAGTGAGAAAATTACCGCCAATATAGATGTGACGGTGACCACCAAGGTAATGCCGTCGAGGCCGTTATAAAAGGATTCGGCAGACCCCGATGGAGCGGTGGCGGCAGCCGCGCGGGCGGTCAGGTCGCTATATATATAATAAATGAAGGGTATGGCAGACGCGACGGCGGTGATCACAGAAAAAACCTTGCTGCCTACTTCGTTATATACGCTTATTGTCTTGCCCTTGAAAATTAAAAGGGCGGAAAGTGCGAATATGATGGCTACGGCTAAAAGTGCATACAGCGCAAAAAGAACAGGAGAGGAGACGAAATATCTGCCTTGCTCCTGAAAACTCGTCGCAAACGCGATCGATCCCACCGCTAAAACCGCCACGATCAAGACAGCGGACGCGACCTTGTACGCCGTCACTGATTTTTTTACGGGGCTATCAGTATTATTTGCTATGTTTAAATTCATTAAAAACTCCATACGGTTTGATTTTTTGCAAAAAAGGGGTATATACATATTATATAATGAAATTGTTAACGAAAAATAGACAATCGAAACAAAATTCTCATTTTTTGGCTCCCGTTTTGATTTTGGGGTAAAGTTTTTTGCTAAAAAACTCAAAAAAACGCGGATAAACATTCTTCGATTTGATTGAAAACCAAGAATTTTGTTTATATTGCACAAAATCAATCTCAAAAATTCTGTAATTTTTTATAGTAAAATTTTTGAATTATTTTTTGTAGGCTATTGACAAAAAAAGAAAAATAGTTTATAATTGTAAGGCTTGATATGCGATGAAACGAGAGGTTGCTCTTAAAGGGACGCCTTTAAGAGGTAATTTTCGTGGAGTATGTCCGTATGAACGGGCGACGTAGTCTTTCATACACACACTGAGCAACATGCGGCATAGTGGTGCTTTGTGTTTGGTCCCTTTACTTTAAGTTCGGAGTTTGTCTGTCAGATGCTGATGCGGGCAAAGTCCGTGTTTTAATGGAGAGAGGAAGAAACACGCGGCGCGGTGTACGAAGAAAGCGTCCAAACATTTAAAGGCGGTTCGCTTCATTACTATTATATATGCGTGTGCGAACGCCAATATCTGAAAGGAGGCACCTAACAATGGCAGTTAATGAAAAAATCAGAGTTCGTCTTAAGAGCTACGATCACACTCTCATCGATACCGCTGCGGAGAAGATCGTAACAGTTGCAAAGGCAAACGGCAGTGAGGTTTCGGGTCCTATTCCGCTTCCCACCGAGAGAGAGATCGTTACGATCCTTCGCGCGGTACACAAGTACAAGGACAGCCGTGAGCAGTTTGAGATGCGCACTCACAAGAGACTCATCGATATCATCAAGCCCAATCAGAAGACGATTGACGCACTGATGAACGTTGAACTCCCTGCAGGCGTTGAGATCGAGGTTAAGCTTTAATCTCAAAAAACAAAATTATTTGTCTTATCAAGCGCGCGAGTAAAAACTTGCAAAACAAAGACAACAGCCGGCGGTGACGAAAACGCCGTGTCGGTAACTTTGTAAGTCATGTTGAACGGACAAGATCCGTATCAACCAATAATTTACAGGAGGAAAAAGAAAATGAAAAAGGGTATTATCGGTAAGAAGATCGGTATGACTCAGATTTTCGACGAAAAGGGTAACGTGATCCCTGTAACCGTTATTCAGGCAGGTCCCTGTGC
>JAZNII010000108.1:0-2784 GCA_045577415.1 Eubacteriales bacterium
CATAGCAAAGAATCCTACGAACGGTACTACGATACCGAAAACGAATTATGCCGAGAAGCAAGTCCTCGGCGACGAACAACTCGACCGATTCCTCGAAGAAATCAAGAAAGAGGAATATTGGTGTGACTTCTTCTACGTGGAAGTTATGACAGGCTTACGCCGTGGCGAGATATGCGGACTCAAATGGAGTGACATCGACTTCGATGCCAACAAGCTCCGAGTGCAAAGGTCGGTGTCAGCAAAAAAAGGAGGTGGCTTAAACATCGGAGAAACCAAAACGAACACGGGTACTCGAGTTATCACTATGCCGCCGAGTGTCAGAGAGGTACTGCAAAACCGTAAACAAACGGCAATCACCGAATGGGTGTTTCCTGCATTCTTAAATCCCGAACAGCCGATACACCCCGAAGCAGCCTACCGAAAGCTAAAGGTGATACTCAAACACGCAGAGCTGCCGCTGATACGCTTCCACGACCTGCGCCACACCTTCGCAACTCATGCGATGAAGGGCGGTGTCGATGCGAAAACGCTCTCGGGTATCCTCGGTCACACAAACGCCTCATTCACGCTCGACACCTATACCCACGTAACAAGCGATATGCAGAAGAACGCATCTGCCGTTGTGGGTAATATGATGCAAAAAATAATGATAAAGGAGTAAGAAATGGCAAACAAAAAACGCAAAAACGGAGAAGGCACGGTACGCCTTCGAAAAGACGGACGGTGGGAAGGACGAGTCGTTGTCGGTTATGCCGACAACGGTAACCCACGGACGAAAAGCGTCTTGGCTAAAACCAAGACCGAGTGCCTTGAAAAGCTCGATGCACTCAAGGAGCAGTGCGGAAGAACAAGCGATAAATTAAAGCCCGATATGCCGTTCGGTGATTGGCTTGACTTCTGGTATCAGAATTTCTCCAAGCCGAAAATAAGGCTGACCACGCAACTGAGCTACGAAGGGCGAATCTATACGCACATCATTCCCGAAATCGGTAAGATACCGCTGAACAAGCTCTCGCAGAACGACCTACAACAATTCTACTCAAGGCTGAAGAAGGGCGGTCGCAAACGCTTTGTGGAGCAGTACGGCGAGGGCTTGTCCGACAGAATGGTACGCTCCTGTCACACCACCTGCCGAACCGCGCTTGAAAAGGCGGTTGCCGAGGGATTGATCACAAGTAACCCTGCAATCGGATGCAGACTGCCACCGAAGAAAGCAAAGGAGATGCAGGTGCTGACTCAGGAAGAAATCCTACGCTTCCTAACACGAGCGAAAGAGGAAGGCTACTACGAAATGTTCCTTCTCGAGCTGACCACGGGAATGCGCCGAGGGGAGATCATAGGGCTGAAATGGCGCGACCTCAACCTGCAAACGGGTGAGCTTCGCATCACACGACAGGTCGTAAAGACAGGCTCGTCAAAGGAAATATCCGTACCCAAGACAAAATCCTCGGTACGCACCATCCTCCTTCCGCCCGATATGGTGGAGCTTCTCGCAGAACTGAAAAAGCAGACCAAGGGCGAGTGGATGTTCCCATCACCCGTCAAGGAGGGTGAGCCGAGGAATCCTACGGCGGTATATCACCGATTCCAAGTGATCCTTGAACGCTCTCACTGCAAGAAGATACGCTTCCACGATCTGCGCCATACCTTTGCAACCATGGCACTTGAAAGCGGCATGGATATCAAGACTCTCTCCGCTATGATAGGTCACATCAGCTCAGAAACTACCTTGAACATCTACAGCCACATCACCGACACCATGCAACAACAGGCAGCGGTGAGAATCGACCGAGAGATCGGCGGTACAAACGCAGAAATGCCCGAACCGCCGCCTCCCAAGGTAAGTGCCGAACCAAGCCACGAAACCGCCACAGAAACGGTTTTTGAGCCGTACAAGCCCAAGATACGAAAGAGTGGCACAGGTTGCGTGACGATGATAAACGACCACCTATATGAAGGTCGGTTCACGCCAAGAGTCAATGGCAAACGCATCTCTAAGAATGTCTACGCCAAGACACGAGAGGAATGCGAGGAAAAGCTCGCTGAGCTGATAAAAATCATGAAAGCGGAAATTAAGGCTGAAAAGGAGCGTCAAAAAACAACCTCTGCATAAAAGCAAAAAGAGTGGGCGACCATCACGGTCGCCCACTCTTTAATACTAACTCACCTCCTTTGATATGGGGGTAACAAAAAAGCAGTATTTTTCAATACTGCTTCAGATTACTGACAAAGTCTATCTCAAGCGCGAGATAGACTTTGTTTTTTGCAAAGAAATAGCAACAACTTGAGGAAATCGGAGGTATCCCTCCAACATAGGTTGGCAATCTTCTTCATATTCTGTACGGCGGCAGTGAGGAGGCACTGCTCGGCAACCTTAGAAAGCCCCCGCATACGGCAATAACGGAGGCCGTGTAGTTCTTTGGAATCGGCAAAGCTTCTCTCCACCGTTTCCTTTCTTCTCTTGTAGATCTTCTTACCCTTTTCCGTATGGGTAAAGGTATACGCCATATCCTTGAAATCTTCCCATACGTGCCGGCGTAAGCTTTTTCTTTCCTGTTTCGCACTTAAGCATTCCTCCCGTCTCGGACAATTTGCGCATCTGTCGCCCTTGCATTTGTATTCCTTGTAACCGTTTCTATCGGTCGTTACGTATTCTAAATACTTATGCTCGGGGCAAATATATACGTCCCATTCGGGGAGATAGGTGAATTTATATTTACCGTATTTTCCTTTCTGTTGGCAGCCGCGACGGTGTCCCATTGCTGCCTGTATGCCCATGTCGTA
>JAZNII010000109.1:0-2462 GCA_045577415.1 Eubacteriales bacterium
ACGTAGATAAGTAAAAACAAAACAGCTTGCTTCACGGTTGTGAAGCAAGCATTTTTTGAGTATCAGGTCATTCTATCGGTATCAATCACCATTATTCTGATCGCCGCAGTTTACCGTACCGACCACGACGACGGTGCTTTCGCCGGGAAGCACGTTCCACTCGCCGCTCTCAGGATCCTGAATAAAGGTTGCCGCGGGAACCGTGATGCTTCCTGCCACGGTCGCAAACGTGCCGCTTGCCCGATCGTAGGTGTACTGGTCTCCCTCGGTCCAGACCTCGCCGTTATAGGTCACGGTGATGGGATCAAGAATGGGATCAAAGGTATCGGTGATCACCAGCGCGTCGTCAACGCTCGCCTCTGTGTTGCCGAAATTCTGAACGGTAAAGGTGTAGGTCAGCTGACCGTTTTCGGTAACGGTGGTGGGAGATATTCCCTTTGTTATACCAAGGGCGGGAGCGTTACTCACGGTGATGGCCTCGGTTACTGCGAGATCGTCGCAAAGTCCTGCGCCCGAGATCGCGGCGGTGTTGACTATTTCACCGTCAGCGCCCAAGGGAGCAAATTCGTTGACCCTCGCCTGATAGATTAGTATAGCGTTGCCGTTGGCGGGAATGGTCAGACCGCTGAACACAAGCGAAGTTCCCAAGGTCACCGTGGGATCTCCTTGAAGCACTCCGTCAAGATAGTACGCAACAGAGCCGTCAATATAGGTGAGGGGAACTAACGCCGTTCCGTTGAACTGGTATGCGCCGAGGTCGTCGGAGACGGTCACTCCGTTTGCGGCGGTATTGCCCGTATTCAGTATGCTGATGACATAGGTCACCGTGTCACCTGCCGAATAGGTGTCGATCAGCGCGTTTTTGGTAGCGGTAAGCACCTCCAGCAGCTCGCCCGTGACCACGTTGGAGCTAACCGTGCCGTTTCTGTATGATAAAATTGCCTGATTTGTAAAGATTGCCATTGTTTGTCCTCCGTAAAATTTCGAAGATCGGTAAGACCTTCAATACATAATATGTCGAAGGACGGCGAAACGTGTAAAAGAGGCTCGCAATCGAGCCTCTTTCATCTGTTTATTCTACCGAGATAACGTCATATCCCGCGTCCTCGACGGTCTTTTTGAGAACGTCGTTCGCCACGTCCTCTTTCAGAGTGACGACAGCCAAGCCGCTTTCATGGCTGACCTCGGCAAGCTCAACGGCTTCAAGGGCTTCAAGGCTCTTTTTTACTCTGCCCGAGCAGTGCGGACACATCATTCCTTCGATCTTCATTGTTTTCGTCATAACAGTATCTCCTTTTTCGTTCGCCGCGGCATGAATTTCGGCGGCTTTTATTTTGTTTGATCTTTTTAGTTTCGTGGGTTTTGTAATATTGACAAAATTCAGACGCAAAGCGTTTGTCACTACGCAGAAGCTGGAAAGCGACATAGCAAGAGCTCCGAACATCGGGTCAAGCTCCCATGCGAATATCGGGATCCACACCCCCGCCGCCAAGGGTATTCCGATAGCGTTGTAGAAGAACGCCCAGAAAAGGTTCTCGTAAATATTGCGAAGAGTGGCGCGACTTAATTTGATCGCCTTCGGCAGATCGGAAAGTCTGCTTTTCATAAGAACCACGTCGGCGGCGTCGATGGCAACGTCGGTTCCCGCGCCGATGGCAACTCCTATGTCGGCGGTCGCAAGGGCGGGGGCATCGTTGATGCCGTCGCCTACCATAATGACCTTGCCTTGCTTTTGGAGCTCCTCGATCACCGCCGCCTTGCCGTCGGGCAGTACCTCGGCGATGACCTCGTCAACGCCTGCCTGCGCGCCGATGGCGAGAGCGGTCTTTTTGTTGTCTCCCGTCAGCATTATGACCTTAAAGCCCATATTTTGCAGCTCGCGTATAGCTGTCGGGCTGTCCTCTTTTATGATGTCGGCTACCGCTATTATTCCGATAAATCTGCCGTCATGGGCGAAAAACATCGGAGTTTTACCGCTCTCGGCAAGATTTTCGGCTCTGTTCTCGGCATCACGGGGGATCTCACATTTGTTTTTCACAAAGGTAAGATTTCCGCCGCAGATTTTCTTGCCGTCGGCATATCCGACGACACCCTTGCCCGATATTGCTTCAAA
This sequence comes from Eubacteriales bacterium, assembly GCA_045577415.1. GTDB lineage: Bacteria > Bacillota > Clostridia > Oscillospirales > CAG-272 > SVTX01. The sequence continues at coordinate 2,114 of JAZNII010000109.1, forward strand.
ATCGGTGACGGGGACAAGATCTGCACCGTTCAACTCTCCACGTAACACTATCGCCGCCGCCAAAGGATGTTCGCTTTGCTTTTCAAGAGACGCGGCAAAAGACAGAAGCTCGTTCTCGGCAACGCCGTCGGCGGGTATCATATCCGTGACCGTCATTTCTCCCTTGGTCACGGTTCCTGTCTTGTCAAGAACGGCGATGCCTGCCCGACCCGTCGCTTCAAGAGCCTCGGCAGTCTTGAACAGTATGCCCTTTTTCGCTCCGACGCCGCTTCCCACCATGATCGCTACGGGGGTGGCAAGTCCCAGCGCACAGGGACAACTTATGACAAGCACCGTGATCGCTCTGGCA
>JAZNII010000110.1:0-2593 GCA_045577415.1 Eubacteriales bacterium
TGCTCGTATTTAATATTTCTGTAAATGCAGCCGCCGCAGGACTGCGGAGCCTTGCAATCACTTGCCCTCAAGCCCTCGCCGTCCATACGGTTAGGGGAGCTTATAAGTACCTTTTCAAGCTTGCCAACGAGAAAAGAGGACGATACCTTGATGATCTTTGCAACAACACGGTCACCCGTGACCGCGCCCTTGACGAAAACCACCACTCCGTCATTCGTCTTTCCCACACCGCATCCTAAATTGTTGAGATCGGTTATTTCAAGCTCGATTATATCGTTTTTCTTTATGTTCACAATAATATCCTTATTCGCAATTATCTTAATGGCGATCTCCTCATCCACCACTTCGTGGTCCCCCTTCTCCGCTGGAGAAGGCTATTTACACGTAAAATTCTTTCATATCATCCAAACGCAAGCAACCGATCGTTCCGCCTCTCGCCTCACCGCAATCGATAGCGATAGAACCGTTACCGTAGAATATCCTGCCGTCGCCGCCGTTCTCCTCGGTAGTAGGAGTGTGACCGACGATAACCGTCACGTCATCAAAATATTTTTTCGTCAGATCGAGTGGCTCGGTAAAGAACGCCTCCGGCTTGAGACCTTCAAGGTCAATTCCCGACTCAAAGCCTGCGATACCCGCGTGAATGAGAAGGTACTTCTTTCCTTTGACCTCGGTCTCCTCGTATATGGTCATATCGGTAAGATAATCGATAATGCCCTCTTTCATCTCGTCGTCAAGTGTGCGAAAGGAATCAAGCGTTGTTTGACCTCCGTCGGCTACCCACTCGGTCATCTTGGCAATAAACTTTTTGTCGGGAGTGTCGCCCGATTTCAGCATTTTTTCAAATCCCGAAAGCATTTTAAGGGCGGTATAGTCGTGTTCGCCCACGATGGGATACACGTTGTAGCGCACGCTGAGGTCGCCGATAAGCTCCATGCTCTCGTCGCCGTAGTCAACAACGTCACCAAGTATGTACATAAGGTCGGTGTCTTTAAATGCGATAGTTTTAAGAAGCTGCTTGAATTTCGTATAATTTCCGTGAAGATTTGATGCTACATATACCATATGAACGTCCTCTTTATTTAGATTTCAATTATTTTGTTTGAAAAAATTATTTCAATTTCTGCTTTCGGACAAATCTCTTTTACTGTTTTACAAAGAAAGGCGCAGACGGGATATTCGGTAAAAAAGTGACCTGCGCTGATAAGATTCATACCGAAATCAGTAGCTGAAAGCCTTTCGTGATATTTAAGCTCACCGGTAACGTATGTGTCAGCGCCTGCCGCAGCGGCAACCTTTATATCGTCACCGCCCGAACCTCCGAGTACTGCCACTTTCTTGACCTTTTTGCCGCCCTTGCATATAGCCACAGCTGCCGACATCTCACCGTCTCCTAACGAAAGCTTGTCCTTTACCGACTTGGCAAAATCAAGCACGTCTACCTCGCTCGGAAGCTCACCGATGCGGCAAATTCTTTCATCTCCGATGATTTCCACGTTCTCAAGACCCAGCTTTTCAGCTAAAATATCGTTAACACCGCCCTCCAACGCGTCAAGTCTCGTGTGAAAAGACATCGTTGCGATGTTTGCTTTGGCAAGCTTTACCGCACGCGCGCCGTCAAATGTGAGGGCATTTACATTGCCAAGACCGCCGAAAAATAGGGGGTGGTGCGAAATTATCACGTCTACGCCCTCGCTTATCGCCTTGTCGATGACCTCGTTCGTAGTGTCCAGCGCAACAAGCACCTTTCTCACTTCCTTTTGAGGCTCCGGACAGCTCTCAAGTCCGTCCTTGTCCCACGGGCAGGAGAGCGACGTGGGTATTATCTCGCACAATTTATTGTAAAGTTCAATTACTGTCATATTCAAAATTCCTTTCAAGATACGATTTGAGTTCGTCAACCAAGCGTTTTTCATCCTCTGCACCGTCACCCGCGAGCGCCCTGCCCGCGATCCTCGTTTCAAGCACTCGGATATTTTTTTCAATATATGCCCTCGTGACCCCGTCACCGCGTTCAATATTGATCTTACCCACAAGAGCCTCGGCTTCCGTCAATTCTCTTTGTTTTCCGTCATATCTTGCGCAAATTATGCGATATATGCGGTCGTCTCTGCCGCCGTCGCAAACGATAGCCTCGTCGGTGACCGCAAAGCCGTTTTTCGCAAGATAGTTTGCAAGTATCTCGGGGTGAGTCATAGGCTGAAGAACAAGAGTTATACCCTCGTCTCTCACCCAATCGGCTTTATCAAGTATTGAGACGATAAGCTCGCCTCCCATACCCAAGACCGTTATACAATCGGGACGAAAATCCCGCGTTTTGTCAAGTCCGTCGGCTCTCACGGCAACGATCCTACCGCCAAGCCCATTTTTATGTATATTGGCAACTGCCGCCGAAACCGGACCCTCATTTATGTCCGACGCCAGCGCAGATTCTATTTTATTTTCCAAGCACAGCGCGATAGGCAGGTAAGCGTGGTCGCTGCCGATGTCGGCAAGTCGCGCGCCACGCGGAACCATATCCGCCGCCGTGCGTAATCTTATATCAAGTATCATAAAAATTCCTTATCGAAGTTCTTTGGAGGCGCGGAACCTT
>JAZNII010000111.1:0-27565 GCA_045577415.1 Eubacteriales bacterium
GGCAGGTCGCGCTGCAACAGTTGTTGGCGGTAGATACGGTCTTGGTTCTAAGGATACACCTCCCTCAAGCGTATTCGCAGTATACGAAAACCTTGCGGCAGATGCTCCCAAGAACAACTTCACTATCGGTATCGTAGATGACGTTACCGGCTGTTCTCTTGAAGAGAAGCCCGCTCCTGATACCGCTCCCAAGAGCACTATCAGCTGCAAATTCTGGGGTCTCGGCGGCGACGGTACCGTTGGTGCTAACAAGAACTCCATCAAGATCATCGGTGACCACACCGACAAGTTCATTCAGGCATACTTCCAGTATGACTCCAAGAAGACCTCCGGTATCACCATTTCTCACCTGAGATTCGGTGATAAGGCTATCAAGGCTCCTTACTACGTAACCAAGGCAAACTTCGTTGCTTGCCATAACGTAGCATACCTCCTTGACGGCTTCAAGATCGTTGAAGACGTTAAGCCCGGCGGAGCATTCCTTCTTGACTGTGCATGGACTCCCGAGGAGCTTGATTCCAAGCTTCCCGCAGGCGTTAAGTCCTACATCGCTAAGAACAACGTACAGTTCTACATCATCAACGCTACTTCTATCGCTAAGAACGAAGTTGGCAACATGAAGGTTAAGAACACCGTTCTTCAGTCCGCATTCTTCAAGCTGGCTAACATCATGCCCATCGACGAAGCTATCAACTACATGAAGTACATGGCAACCAAGTCCTACTCCAAGTTCGGTGAGGAAGTTGTTGCTCAGAACCACAAGGCAATCGAAATGGGTGCTGACGCATTCGTTAAGGTTGACGTCCCCGCTGAGTGGGCTAACTGCGAAGCAGACGCTCCCGCAGCTCTCGTTACCGGTGAGCGCGCTGACCTCGTTGATTTCGTTAACAATGTTGTTAACCCCACCAACGCTATGAAGGGTGACAGTCTCCCTGTTTCCGCATTCGAAGCTTACGTTGACGGTCAGTTCCCCCAGGGCTCTGCCGCTTACGAAAAGAGAGGCGTTGCAGTTATGGTTCCCGAGTGGAATCCCGACAAGTGCGTTCAGTGTAACAGCTGCGCGTTCGTATGTCCTCACGCTACTATCCGTCCCTTCGCTATGACCGAGGAGGAGGCTGCTAACGCTCCCGAATCCACCAAGTTCTGCGCGAAGCCCGTTATCAAGACCAACTACAAGTTCACCATGGCTGTTTCTCCCCTTGACTGTATGGGATGTACCCTCTGCGTAAAGGCTTGTCCCGTAAACGCTACCGCAGACAAGAAGGCTGCAGCAGCAGGCGAGAAGGCAGACGCTTCGGCTTACGCTATCCGTATGGTTCCCGCAGCTACTCAGGCAGACCAGCAGGCAGCTTGGGATTACGCTGTTGCAAATGTATCCGAGAAGCCCGAGATCATAGGCAACACCGTTAAGGGTTCGCAGTTCAAGCAGCCTCTGCTTGAATTCTCCGGCTCTTGTGCAGGTTGTGCTGAGACATCTTACGCTCGTCTCGTAACACAGCTCTTCGGTGAGAGAATGTATATCTCCAACGCAACCGGATGTTCTTCCATCTGGGGTGGCTCCGCTCCCTCTACTCCTTACACAGTAAATAAGGAGTCCGGTCGCGGTCCCGCTTGGGCTAACTCCCTCTTCGAGGACAACGCTGAGCACGGTCTCGGTATGTACCTCGGTCAGAAGGCTATTCGCGAGAGACTTATCGCTAAGGTAAAGGCTCTTGAGACTCCTTGCGACAAGTGCAAGGCCATCGTTGACGAATATCTCAATACTCTCGACGACGGCGCGGCAAATGAGAAGGCTACCAAGGCTCTCGTTGAGCTTCTTGAGGGCTGGGCAGCTGACGGCAACAAGGCTGCTGCTGAGATCCTCGCTGAAAAGAACTACCTCAACAAGAAGTCCATGTGGATCTTCGGTGGTGACGGTTGGGCATACGACATCGGTTTCGGCGGTCTTGACCACGTGCTTGCTTCCGGCGAGAACGTAAACATCTTCGTATTCGATACCGAGGTTTACTCCAACACCGGCGGACAGGCATCCAAGGCTTCCAACATCGGTCAGGTCGCTCAGTTCGCAGCAGCAGGTAAGGCAATCGGCAAGAAGAACCTTGCAGAGATCGCTATGTCCTACGGCTACGTTTACACCGCTCAGGTCGCTATGGGCTACGATATGAACCAGCTCCTCAAGGCTCTTACCGAGGCTGAGGCTTACAACGGTCCTTCTCTTATCATCGGTTACGCTCCTTGTGAGATGCACGGTGTTAAGGGCGGCATGCAGAACTGCCAGCTCGAGATGAAGAAGGCAGTTGAGGCAGGCTACTGGCAGACCTTCAGATACAACCCCACTCTTGAGTCGGGCAAGCTCACCATCGACTCCAAGGAGCCCACGGCAAGCTACGTTGACTTCATCAAGAACGAGACCCGTTACGCTCGTCTTGCACAGTCCAACCCCGAAAGAGCTGCTGCTCTCTTCGCTAAGGCTGAGGCTAACGCAAAGGCTAAGTACGACAGACTCCAGAAAATGGGCAAGTTGTATGAATAATTAAAGATATGCGGGGAAAACCCTTTTTGAAAAAAGGTGTTTTCCCCGCACCCCTTTCCCAAAAACTTTTCAAAAAATTGGTTAGTATAAAAATAAAGTCCTTTCTTCTACGGAAAGGACTTTTTATAATGCAGCTATTTATTAATTTGGAGCAAATTCGGGGAAAACAAGACAAAAAGTAGTCGCACTCGTCGCAGCAACACTCAATGCCCCTCTCTCCGTTGCCAAGACAAGTGGCAGGCTCTCCGGGCGTAAGTTCTACACCGCTAATATCAATTACAATTTTTTGAATATTCCTGCTCATATATCCCTCCGTCGGCATACAAAAAAGGTGCGCAACCGAAGCCACGCACCGAAAAACGCCAACTCCGATTGCTGCTACACAAAACCAGATGAACGGGATAATGGTATCCGACATACTACCTGTTGGAATTGGCGCTTTTACCAAATTCAAAAGTAGTATGCTCAAAAAAGGGTACAATATCCCCTATATATTATAGAAAGACCGTCATCCCTCAAAGTTATTCTGTTTTGTGTAGCATATATATTATATCACAAAATTTACAAAACATCAAGCAATTTGGCGAAAAAATAATATAATAAAAACATCTTCCGAAAAACGCAATTATACGCCATCATTTCTTGAAAATCCATTGTTGTAAAAATAAATGTCCCCCGTGAAAATAGGGGACATTTGTTTAACAATACAACTCAAATATTAAACACCTTTATTTAAATACCATTTCACCGAAGCAATCGGGACGGTGGAAGGTGAATTTTTCGGTGGGAACGGGACTCCATGAGAGATAATGTGGGGGATTTGTCAGGTCGGCGCACTTGAAGCAGTTGGCGCGGATCTTTTTGCCCTCGAATACAGAGAAATCGGGGAAAAACCTCTTGATAAAGGAATAGGGGAATTTGTAGTTTATCTCCCAGCCGCCGTCAAGCTTTTCTACCTTTCGGTCGAAAATATCCTCGACGGTTTCGGGAACGAGGCGGACAAGATCGTCAAGTCCGCTGCCAATACCGAGAAAACAGCAGCCAATGGCGTTATTTTCAAAGTTGAAGTATCTGGGGTCGTCCTCCATAGGACAGAAGAAAAATTCAAGGCAGCAGTCCTCGTAAGGCTTTCCAACGGGACCTGTTTCCACCGCTCTATGCTCATATTCCTCCGTCCAAAGACGAACCAAGATCGCTTCGTCATTGTATGCGATCTGCGCCCACGCCTTGACGGTATCGGGTGTGTCAAGATAGGGTGTGTCGATCTCAATTATCGGCTTGTCCGACCAATCCGCAGGGGCGGTCATTTTCTTTATTTCGTAAGTTTTCATATTATAACCTCGCTTATTATAATTATTTTTTTATCTCTGTTCCGTCGGGCGGCAGCTTGTTAAGGAATATCAGCGTCACGGGCAGGGTTATCGCCGCGGTGATCACATAAGCTACGGGTTGAGCCATCTCAAGTCCCAGAAGTCCGTTGTCAAACAACTTTTCGCAGACGGCGGGCAGAATATAAATCGCAGGGATAAAGGCAACTCCGTTTTGAAGCGCCGACAAAAGGATGGCGGGAACTCGCTTTCCGATACTCTGGAACATCATATTGCCGACTACCGTAAATGGCAGGACCCAAAGCACCGCGCAGCTGATCCGCAGCGCCGTCTTTCCGATCTCCGTGATAAGAGGATCGTTCTCGGAATTGAAAAATCCTATGATGTAGGGCGCAAAAATGAAGCAGACCACCGCAAGCGTGCCGATAAGCGCGAGACCGAATATCATTGTAACGTAGCTTCCCTTTTTGACGCGGCTGTATTTTTTCGCGCCGTAATTGAACGCCGAGACAGGCTGGAAGCCTTGACCTATACCAAGTCCTACGCAGAAGATGAACTGCACCGTCTTTGAAACGTAGCCCATAGCCGTGACCGCCGCCGTATCTCCCAACGCTCTCGCCTGGGTGTTGAGCATAGCCGTGGATATACTTCCGAGACCCTGACGGATAAAGCTTGGAAATCCCGTTGAAACAATATCCCACACGATACGTCCGCTAATAAAACCTTTTGTAAATCTTATCCTACTCTGCGTTTTTTTCATAATGAATGGTATCGCGAGAATGATAAGGCTTATATACTGCGAGATCGCCGTGGCAAGACCCGCACCCGCAGTACCCATTCCTATTTCCATAACTAAAATATAGTCAAACAGAATATTTAAGATTCCGCCCGAGGTCAGACCTATCATAGCGAAGGTCGCCTTGCCCTCGTAGCGCAGGACGTTATTAAAAACACAAGACGCGGTCATAGCGGGCGCGGCTATGAAGATGTATTTTGCATAGTCCGCCGCGTGAGGCAGGATCTCCTTCGTGCTTCCAAGAAAGTCCATCAGCGGTTCGTTGAATATAAGTCCAACTATCATTATGACAAGTCCGCAGCAGGTCGAAAGCAACAGACTTGTAGTAACGAAATATCCCGCTCGCTTTTCGTCTTTAGCGCCAAGCAGTCGGCTGACGTGGCTTCCCGCGCCGTGACCAAACATAAATCCAAACGCCTGAAGTATCGCCATAATACTGAACACTACGCCCGGCGCGCCGCCCTCCGCAGTTCCAAGCGTGCTGACGAAATAGGTGTCCGCCATATTGTATATGTTTGTGATCAGCATACTGATCGTAGTCGGAAGTCCAAGGGTGATAACTAATTTCCAGACCGTAGTCTCGGTCATTTTTTTATATTGTAATTCGCTTTTAGTTGCTGACAAGTTTTCTTCCCTCTTTTGCTTTTGTCCTTTTATGTCGGGGACTCAAATAGTTTAATCAAACAAAACGTAGTTTGTCCAAGCTTTTTTGCCGTTTGCGTCGGTGACCTCGGCGCGCACGAAGCGGTCGTGGGCAACCTTGGTATATTCGGCTTTTACAAGCCCGTCCTCGCGAATTATCCTACCCGCCGCCCAGGTAGTATTGCTCTGAAATACCACCTTACTGACGGGAGAGCAGATAACTCTGACTTTGTCGGGCGCGATCTTCTCTATATGGACCTCGGGACCCTGTGTGGCGTAAAATCTGCCCGCGCGGATAGCTCTCATAAGACTTTGAGTGTCCATATCCGCGGACTCGACCATTATCCAGCCGCGGCACTCGTCGCCGTCGTAATAATGGGTATCGTCGGCGGCTACGAGATTTGTAAGTCTGCCTGCCGTCGCAAGCTGATCGAGAATAATGTCTGAATAGGCTCTGTCGCTCATTCCCCATTCGGAGACCGAGTTGTATATCTCGGATGCGTCAAACTCTCCGAGAGTCATAAGCTGCTCGGGAGTGTTGAGGCTCCAGGCGGGGTGAGCTACGATAGCAAGCCCGTTATGGAGCTTTATTCTCTTGATCACCTCTGCCGCCTTGGCAAAAGCGGTTTTTTGCATATTTTTCCAATCTTTGGGGATCTCGGGGTCGCTGGTCATGCCCACACCCACGATATGCACGACATGTGCGCCGTCATGTCCGCCAATATCATACTCGCATCCCGACAGTATCTTAAGTCCCTCTATCTCCCTCTCCTCGCCGTATTTCCAGTGGTCGGTGATGGCGATGGCATCGTATCCCTCGTCGCGGTATATTCTCGCCGCTTCCTCGGGCGTTGCGTGACCGTCCGAAAGCGTTGTATGTGTGTGAAGTCCAAGCTTTACTCGGGTTTTTCCAAGCATATCTACGTACATTTTTAAATCCTCCGATCAAAAGAAACATATTTCTATTTTATATTTTAGCACTTATTCCCTCTCAAATCAAGACCTTTTGCCCAAAAAAGGAGATTAATATTTGTGCATCTGTCAAATTTTCGGGAAATTACTCTAACCCCTTGAAAAATTTTAAATAATTAGGTATAATTAAAATAGCGGAATGTGCGGATGCGTCTGCATACCGTCAATACGAAATATAGCTTTTGCGGTGCAAAAAACGCGGAGCGAAATGCAACGATCATAAAAAATAAACGAAAGGTTGAAAATTTATGGAAAACGCAAAAAAGTTAACGGGATGGAAAAAGGCTTTTGCGATAGTCGGAATAACCCTTGGCGCGATAGTCGCCCTTGTTTTGGCGATCCTTATCGGAATTCACGCCCTCACGCCCGTGGTATTCAACGGCTTTTATTTCAACGCTGATGCCGAGTACGTAACCCCCGGAATATACGAGGGCCTCGTTCCCCAAGGCTACGCATACGTGGACGAAAACAAGCTTTATCTCCAGTGCGGTTACATGGCCGACGGCAAGTCCGCAAGCCGCATCTACGTAACAAACTCTGAGGACATTGACGACACCTTCTACGTCGAGCTTTACACCGCCGACGGCAAGCCTTACACGGGTCACACGGGCGGCATCGCGTCGGCACTCGGCTTTGTATGGCTGGCAAACGACGGCGACGGCGACGACAACTGCGTTTGGGTAATGTCTCTCGCAGAGCTGCTCTCCGCGAAAAATGGCGGCAAGATGACCCTTAAAACAAGCTTTCAGCCCGAGAGCCGCTCGGCGTACTGCTTCGCTGACGGAAATTATCTCTGGGTAGGAGAATTCCACGATGCCGAGAAATACCCCACCAAGGACACCCACAAATTCGATGTCTCGGGCGGTACAAATTCCGCGCTTGTCTGCGCCTACAAGCTTGACGCAAACTCCGAATACGGTATTGCCTGCGAGAAAGACGGCGAGGCTGATGTTTTCACCCCCGAGCTTCTGCTTTCGGTGACCGATCAGGTTCAGGGCTTTACCAAGACCCCCGACGGCTTTGCTATCTCCAGCTCCTACGCCGTCTCGCCCTCTCACCTGCGCTTTTACAGTGACGTGACCAAGGACACTCCCGACACCGCTCTTTCGGTAAACGGAGAGGATGTTCCCGTCTACTTCCTTGACGCTGACGCTCTTACGAAGGACGTTCAGGCGGCTCCCATGAGTGAGGAGATATTTGTCAAGGACGGTCGTCTTTACGTACTCTTTGAATCGGCTTGCCAAAAGTACATTTTCGGCAACTTTACCCACGGAATACATATTTACAGCTACGCGCTTGATTAAAAAATTATAAAGAAATAAACAAAGAAAGGAGAGCGCCGATATGCAAAAGAAATATCCCGCGGACGTGGTGACGATAGCAAAAATACTGTCCGATAACGGATCTCGCGCTTTTGCCGTTGGCGGTTGCATCCGCGACCGACTGATGGATAGAGAGCCTAACGACTGGGATATGACCACCGATTGCTCTCCCGAAAAAATGCTTGAAATATTCGACCGAGCGGGTGTCAGAACTATCCCCACGGGGCTTAAGCACGGAACCGTGTCGGTATTGCTTGACGGCGAGATATACGAATGTACCACCTTCCGCATCGACGGAAGCTACACCGACTCGCGTCACCCCGACAAGGTGACCTTTACCGAGGACATAACTGAGGATCTGCGCCGCCGCGATTTTACGGTCAACGCCATGGCGGGCGACCCCCTCTCCCCCACATGCGAGATAATCGACGTTTTCGGCGGACAAGAGGATATTGAAAAAAGGATCATCCGCGCCGTTGGCGACCCCGAAAAGCGCTTTTGCGAGGACGCTTTGAGAATTTTGCGAGCGGTCAGATTTGCCACGGTTCTCAACTTTGAAATAGAAGACGAGACGAAAAAAGCCGCAGTGCGGCTTGGTCACCGTCTTGCCGACATTTCTGCCGAGAGAAAGAGCGTTGAGCTTCAGAAAATGCTGCTTTCTCCCTACGCCGACAGAGGAATATCTTTGCTTCTTGAGATGAAGCTTGCGAAATATATCCATCCAGACCTCATTTCGCCAAGGGTCACTCTCACCTCACTCCCCGAGAGATTTTCCACCCGTTTGGCGGCACTGTTTGACGGAGTTCCCGACCTTTCCTGTATGAAGCTTTCGGGCGAGGTAACAAAGCAGGTAAAGCTGCTCTCTGACGACTGTCTTTACTCCGAAACTCTTTCAAAATTCTCAAAAACCGACGCAACCGCCCGCCTGATGCTGTCAAAATACGGCTCTATCGCCGCTGATGCCGCTCTTTTGAGATCTGACGCCGCTCTTGCCGCGAAGATCGGTGAGGAGATGACAAAAGCCCGACCCGTCGCCATCCGTGATCTTGAGGTCAACGGAAACGACCTGATCTCGGCAGGCGTTGAACAGAGATCTCTTGGAAAGATAATGTCCTCGCTTCTGCTCTCGGTCATAGAGGACCCCTCTCTTAACAAAAAAGAAACCCTTATACAAATGTCTCTGTCGCAGGATGCCCGAAAGGATAGAATATGTTCAAAAAATTAATAAAGCACAAAAACACCTCGGCAAAGGTCACCTCTCTGCTCTGTCTTATCTGCGGAGCGGCGCTCTTTATCCTTGCGGGTAACGGATTTGTAGCATACCCCGCCGCGGCTCAATTGATCTCGATCGCCCTTATAGCCGCCGCTATCTACATCGCGTCAGCGTATCTGCTCCGCGAGTACACCTACGCGATCGAGCCGAACACCCACGTTGTCGATGATGACGATCTCTCTCGCCAATACGATCTTATCATTACCGAGGCAAAGGGCAAAAGACAGATCAAGGTCTGCCACATCGAGATGAGCGAGATCACGGGTATCCGCGTAATAGACCCCAACAACAGAAAGCAGATCAAGTCTGATCGAAAAAACAAAAAGCGCTACACATACGACACGTGCTTTGCCGCAAGTCGGCAGATCGAGATCCTCTCCACTCTTGACGGCGAGGACTATTCAATTATCCTTTCCTACGACGAGGAATTTTTGCAAGCTCTCTCAAAGTTTGGAAAATAAGATTTATAAAAACACAGTATATCTTGAAAGGGGTATGCTGTGTTTTTTATTTGTCTCAACAAATGCAGTACTTCGTATTACTTAATTAAATATACCAAAACAATAATATTTTTGTCAAATTTTCAAGCTTTATTGACAAATCGGCAGAAACGTGGTAAAATATACTCGTCACACGAATTGAATATTTTTATCCCCAATACGGGAAAATACTTTGGTAAAAAGTGTTTTCTCTCTTTTCTCTTTCCGTTATTGGGGAGCAATTCGTGTGACAACAATTGAGAGGGAAGCATTTTTTCGGTGCGTTCCTTCCGGGGCGCACTTTTTTATATGCTGATAGGAGGATATATGAACGAGGATATTCCAAGAAAGGTAATAGACATTACCGGTACAGAACTTCTAAAGGACGGTTTTTAATAATACGTCATGTCTCGAAAGAGCAATGCCGTATTTTTGTATTTAGTTTTTTAAAGTTTCTTGATTTTTTCCAAAATATGTGATATAATAAGTATGCTACACAAATTAAATATTAGAATTAGTGGTATTTTTGTCTTTATAGGGATATTTGTACCCTTTTTTCGCCATAATCATTTTGAACTTGGTAAAATCGCAATCTCTACTAAATGGTTATGGTTAATACCCTAATTCTAATTTAGTTTGTGTAGCAGCAATCGGAGTTTGCGGTTTTCGGTGCGTGGCTTCGGTTACGCACCTTTTTTTATGCTGATGAGGGATATATGAGTAAGAATATTAAAAAAAGTGTAATTGATATTACCGGTGTAGAACTTACACCCGGAGAGCCTGCCACATGTCTTGGCAACGGAGAGAGGGGCTTTGAGTGTTGTTGCGACGAGTGCGACTACGCTTTGCTTTGTTTCCCTGAATTTGATCCAAAAGGCAAATAAGAAAATATTGCTATGGGTAGCTAATTATAAAATTTAATATATACAAACAGAAAAAGGACAAAGAATACTTTACATTCTCTGTCCTTTTTTCTTGTTCAAGTATTTTACCTTAATAGGTAGGCGAATCGAGATACCAGTTACCGTCCTCAAAGGTAAATGAAAGAGTAACTGTCTTTCTCTTGCTCTCGCCCAGGGAATAGGTCTCCACGGTTACGTTTATATAGTCAGAGCTGGAGGGCGCGACTATCTCCATAGTGGAATAATCGTATATCCTCTCGTTGATCTTGAAATCGTGGAGATTGGTGTTCTGATAAAGATTTTTTCCGTCGTCGTAAAAGCGAAGATAGGCTCCCGTGTTGCCCGTAAGAATTCCTTCAAACGCGCCCTCGTAGACTGCTGACAGATAGTCCTCGGAATAGATCTTTTCCGCCGCGTTTTTCAGTCCGTCTATGGAGATATAATCTGAATTTTCGTTAATACGGTCGTATCCGTTTATCGAATCGCTCATATACACGGTCTTTCTCTCGGAGATCGCGCTGTCGCGTCTGTAAACAGGCAGACCCTTACCGAAAAATATCACGTTAAGCTCCTTGGATTCCTCGACAAGATAGACCAATCTTTCCTTTACGTCGTCAAGCTCGGGGGCGGAGCTTCCACCGCATGAAGCCATGGAGAGCGCCGCGCATATCCCCAAAATAAGAGCAAGAATACCTGCTAAAACTCTTTTTTTCATTATTTTACTCCGATTTTTTGAGCTTTTGTCAAATTTCTATTACTCGCCGTCGGTGTTTTCTTCGGTCTCAGCTGCTTCGGCATCAATAACCTCAACATTTTCGGTCGCGTCCTCCGTCTCAACTGCCTCGGCGGTCTCTCCGTCCTCATCCTCATCTTTTTCTTCCTTGGCGGTCTTGGTGACGTTGACCAGCTTCTGACCTTCATCAAGTCTCATCATAATAACGCCCGACGCGGTTCTTGAATAGGTGGAAACACCTGCCGCGGGAGTTCTGATGATTATACCCGAATCGGTGATCATCATAATATCGTCGTCCTCGTCAACCGAGATGATTCCTGCCATAAGACCCGTCTTTTCGGTGAGGTTGTGACAGATAACGCCTCCGCCTCCGCGGTTCTTCATAAGTCTGAAGTCCTCAAAGTCGGTTCTCTTACCAAATCCGTTTTCGGTGACGGTCAACAGCCTCTTGCCTTCCTCAACGTTGACGACTCCGATAACGTAGTCCTCGCCCTTAAGTCTGATACCGCGGACTCCGCGAGCGCTTCTTCCCATAGGACGAACCTCGCTCTCGTCAAATCTGACCGCGTTACCCTGCTTTGTGGCGATAATAAGCTGATTTTCTCCGTTTGTCTTGGTAACGAACAGCAATTCGTCGCCCTCGTCGAGATTAATGGCGATCTTACCGCCCTTTCTCTGATACTCGTATTCGGAGAGCAGAGTCTTTTTGATAATTCCCTGACGGGTGACCATGGTAAGATACTCGCCCTCGGTAAACTCGTTTACGCTGATAAGCGCGGTGATCTTCTCGCCACTCTGAAGCTCAAGCAGATTGACGATGTTTGAACCCTTGGCGGTTCTTGACGCTTCGGGGATCTGGAATGCGCGCAGAGCCTGAACGCGTCCCGTATTGGTGAAGAACAGAAGCGTAGAGTGGCTGAATACCGCCTCGATCCTCTCGATAAAGTCCTCGTCGCGGGTGGTCATAGCCGTGATTCCCTTTCCGCCTCTGTGTTGAGCGGAATATGTGTCGGAGGGCAGTCTCTTGATATATCCTGCCTGCGTCATGGTAATTACGCAGTTGTGCTTCTCGATAAGATCCTCAAGGTCGATGTCGTCGATAGCCTGCTCGATCCTTGTGCGTCTCTCGTCGGCGTACTTTCTCTTGATCTCAAGCATTTCTTCCTTGATGATAGCAATTATCTTACACTCGTCGGCAAGAATACCCTCAAGCTCCTCGATAAGCGCGTGAAGTCTCGCCAGCTCGTCCTCGATCTTCTGTCTTTCCATGCCGGTAAGTCTGCCGAGAGTCATTTCGACGATAGCCTGCGCCTGAATATCGGTAAGACCGAAACGCTCGATCAAGGTAGCCTTGGACGCGTTTATAGACTCGCTGGTCTTCATTATCTCAACTATCTCGTCGATATTGTCAAGGGCGATCTTGTATCCCTCGTAGATGTGCGCTCTCGCCTTCGCCTTTTCGAGATCGAACTCGGTACGGCGGCGAATGACCGACTTCTGGTGGTCGATATAGTAGTCAAGTATCTGCGCGAGGTTAAGCACCTTAGGCTCCTGACCTACGACTGCCAGGAAGTTTGCCGAGCAGGTGTCCTGAAGCTGGGTATATTTATAAAGCTGATTAAGAATGATCTCGCCGTTTGCGTCGCGGCGGTACTCGACAACGATCCTCATACCGTCTCTGCCGCTTTCGTCGCGCAGGTCGGTGATTCCCTCGATCCTCTTTTCCTTGGCAAGGTTCGCGATAGACTCGCAGAGCATGGATTTGTTTACCATGTAAGGGATCTCGGTGATGATGATTCGGTGGTTGTCCTCCTCGACCTCTGCCTTTGCTCTTACAACGATCCTACCCTTACCCGTGGTGTAAGCGTCCATAATACCCGTAGTGCCGTGGATGGTGGCGCAGGTGGGGAAATCGGGACCCTTGATAAACTCCATGATCTCGAGGATCGAGCATTCGGGGTTCTCCATGCGGTAGATAGTACCGTCGATAACCTCGCCAAGGTTATGGGGAGGCACGTTGGTCGCCATACCGACAGCAATTCCCACGCTTCCGTTGACCAAAAAGTTAGGGAAACGGGAAGGAAGAACCGAAGGCTCTTTCAGTCTGTTATCAAAGTTAGGAACGAACTCAACGACCTCTTTTTCAAGGTCTCTTGTCATTTCGTCGGCGATCTTGTCAAGTCTCGCCTCGGTATAACGGTAAGCCGCAGGGGGGTCTCCGTCCACAGAACCGAAGTTACCGTGACCCTCGACAAGTGGATAGCGGAGAGAGAAGGGCTGCGCCATACGCACCATAGTACCGTAAACCGAGCTGTCGCCGTGAGGATGGTAGCGTCCCAATACGTTACCGACGGTGGTAGCCGACTTGCGGAAGGGCTTATCGTGGGTCAGGTGATCCTCATACATCGCGTAGATAACGCGGCGCTGACCTGGCTTCATGCCGTCTCTTACGTCGGGAAGCGCTCTCGACATAATTACCGACATAGAATACTCGATAAAGGATTTCTTGACCTCCTTCTCCATATTTATGTCAACGATCTTCTGATTTTCAAATAAGTAAACGTCTCTGTCGTGATTGTTCTTTTCCGTTGCCATTGAAAATTCCTTTCTTTAAGGGCAAATATCAGCAGACTATCCCTGCCTTTCCCTTTTGTCCTTTCCTTTGAATAAACTGAAAACTGCCAAAACCGCAAAATATGCGGGTAAAATACATAAAATATACGCAAGATATTCGGGCAAAACAACGTCCAAAAGTATCTTGACGGGGGAAAACTCCTTTGAAAAGAGTCCGAAATAGACGAATGTGAATATTTCCTTAAATACGCCCGATATAAGCGCGTAGGCTATAAAAGACGGAAGATTTTTTGATAAAAACCAACCTACAAACGCTCCGCAGCAATATCCGCAAAGCATATACACCACGGGAGAAAACGAAAATCCCGCTCCCCCGATAATATCGGTGGCAATTCCGCCCAAGATGCCCCATACGGCTCCTGACTTGTCTCCCATGATAAATCCGATAGCGCAGACCAAAGAAAAGGTCAGCGCGGGGGTCTTACCCAAAAATGAAAGACAGCTCGTCTGAAGTATCGCGCACCCTAATATCAGCAC
Source organism: Eubacteriales bacterium (assembly GCA_045577415.1). GTDB lineage: Bacteria > Bacillota > Clostridia > Oscillospirales > CAG-272 > SVTX01. Next base: position 14,092 of record JAZNII010000111.1, read on the forward strand.
CGCAAGGCTAAGTGAATATGCCGCTATCCGCCAAGGCTTTATCCTCTCTCCCCGAGAGGAGCGTCCGATCCTGTTATTTACTGACATAATAATCTCCTCAAGACCGAATCTACTCTTTTTCGGAGACGGTGAAATCGGTTATTATCAACACGTATTTCAGACTGTTGAAATCAACCGCTAAAGAGACCGTAGCCTCCTTTGTGCGGAGACTGTCGTTAGTTTTCACCTCGGTGACCTTGCCGATAAGCAAGCCCTCGGGATAAACGCTTCCGATACCGCTGGTATAGACGGCATCGTCCACCTCTACGTCGGCATCGGCTGAAAGATAGCCGAGATAACACTCTCCCTTGCCCTTCAAGGCAATATCTCCGCTGACGATACCTATTTCTCCGCTTCTGGGAATGAAAGCTCCGACCGAAGCCGATGCCTCGGGCAAGGCTCTTACCCGACACCAATTACTTCCCACCTCGCAGACAGACCCCACCAAGCCTTCCGACACGATGACCGCCATTCCCACGTCAATTCCGTGGTCTCTGCCCTTATTGAGGGTCATGACCGTCATATAATTTTCGGACTCGGACCCGATTATCAGAGCTTCGGTCAGCTCAAAATCGGGGTAAAGCTTTTTGATACCGAGATATTCTTTAAGCCGCTCGTTTTCTTCCCTTACGCCGTTGGCGTCGGCAAGCTCGCCTTCAAGTCTGTTTATCTCATCCTTGAGCTTCTCATTTTCCTCGTAGAGCTTATCGATAGCGGAAAAATACTTCTTAAATCCGTCTATTGAGTCGCCGATTACAACACCCGCGTATCTGAAGGGTACCGAAACGGTATTTATAACGTCTCGAACAGGATCCGTCACTCCCATTGCCGAGAGCGTTGCGGTGAGAATTACCGCGAACACCGCTATCGACAAGGCTGCGATGAAAAATTTATTTTTAAAAAATTTCATATCGATCCCCAAGGTTCCGACAGAGTTTTCAACACAAGTTTCCACAGCCTGTGGAAAACTTTTTCTATGTGTAAAAGCTATGGATTTTTATGCTGAATTTCTGTCAGATCCTCAATTCAATTTTGTTTTTATCTTTTAAAATCAATAATTTCTGTTTTTTATCCTTTAATTTTCCCGAATGTGGAAAACTCTGTTAATTATTTTAATCAGATAAAGTTTCAACATCCGAAATTTCACAAAACTCGAAAATTGTGGAAAACCGATCAAATATCAAGGTTCTCTGCCAAGCGCGCGTTCTGCTCGATAAATATACGTCTCGGCTCGACCTTGTCGCCCATAAGCAGAGAGAACATTTCGTCGCAAGCGATAGCGTCCTCGATAGTGACCTTGAGAATGGTTCTCGTGGAGGGGTCCATTGTGGTCTCCCAGAGCTGGTCTGCGTCCATCTCACCAAGACCCTTATATCTGTCGGCTTCGATGTTTGACGTGTTTCCGCTCTCACCCGCAAGCTCGGCGATATATTTGTCTCTTTCAGCGTCGGAGAACGCGTATCTCTCGTTGCCCTGCTTAGCACCCCTCTTATAGACCTTGTAAAGCGGAGGCTGGGCGAGATATACGTGACCTTCGTCTATAAGCTGACGCATGTGTCTGAAAAGGAAGGTCAAAAGCAGTATTCTGATGTGAGAACCGTCTACGTCCGCATCGGCCATGATGATTATCTTGCCGTAACGGAGCTTGGAAATATCAAATTCCTCTCCGATACCGCAACCGAGCGCCTGAATGATCGGGATGAGCGAAAGGTTTCCGTAGACCTTGTCAACTCTCGTCTTTTCAACGTTAAGGACCTTACCACGCAGGGGCAATATAGCCTGGAATTTGGAGTTTCTTCCCTGCTTTGCGGAACCACCCGCAGAGTCTCCCTCGACTAAATAAAGCTCGGTGAGGGTCGCGTCCTTTTCCTGACAGTCCGCAAGCTTACCGGGAAGCGAGCTTCCTTCAAAGAGACCCTTACGTCTCGTTGCCTCTCTTGCCTTTCTTGCCGCCTCTCTTGCTCTCGACGCCGCAAGCGCCTTATCAAGGATAGCTCGTCCCGTTGAGGGGTTTTCCTCAAGATAATCGGCAAGCTTTTGGGATACCGTATTATCAACAAGGGTCCTTATCTCACTGTTACCGAGCTTTGCCTTGGTCTGGCTCTCAAACTGCGCGTCCTCAAGCTTGACCGAAACGATAGCGCAAAGTCCCTCTCTTACGTCCTCGCCCGAAAGGTTCTTATCGCTGTCCTTAAGTATTCCGGCTTTTCTTCCGTAATCGTTGAGAACTCTCGTAAGAGCAGACTTGAAGCCTGTCTCGTGAGTACCGCCCTCGATAGTGTTCATGTTATTAGCGAAGGTCATAACGCACTCGTTATATCCGTCGTTATACTGGAGCGCTACCTCGCAGACACTGGTATTCTTCTCACCCCTCATATAAACCACGTCGGGGTGTACGGGTTCGTTATGTCTGGTCTCGGTCAGATACTCAACGAAGCTCTTGATACCGCCCTCAAACTGAAGCTCGTTGACAACAGGCTCGTTTCCTCTGTCGTCAATGAGAACGATCTTAATGCCCGCGTTAAGGAAGCTCTGCTCTCTCATACGGTTGAGCAACGTCTCGTAATCAAATACCGTCTCCTCGAATATTTCGGGGTCGGGCTTGAAGGTGACCTTAACGCCGTGGGGACGCTCGGGAGAATCTCCCTCACAGACGAATTTTCTCGCTACAACGCCGCGTTCAAATCTTTCGGTATATCTCTTGCCCTCATAGCAGTCGTCAAGCTCTACCCACAAAGAAAGCGCGTTTACGACCGATGCACCAACGCCGTGGAGACCGCCCGCGATCTTATATCCGCCGCCGCCGAATTTTCCGCCCGCGTGAAGAATGGTATAAACTACCTCGGGCGTAGGAATACCCTCCTTGGGGTGGATTCCTGCGGGGATTCCTCGACCGTTATCCTCAACGGTCACGCTGTTATCATAGTTGAGCGTTACCGTGATCTGGTCGCAATATCCCGCCAGAGCCTCGTCGATAGAGTTGTCTACGATCTCGTAAACGAGATGGTGAAGTCCGCGGATAGAGGTAGTACCGATATACATACCCGGTCTCTTTCTTACCGCTTCAAGTCCTTCAAGCACCTGGATCTCGTTTTCGCCGTAATGCTGCTCACTCATTTCTTCCTGTCTTTTGATCTCTTCAGACATTTTTATACCTACCTTTTCAAAATTGACCTTGCTAATCTGATAATTAATATTTATAAGTTATTTTCCGTTCTTCCCAAAAGAGCCTGAGTGGATATCTGGGAAAAGCAGATCATATATTTTCCGTTTTCTTTATAGAGAATAAAGGATTTCGGGATTTCGTCCTTTGCCGACACGACCAAAGACGCTCTCTCGGCGTCGGAAAGAAATTTTCTCGTTATACCCGAAACGGTGCATCTGTCCATATCGAATATCCCCAAAATATCCTTTTCCCTTATGTTTTTGTTATTTCCTGCGTGAAGATACATATTTTACCTCACATTACATAACTTCAAATCTGCCGTTCTTGACCGATATAAGTCTGTCGGCTTGGATCAAGCTGCTCTCGCAACAGGTCAATATCACCTGCTTGTCCGCAAGACTTGACAAGAGATACTGACGTCTGCCAAAGTCAAGCTCGCTCAGAACGTCGTCAAATAAGAATACGGGGTAATCGCCGCCGCACTCATCTCTGACGATCTCGCCCTCAGCAAGCTTCAAGGCAAGAGACAGCGACCTCTGTTGACCCTGCGAGGCGAAAATTCGCGCTCTGTTGCCGTTTAAATTGATTTCTATATCGTCCTTGTGAATTCCCCACAATGTGGCTCCTGCGCCGATCTCACGGTCGTGGTGGCTGAAATAAAGGCTTCTGTATGCCTCTCTGCACCTATCAACGTCGAGGCACTCGTCCTCTGTCAGCTTGCAGGATGATATATATTCAAGCTCGGGCAGCTCTCGCTCTCCCGTCATGTCTGAAAAGCATTTTGCCACGTATTTTTTTAGCTTTTCGACGTATTTTACTCTGTATCCCGTAATTATCGCCGCCTCGTGCGCCAGCTGCTCGGAAAACAGATCAACGGTGGAATCAAAAGCGTCTCTGTTTTCTTCCGCATCACGTATCAGCGCGTTTCGCTCCTTCAATATCGTCGCGTACCTCTGAAGCGATTTCATATAAAGCGGACGTATCTGCGAAATTGCTACATCAAGAAAGTTTCTTCTCAGCGCGGGACCCTCTTTTATGATCGACAGATGCTCGGGACAGAAAAGCACCACCTTAAAGCTTCCTACCATGTCCGATGTCCTTGTGACCTTCAGTCCGTTCTGCTCTACCCTCTTTGCACGTCTGTCCGAAAACACTCGCATGGTTATTTCCATGTCTCTCGTATCGTCGGTGTATCGGTTCTTGATAAGACAAAATTCTTCGCCAAACCGTATAGTGTCCTTATCGGTCCCCTGCCTGAAGCTCTTACCGAGAGCCGTCATATATATAGCCTCAAGTAAATTTGTCTTTCCCTGCGCGTTCTCTCCTATCAGCACGTTAGTACCCGGACAAAACTCAACGTTTGCCGATCCTATATTTCTGAAATTTTCAACACATATATTTCGGCAAAACATTCTTTTTTTCCTTTCTTTTAGGGGATGCGGGGATGCGGGGGTGCGAGGGATGCGAAGTATGCGGGGGATGCGATTTCCGCTTTTTCGAGAAAAAGCTTGGCAAAAAGCTTCCCGAAATTTTTTAGGTCCTTTTAGGGTGTCGCAGGATTTTTCGCTCCTTCGTCGCTAAAAAAATCCCTCACTGTCGTTTTTGTATTGATAGGGTATTGAACCCAAGACATTTTATCTAACTTTAACTTAAAGTTACTTTAATTTTAGTTGAATTTTATCGGCTGGGTTCTAAACTGTTGCAACACGGAATGGGCGAGCAGGCTGAAATTTCACAAGTGAAATTTCAGCGTCACTCCACGGCAGTTAGAACCCCCTTTTCCGGGAAGCTTTTTGGCTCCACCTTTTTCTCGAAAAAGGTGGAAACTATAAACATTCGCTAACTACTCTCTTAATCTCTTGTTCTTATGGGAAGGAGCATAAACAGCTCTCTGCCGGACTCGTCGTCGCAGGGCTCGACGTTTATGCCCATTAAAGGAGAGGACATCGAGAGCTTGACTTTTTCGCTTCTGCAAGCTCTGATACTGTCGATCAAGAATCTGTTATTGAAAGCGATAGAAATATTGTCGCCGACATGGTCAACGTTTATCTCGTCGTAAATGCTGCCTGCGGAGGAAACTGCCGAAACCTTGAGTATATCATCGCAGACCTCGACCCTTACGTGAGAGCGAACGCTGCCCGCAATTCTTTCCTCGGTAATAAGAGAAGCCTTTTCAAGAGCGGCAAGCAGCTCCTGCTTGGACGCAACTACCTCGATCTTGTGATTTTTGATAATAATGCTGTTGTAATTGACGAATTCGCCAACGATAAGTCTCGTAAAGAAAATAAGATCCTCGAAAGCGATGACCATGTTCTTGTGGCTCATGTAGACGGTGACCACGTCCTCATCGTCATCGGAAAGCAGCTTTGTAAGCTCGTTTACAGACTTAACGGGAACGATAAAGGAGAAATCAACTCCTCTTTCGGAATTTTCAAGCTTTTTAAGCTCGGACTCGGCATTACAAACCGCGAGCTTAAATCCGTCGCAAGCAACTACGTTGATCTCGCCCTCAGAAGTCTTGATAAAGCAACCGTTGAGAACGGGTCTGGGTTCATTTACACCCATAGCGTAAGAGATCTTGGCAAGCATCTTCTTAAGCTGTGCTTGATTTACAACAAATCCCTTTTCAGAGATCAGATCGGGGATCTCGGGGAAATCCTCCGCTTTAAGCGCGCCCGTTCTGTGAGAGCTTTTTCCGCACTCAAAGAGAACGCCAAGCTTCTCGTCAACGGTCAAGGTTATCTCCTCGCCGTCCATTACCTTCAAGGTCTGATTGAATTTCTGCGCGTTGATGATATAAGAGCCTTGCTCTTGTACGTCGCAATCCACAGTGATCTTCATTCCCTTTTCAAGGTCGAACGCGGTCATTGTGCAGCTGTCGGACGAATTAGCCTCGATAAGTATACCCTCAACCGCGGTAAGAGTACTCTTACCCGAAACTACGCTCATAAGAGGAGCGATCTTGTTGCTTATTTCCTGTCTGTTGAATGTTATCTTCATAAAAACCTCCTTGTTAGCCGACCGTCTCTGTTTTTTGACGCGCACGCGCGATAGAAAGAACGATTGACTGATTTATTGAAAGAATATAGTATCAGTAATATAGGTCGCCAAATTGTGGAAAACTACGTTTTTCTTATACTCCGTAAAGGATGCGTCTCCACAAACAAATGTCGAATAAATGAGAACAATTTGGGATAATTTTCTTGAAAAGTCAAAAGAATATCGGTTTTTTTGCTGCAAAAAGCAAGATTTTTTTATTTTTGTAATTTAAACCGATAATTTTTAGTTTTCCACATTTTAAAAACAATGTTGAAAAGTGGAAAATAATAGATCTTGCTTGATCTTAAAAGGATAACGGAAATGAAAAGCTGTTGAAAAGAAAATTTAATCCTTGATCTCCTTGATCAGTTCGTTTATTTCTATCTCAATAGCGGGAGACGATGCTATTTTTTTCTCTATTGCGTCGATCGAGGAAATAACGGTCGAGTGGTCTCTGTTGAAAAGCTTTCCGATGTTGGGGAGAGACATCTCGGTGATCGTTCTTATAAGGTAGATCGCAATATGTCTCGCCTGCGCCACGTCCTTAACTCTCGACTTGCCTACAAGCTCCGCCTTGCTGACGTCGTATTTTTTCTCAATAGCGGCAAATATCTTATCGACAGTAACTCCAACAGGCTCAGCTCCGCCAAGCAGCTCGGTCATGATGTTCTTTGCTCTCTCAAGGGTTATCTCGTTGCCCTCAAGGAATTTGATCGCCACAAGCTTTTTGACCGCTCCCTCGATCTGACGTATGTGAGAACGGAGATTTTCGGCAAGATATGTGATAATCTCGTCAGACACCGTAATTCCTGCCTGTGAGATCTTGTTCTTAAAGATCGCTATACGAAGCTCAAGATCGGGCGGCTGAATATCTGCGATAAGTCCCCACTCAAATCTTGTCTTAAGTCTGTCCTCAAGAGTTTTAATGTCCTTGGGAGGACGGTCGGAGGTCAGAATGATCTGCTTGCCCTCCTCATAAAGCGCGTTGAAGGTGTGGAAGAACTCCTCCTGTGTTGATTCCTTGCCCGCGATAAACTGAATATCGTCGATAAGTAGAACGTCGCAGGTCCTGTATTTGTCTCTGAATTTTTTCATCGACTTTTTAGCCAGACTTTCGATCATCTGATTTGTAAAATCCTCACCCTTTATGTAGATGATGTTTGCGAAAGGATTTTTGATCTTGATCTCGTTTGTGACCGCGTAAAGCAGGTGGGTTTTACCAAGACCGCTGGGTCCGTAAATAAAGAGAGGGTTGTAATCCTGCGCGGGACGGTCGGCAACGGCAATACATGCCGCGTGAGCGAACTTATTTGAGCTTCCTACGATAAAATTATCGAAGGTGTATTCAAAATTGACCGTCGGCATAGTAGAGCCGATCACAGGCGGAATAAATCTATCGAATATCGATGATATTATGTCTTTGGACTCTCTTTCGGGCATAATATCCTCGTTTGCTATCTGATTGCGGATCTTTTCAATATTAACAGAAGGATTTTTCGACTCGACCACGATCTTAATATCGAATCCCATAAATTCAGTGAAAACTTCTTCAAGCTGTTTTACGTATTTTTCCTTGATTATTTTCATTTTGAATTCGGACGTGGTTTTCATCGTAAGAGTATTTCCCGAAAAAGAAACTATTTCCAGGTCGCCGAACCAAAGATTCATAGCCGTACTGCTGAGCTGAAGCTTAAGACTATCCTGAACCATGGACCATATTTCATTTATTTCTTTCAAATAATCCATAAAAAATCCTTTCTTTGTTTTTGTCCTTAATATTATAATTATTAATATTAATATAATATATAGCACAATTATATCATATTTTTCACTCTTTTTCAAGTCCCATTGTCGTTGTAAATCACCGAATTTTCTTTATTTTATAAGGATTTTTTTAAAATTTACATTTTTTTAACATTTTCATTTTAAGAATTAGCTGAAAACACGAAAAATTGACTCTCTCCACAATGGAAAAAGCCGATTTTTGAGTGGTTTATTTATTGATTGTCTGGGTTAAATCAAAATTTAACTTAATAAACTTAAAAACACAAAAAGAACGGATCAAACGATCCGTTCCTTTTATATCAACTCAAATTATTAGCCAAGCTTAGCCTGATTAACCTTGATGCCGGGGCCCATTGTGGAAGCAACGGTGCAGCTCTTAATGTACTGACCCTTTGCAGCAGCGGGCTTAGCCTTGATGATAGCGCCAAGGAGAGTGTCGAAGTTCTCCTGAAGCTTAGCCTCACCGAAGGATGCCTTACCGATGGGGCAGTGGATGATGTTGGTCTTGTCAAGTCTGTACTCGATCTTACCTGCCTTAGCTTCAGTAACAGCACGAGCAACGTCAGGAGTAACAGTACCTGCCTTAGGAGAAGGCATAAGTCCCTTAGGACCGAGAACCTTACCGAGACGACCGATAACACCCATCATGTCGGGAGAAGCGATAACTACGTCGAAATCGAACCAGTTTTCCTGCTGGATCTTTTCAGCATACTCAGCGCCGCCTGCGTACTCAGCGCCTGCGTCAAGAGCCTTCTGAACGTTGTCACCCTTTGCGAATACGAGAACCTTTACAGATTTACCTGTACCGTTAGGGAGAACAACTGCGCCTCTGACCTGCTGGTCTGCGTGACGGGAGTCAACGCCGAGACGAACGTGTACTTCAATAGTTTCATCAAACTTTGCCTTAGAAGTCTGGCAAACAAGACCGAGAGCCTCAGAAGGATCGTAGAGTCTGTTCTTTTCAATAAGCTTTACGCTATCTGTATATTTCTTTCCCATTTCTACTTACCTCCTTAATTAGTCTTCAACTACAACGCCCATGGAGCGTGCAGTACCAGCTACCATGCTCATAGCAGCCTCGATAGAGCCTGCGTTGAGGTCGGGCATCTTTGTTTCAGCGATCTTTCTAACCTGCTCGGATGTGATCTTAGCGACTTTATCCTTGTTAGGCTTGCCGGAACCGGACTCGATGCCTGCTGCCTTCTTGATAAGAACTGCTGCAGGGGGAGTCTTAGTAATGAAAGTGAAAGAACGGTCAGCGTAAACTGTGATAACAACGGGGATAATAAGACCGATGTCATTCTTGGTTCTTTCGTTAAATTCCTTTGTAAATACGGGAATAGCAACACCGTACTGACCAAGCGCGGGACCTACGGGAGGCTGAGGAGTAGCCTTACCTGCAGGGAGCTGCAGCTTGATGTAACCCATAATTTTCTTTGCCATAATAAATTACACCTCCAATGTGGTACTTGTGCGGGAGAATTAAAAATTTTTCTCCCTCCCACTTTGCATCTTTGCGATGCCACTGTTTTCTTTATAAGAAACAATGAAAGAAATTAATTAATTCTGTGTTTTGAGCTTGAGCATTTCGGCATCGATCTCGACAGGCATATCTCTGCGTCCGCGCTTTACAAGCACGGTAACGGTCTTGAGATCCTCGGTAATGGACTGAACCACTCCGTCGTAACCCTCAAACAGTCCGTTAATAACGCTGACCTCGTCTCCAACGTTGAAGCTGAGCTGAACTCTTGCTTCCTCAACGCTTTCAAGGTTCATATCAAGGACCTCTTTTTCACTTAAGGGCGTAGGACGGGATCCGGGGCCTACGAAGCCGGTAACACCGGTAATGTTTCTGACTGCGTGCCAGCTCTCGTCGGTCATTATCATTTTGACGAACACGTAGCTGGGGAAAATCTTCAGCTCCTGAACCTTTTCCTTGTCGCCGTCTTTTTCGATAACCGTTTCAACGGGAACCTTTATATCGTAAATAAGATTTCCAAGTCCGCGATTTTCGACGATCTTTTCAAGGTTAGCCTTAACCTTGTTTTCATAACCCGAATAGGTGTGCGCAACGTACCATCTCAGGCCTACATTCATTCCATCAATATCACTCATAATCTACCTCTCGATAGTTCTAAGTTTAGATAAGAGAAGACAGCGTTCTTACAACGAAACCGAACGCTTCATCTATCATAAACAAAGCGAGCGCAACTGCAACCGCAACCACTACAACTACGAGGAAGCTCTTGCGAGTATTTTCCTTGGAAGACCAAACGATCTTCTTAAGCTCACTCTTTACAGTGCGAAGGAATTCAAAAAGCTTTTTGTGGAATCTGATAATAAGAGCAACTGCGACTGCGATTATACAACCGATGATAACACTGTTGATAATAAGAGTGTTTTTTGTCTCGGCAATAGCCTTGTCTTCGTCACTGCTGCTACCAGAGGAGCTTGAATTCGAATTGCTGCCGGATTCTGTCTTTCCGGTTGTTTCCTCGGTCTTCTCTGCCGTAGTTTCTTCTACGGACGAGGTTTCCTCGGAGGAAGCGGTAGCGCTATCGGTAGCAAAAACGGAAACTGTAAAGATTGATACAACCAACACAAGAGACAGGAGAAGGGCGATGAGACTTCTTTTATTTGTGAAAGTCATATTAGATCCCCCTATCACTTAGACTCTTTGTGAAGAGTGTGCTTGCGGCAGAACTTACAGAACTTCTTAAGCTCGAGTCTGTCCGGATCATTCTTCTTGTTTTTCTTTGTGTCGTAATTTCTCTGCTTGCACTCAGTGCATACGAGAGTAATTTTGACTCTTGCATCATTAGCCATGATTTCGGCACCTCCCATTTGAATTTTATTTGACCGCAAAGCGGTCTTGTGTACCTCCCTCTGAAGGGTGTTTGTCCTTTTGCGCACAGGACACAACAAAAAAGCCCTTTGCAGAGGTAGAACTATTATATCACAACGAAAAAGGCTTGTCAATAGTTTTTATCTAAAAATTTGAAATATTTTTTTGCTTTTTTTAAAAAATCTATTGACAAACGCAAATTTTATGATATAATATATGGGTACGACAAATGAAGTACACCGAATATGCGCCGTTAGCTCAGCTGGATAGAGTGTTTGGCTACGAACCAAAAGGTCGGGGGTTCGAATCCCTTACGGCGTGCCAAGAAAAAGAGCAAGTCATAAGACTTGCTCTTTTTCTATCCAATCCGAAGGATTGGTATATCATTGACGCACGAAGTGCGGCGTATATCATCAGCCCTACGGGCTGTATATCATCACGCGTTAGCGTGCATCTTCCCTTCGGATTGATGATATACAACACTACGTGTTGGTGATATACAATGCTCCGCATTGGTGATATACACGCCTTTGACGTGATTAGGATGCGAGATTTCGAATAACTTTGAAAAATTAAAAAATCCAACATAGCTATTAAAGTCTATGTTGGATTTTTCTTGTTAAAACAAGATTATTACTTGTTATAATATTTTGCAACCTCTTGCGCAACGAGCTTAGCGATAAATTCATAATTCACAGCAGAATCCGCTCCGGAGAAAGATGCCTTGCCGTCACTGCTGAACAGCTTCATCTTCTTCATGGTCTCCTGCTTGACAGCCTCAACCGCCGCGGGAATCAGGTCGATCAGTCCCTTGTCCATGCTCTGGAATTTTTTGAATTCAGCCTCAACCGCCGCTACGTTTATATCGGTAAATATGTTGACCTTGCTGATACCTTCCTTGATCGCCTTTCTAAAATCATCATCGGTAAGTCCGGATCCTCCGTGAAGCACCAGAGGAACGTCTACGGTGTTGGCGATAGTGCGAATTCTTTCAAAATCAAGCTTGGGGGGCAGCTTGTACGCGCCGTGAGCGTTACCAACTGCGATAGCCAACGCGTCAACACCTGTTCTGTCAACGAAGTCCTTAGCCATTTTAGGATCGGTGAAATACGCGGACGGATCTGCAAGATGCGAGTTTCCCTCAGCAGAGCCCTCGTTGTCACCAACGTGACCTAACTCACCCTCTATAGTAGCGCCGCGGGAATGGGCAATATCAGCCATCTCCTTAACCTTACGAACGTTTTCCTCATACGTATCGGTCGAGCAGTCGTACATTACCGAGGTGAATCCGAGATCAAGCGCCTTTACGCAAAGATCAAAGGAAAGACCGTGATCAAGGTGAACAACGACCGGCACGGACGCCTTCTTTGCCATAGGAATCAAGTAATAGGATACCTCCTCCAGAGGACCGTAAGGCAAAAGTACCTCCGCAGTACCCATAATTACAGGCGATCTTGTGGATTCAGCCGCATTGATGATTCCGCGGGCAAGCTCAAGATTAACCGCGTTAAACAAACCGACAGCGTATTGATTTTTCTTCGCGGGAATCAAAACTTCATTCATATTAACTAACATGATTTTTTCCTCCAAATTTATGATAGAAATTCATGAGACGATTCAATACAAATATTATACAATAAAAAACAAATAAAGTCAATAGTTTACAATAAAAATTATTAACCGAATCCTAAGGCTTTGCGTAAAGGTTCAAAATTATTTGCGGTTTGGTTAGGTTTTAAGGGGAACCCCCCACTTGTGCGGTTCCCCGCTTCGCCCTTGGCGAAGCCCCCCTCCGTGGCGCTTTGGAAGGATAAGGGAAGTTTCGCCTCTGCGGAGGCGACCAACGCTACGCGCGTTGGATCAGCGCAAGCTTTTTGAAAAAGCTTGGCAAAAACTTTTTAAATGGTTTTCTCCCCCTGCAAATCCTCAATCATCAAAGCTCTGCATATATTTGTGCATGGTTTCGGCAACTATTTTGGAGTGGGCGACGGCTTCAACGACGGTTCGCGCGCCAAGAACGACATCACCGCTGGCGAAGATTCCGGGGCGGGTGGTGTTTCCGTACTCGTCGGCGATAAGCAGACCGCGTGAGCTTGTGTCAAGTCCCTTTGTTGTGTTGACAATGACGTTCTGGGGTCCTTGGCTGATAGAGACTATCACGCTGTCAGCTTCATAGAGCTTCTCGCTTCCCTCTACGTCGGTGAAGCTTCCGTCCTCGTTCTCGATAACGTCGCAGAAGATAACTCCCTCGTCCACGATCTCGACGGGTCGCTTATTGTACTCGAACATAGTGCCTTCAAGCTTTGCGTAGCTGTATTCGTAGTCGCTTGCGGCGACCTTTTTCGTCAAGGAAAAGCAGGTCAGATATTCGACGCCGTGTCGTATAGCGGTACGAGCTACGTCCATCGCCGCGTTGCCCGCTCCAATGACGATAACTCTCTGACCGAGCTTAAATGAGTCGGGAGAGTTGAGATAGTTGATTCCGAAATGAACGTGACCGAGAGTCTCGCCCTTGATGTGGAGCGCGTTTGGCTTCCATACTCCCGTTCCCACGAATATCGCCTTGTATCCGTCGCGGAAAAGGTCGTCGATGCCGATAG
>JAZNII010000112.1:0-2623 GCA_045577415.1 Eubacteriales bacterium
CAACGAGCGCAACCCCTATTGTTAGTTGCTACGCAAGAGCACTCTAACGAGACTGCCGTTGACAAAACGGAGGAAGGTGGGGATGACGTCAAATCATCATGCCCTTTATGACCTGGGCTACACACGTACTACAATGGCGGTTAACAAAGGGGAGCAAAGACGTGAGTCCGAGCAAATCCCAAAAAGGCGTCTCAGTTCAGATTGTAGGCTGCAACTCGCCTACATGAAGTCGGAATTGCTAGTAATCGTGAATCAGCATGTCACGGTGAATACGTTCCCGGGCCTTGTACACACCGCCCGTCAAACCATGAGAGTCAGAAATACCCGAAGCCTGTTGTTTAACCGCAAGGGGAACGCAGTCTAAGGTAGGTCTGATGATTGGGGTTAAGTCGTAACAAGGTAGCCGTATCGGAAGGTGCGGCTGGATCACCTCCTTTCTAAGGAGAAATTTGCGAAGCTTCTCACGAAGTGATGCAAAGGAATCCCAGTTTAGAGTCAGGAAATATCGCTGTTTAATTTTTGAGCTGCAATAAGCTCAAACGGTCTAAGTAAAACCGAATTATTAAAGATGGGCTCATAGCTCAGCAGGTTAGAGCGCGCGCCTGATAAGCGCGAGGTCGGTAGTTCGAGTCTACTTGGGCCCACCATGAAACATCTGTTTCATGAACTTCGTAACTTGAAAATTGAATAACACGAATGAATTGTGATGAAACGAAAAGAGAAAGATAAAGAGCATCATGGTAACATGGTAAAGCTCTGCAATTTCTGAGTATCACATATAATTCAAGCTGATAGAGAACCGGAAAACAGTTTTAAGGATCAAGCTAGAAAGAGCACAAGGTGAATGCCTTGACACCAAGAGCCGACGAAGGACGTGACAAGCTGCGATAAGCCGCGGGGAGCTGCAAATAAGCCCCGATCCGCGGATTTCCGAATTGGGAAACCACTCCGACTCAAAATCGGAGACCGTATGATGAATCCATAGTCATACGGAGGGAACCGCCTGAACTGAAACATCTAAGTAGGGCGAGGAAGAGAAATCAAACGAGATTCCGCTAGTAGCGGCGAGCGAACGCGGAAGAGGCTAAACCTGAGGTAGAAATACCTTAGGGGTTTTGGACGGAATAATCTATTGCTGAGAGCGAGCAGAAAGGTCTGGGAAGGCCTACCGAAGAGGGTGATAGTCCCGTACGCGAAGTTTGAGGCAGGAGTCCGTATCCGGAGTAGTGCGGGACACGAGGAATCCCGTATGAAGACAGGGGGCCCACCCTCTAAGCCTAAATACTACTTGGTGATCGATAGTGTAGAAGTACTGTGAAGGAAAGGTGAAAAGCACCCCGGGAGGGGAGTGAAAGAGAACCTGAAACCCTGTGTTTACAAGCACTCAAAGCACGTCTATGTGCGATGAGGTACTTTTTGTAGAACGGTCCGGCGAGTTAGAGTACGTAGCAAAGGTTAAGGACTTAGAGGTCCGGAGCCGAAGGGAAACCGAGTGTGAAATACCGCGGTGTTGCGTGACCTAGACCCGAAACCGGGTGACCTATCCATGAGCAGGTTGAAGTGAAGGTAAGACTTCATGGAGGACCGAACCGACCCTCGTTGAAATGCTGGCGGATGACTTGTGGATAGCGGAGAAATTCCAATCGAACTCGGATATAGCTGGTTCTCCCCGAAATAGCTTTAGGGCTAGCCTTATCAGTGTCTTAAGACACATGCCATTATCGGAGGTAAAGCACTGACCGGAGGAGGGGTCGAAAGATTACCAAATCCTATCAAACTAAGAATGCCGAATAATGGAAAGATAGGAGTCAGACAGTGTGAGATAAGTCTCATTGTCAAAAGGGAAACAGCCCAGATCCACAGCTAAGGTCCCAAATATACGTTAAGTGGAAAAGGATGTGGAACCGTGAAAACAACCAGGATGTTGGCTTAGAAGCAGCCACACATTAAAAGAGTGCGTAATAGCTCACTGGTCGAATGGTTCTGCGCCGAAGATGTAACGGGGCTCAAACGTATAACCGAAGCTTGGGCAGTAGAAATACTGGGTAGGGGAGCGTTCTGTAAGGGGTGAAGTCATAGCGTGAGCGGTGGTGGACTTTACAGAAGTGAGAATGCCGGAATGAGTAGCGAGAATTATGTGAGAATCATAATGGCCGAAAGTCTAAGGTTTCCGGGGGAAGGTTTGTCCCCTCCGGGTAAGCCGGAGCTAAGGTGAGGCCGAAAGGCGTAGCCGATGCACATACGGTAGAGATTCCGTAGCCGTCGAAATTGTTAAGTAAGATGACGCTTTCTGATAACATAACCCAGCCGTTGGTTGAGCTGGGCGAAAGGGACCGAACTGAAGTAGGGAAGTATGTGATTCAGAGAGACGAGAAAAGTCTTATGTATTGATTAGATGACCGTACCGCAAACCGACACAGGTAGACGAGGAGAGAATCCTAAGGCCGACGAGAGAAATGTTGTTAAGGAACTCGGCAAGTTAACCCCGTAACTTAGGGATAAGGGGAACTCAGTAATGAGTCACAGAGAATAGGCCCAGGCGACTGTTTATCAAAAACACAGGTTTCTGCTAAATCGAAAGATGAAGTATAGGAGCTGACGCCTGCCCAGTGCCGGAAGGTTA
>JAZNII010000113.1:0-2060 GCA_045577415.1 Eubacteriales bacterium
ATCTCGGTGACGATAGGAAGTCCCGTTTCTTTCTTTGCTTCAAGCAAAAATTCAATGCCCTCTGCCTTAAGACCCTGAAAATCGTAGGGCGAGGTGCGAGGCTTGAAGGCTCCGCCGCGAAGCATGGTCGCTCCCGCCGCCTTGACAGATTTGGCGATCTCGATCACTTGTTCCTCGCTCTCGACGGAGCAAGGTCCTGCCATGACCGCAAAAATATCGCCGCCCACGCTTGTATTTTCAACCTTTATAATACTGTCGTCGGGATGGAACTTTCTGTTTGCGCTCTTAAAAGGCTCGGAAATTCTCTGAACCGTCTCGACAATCTCCAGCGAGCGGAGAAGATCCTCGTCAATGCGCGTTGTGTCGCCGATAAGACCGACTATCGTCTGAAATTCACCCTTTGAAAGGTGTACGGCAAGACCTTGAGCTTCTATCCAGCCTGTAAGGCTCTCTATTTGATTTTCTGTCGTTCCTTTTTTTAATACTGCAATCATTTTTGTGTCTCCTTTTTTTATTTTAAGTTGATTGTTAATTTGCAATTTGTCGGGGGAGACGCGTGCCTCCGGCGGGTCGCTTTTTGGGAAAAAGCTCCGCAAAAACTTTCCCGAATTTTTTTGGGTCCTTTTAGGGTGTCGGAGGATTTTTCGCTCCTTCGTCGCTAAAAAAATCCCTCACTGACGTTTCCTTATTGCAAAGGTGTTGAACCCAGCCGAAAAGTTTAACTAAAGTTATAGTTTGATTTAAGTTGAAGTAACAAACACTCAACTCTAAACTGTCGGCGAAGCCGACCTTTCCCGAAGGGAAAGCCTCATTAAATTTAAAAGTTTAATATGTTATAAGCCTTATTTCACTATTTCAACCAATGGGGTTGGGGGACACGGGGGAGGGGCTGTTCAAAAAATCCGCCTTTGATTTAAATTTTGCTATCGTCTTTTGCGGATTTTTAGAACCCGCCCCTATCCTCCGTGCGGCGTTTCTTTGGTTCGTTTCTTTTCGCCGAAGAAAAGAAATGAACATATAAACCCAAATTCAAACAAAAAACGGACCCCACGCAGTGACCTTTACTGCGGGTGTCCAAATGAAAAAATATTCTTCCTCGGGCTTTTTGCATTTACACAGCACAAATCACTTTTATTATATTACGACTCGTAATAGTAATAAAAGTAAAAGTATGCAAATGCGAATGCGGAAGAGAACATTACTTTCTATCTCCTTTTTTGTTTATGAAAACAGTTTAGCACCGTTTTTTACATTTGTCAAGAGTTTTTTGAATTTTTCCAAAAAAATTTATATCTAAAAAGCAACAAATGGTATCCGAACAAAATTGCGGATACCATTTATGAATTATTGAATTGATCCGTTTTCTTGAAAAACGCTTTCGACCCTGCCTACCTGCTTGACCTTGATGCAGGCGTAAAGCAGATTGTCCTCGGTGTAGGTGGAAAACTCTCCGATGATCTCTACGGGGTTTACCGTATTCCCCTCGGCAGAAGGGTAGTCAAATTTCCCGTCGGGATCGTAAAGCTCTATGTCCCATATATACGCGCCGTTGCTGTCAAGTCCCAAAAGATAAGTGTATCCTTCATCAACAGTTTTAAGATGACCGAAGATCCTTAACGTTTTGCCGTAATATTCGCTTTCTCCATATTGCTTGCGATAGTCTGTCACAAAAGCTTTAAGCTCGTCTGCGCTGAGCGTGAGCGTGTCGATGTCGTAGCCTTGGCTGATTTGAGAATTTTCAAATCTTTCAACGTCGATATAGCCGTTTTCAGCGATAGTGCCGAAGACGGTAACTCGGCTTCCTGTGCGCGGATATTCGCCGCTTTCGTTGCGTATCTCGTAAAGCGCGCGTTTTTTTCCCGTTTTGTCGGTCTCGGAGAGGATGTGACGGATGATCTTGTTTTTGCTGAAGTCGTAAACCGACATATAAGTCGAAGTAAGCGCTACCGTTTTACCCTTGTATTCCTCGGGAGTGTTTATAAAGGAATAAAGGTCTGCGTAAATGTTGTTCTGTCTGCGAAGATCTACGTCCGCCTCGGAGCAGGAGCAGAAGGACGCGA